>DJRZ01000065.1:0-6176 GCA_002440235.1 Alphaproteobacteria bacterium UBA6347
GGGAAGCCGAGCCGAAAAAGGAAAACGTCGATTTGATTTGTTTCGACGGCGGACGGTGCGCTTTGGACGCGACCGGCGCGGAGCGGGGCGTTTATCTGCGCGCGGGCAAATTCAAACATTCGTTTTTTTCGGACGGCGCGCCGTTTTGGCGGTTTGACGCGAATGCCGATCTTTACCGGACGTCGAACGCGCGCCCGATGCAGGTTTATTTCACCGCGTTTGACAAAAAAGGGCGGGCGGTCGCGAAACAATATTTCGATTTCACGCTGGAAGGGTGGAAAAAAGTCGGAAAAGCCGTCTTCTTTTCGCCGTCGATGACGACGCGCGGCAAAAAAAAGTGCCGTCTGGAAAAGCTGTTCGGCGGTGTCAAACACTATGATTGCGGCGCGGAAACGCTGAGCTTTGAAACAAAAGGCTTTGTCGGCGACGTCGACAGGGTGTTCGTTTCCGTGGGGGTGAGGGCGAAATGAAAAGAATCGTTCTGTTGTTGATTTGCGCGGGCGCGAACGCTTGCGCCCTGCTGGAAAAGGTGGAAAAAACGCAATATGTGTGCGTCGATTCAAACGTGACGGCGACCTTGTCCGTCAACGGCGAAATCGTCGGCGAAACGCCTTTTTGCGGAAATATCCCGCGCGGATTGACGACGTCCGCCCGATTGAAGGCGCGGGGATACCGCGATGCGAAAGTGCCGCTGGAAAAGAAGTTGCACCGGAACGTCGCGGCGACGTCGAACGCGTCGGGGCTGGCGTCGTCGACGGCTGAAAACGCGCTTTCCTTGTTTGTTCCGACGGGATTGGATTTGTCTTACACGTCGCAGGGGCGCTGGATCGAATACATGCCCGACAGCTACTTTGTCGAACTGACTCCCGCCGATTTGAAACGGGCGGAAGTTGACTCGCGCGATTTGAAAATCAAGGCGTTCGCGCTGAAAAACTTTTATTCCGTCAAAGCGGGCGGGGCGGAACAAACGGCGGCTTTGGCAAAACTGGCGGATCTGTCCGAACGCGCCGTCGCTGTGGAGGCGCTGGAACAAACATCGCCGTCCGCGTTCGCGCTGAACGTCGCCGAAAAAGCAAGGGAGGGCGGACAATGACGAAACGGGCGATTCTTCTGGGCGCGGCTTTTTTTCTGGTCGCCGTTTTTCCGGCGCGCGCCGCCTGGTTTTGCGGCATGCGCAAAAACGTGTCCTGTTTGACTGAAGCCATTGACGAAGGCAATCTTTCCCGCGTCGTCAAAAATTTGCGGGCGGGCGTCGATCCGAACGGCGAAGCGGACGGCGTGACGCCGATCGCCGCGGCGATCAAGGCGAAAAATCTTTCCGCCGTTTCCGAATTACTGAAATACAGTGTTGATTTGGAAAAAGAAGCGTGCGCGAGCGGAAACGCCTTGTTCTGCGCGCTGGATCGTTTTCCGCCCGCGATGGAGCCGCTGTTGCGAGCGGGCGCGAATCCGGACGCGACAAACCCGCGCGGCGATTTGCTTCTGACCCGCGCCGTGACGGGAAACAACGCGTTGAAATATCAGTTGGCGAAGACGCTGTTGAAACACGGCGCGGACGTCAATAAACGCGACGGAAACGGAAACACGCCTTTGGCGGCTGTTTTAAAATGGGGCGGATCGGCGGACGTCATGCGCTTTTTATTGAAACACGGCGCAAATCCGAATGTTCGGGTCGACGGAAAAACGCCGTTGTTCGCTTATGCCGTTCTGAACGCCGGAAATTTGAAAAAAGCGGCGCTGTTGAAAAAATTCGGCGCAAACGTCAACGCTCTTGATGCGGCGGGACGGACGGTGCTGATCCGCGCTTTGGAAAAGGGAAAATTGACGGATACAATCAGTTTTTTGCTGAAAAACGGCGCCGACGCCAACGCTCGGTCGGCGGACGGCGGAACGCCTTTGAACGCGGCGATCGAGGCTGATGCGCCGACCGTCCTTTTGAATAAACTGGTCGCGGCGGGAGCGAAAGTCGACGCCGTCGACGCAAAAGGGCGGACGGCATTGATCCGCGCTTTGGAAAAGGGAAAACCGACGGAAACAATCGACTTTTTATTGAAAAAAGGCGCGGACGTCAACGCGCGGGCGGCAAATCGTCAAACGCCTTTGCTCGCGGCGGTCAAAGCGCGGGCGCCGGACGCGGTTTTGAACAAACTGATTGCGGCGGGTGCGGACGTCAACGCCGCCGACGCCGACGGCAACAGCGCGGTCGCGCACACCGTGAAAACGCGGGAAACGGTGACGCGGAAACTGAACAGGCTGGATCTGCTGCGCAAACACGGCGCGGATATGAGCGCCGTTTCCGGCAAAGGCGAAACAATCGCCGATTTGTTGCGGGCGGGAAACAAAGACGTCATCGCGGACGGGCGTTATTGGGAATTGTTGAAAAAAGTAAGCGCGGGGAATTAATACTTTTGTTGTATAAAATTAGGGGACGGCTACCCCGATACAAGACCGGATCGCCGTTGCCCCACTCGAAATTTATCGATTATTATCGCTTCCTTTCCAATTAAAACGCAAATAATCGTTCTTTTCGACGAAAATGATATTGCCATAACCGATTTTATGAGTCAAGCTGAACTTAAAACTATTTTTGATAGAGGCGGTTATGGAAAAAAGAATTTTCGGTTTTGATATCGGTATCGCGTCGCTGGGGTGGGCGGTCGTTGATTTCGACGACGCGGCGGATCCTGAAAACAACATTTACCCGACGGGAAAAATCGTCAAATCGGGCGTACGCTGTTTCCCCGTGGCGGAAAATCCGAAAGACGGCAGTTCGTTGGCTTTGCCCAGACGTCAAAAACGGTTGCTGCGCCGGTTGTGCCGCCGCAAAGCCAGACGGTTGCTGGGAATAAAGCGTTTGTTCGCCGCAAGCGGCTTGATTGACGAAAAATCCCTGTTTGACGAAAAAAGCAATATTTACAAAGCGCGCGGCAACGACGACGTTTGGGATTTGCGCGTCAAAGCCTTGACCGAAAAGCTGACGACGGTCGAATTTATCCGCGTATTAACGCATTTGGCTAAACACCGCGGATTTAAATCCTATCGCATCGCGGCGGAAAAGGCGGACGCCGAAAGCGGGAAAGTGCTTGCCGCCGTCAAAGCGAACAGGGATTTGCTGGAAAACGGCAAAACTTTGGCTCAAATCTTCGTCGAAAAAGGCGGGCAAAAAAGAAACCGGAAAGACGAAAAGGGAAATCCGACTTACGCCAATTCGATTCCCCGCGACGAAATCGAACGGGAAACGCGGCTGATTTTCGAACGTCAGCGCGCGTTCGGTTTAGAGGCGGCGAATGAAAAACTGCAACGGGATTTCGAACGAATCGCTTTCCGTTTCCGCGAAATCAAAAGCGAAGACATTGAAAAAATGATCGGCAAATGCCAGTTTGAACCGGATCAGCCGCGCGCGCCGAAAAACGCGCCGTCCGCCGAATTTTTCGTGGCGTGGACGAAAATCAACAACTGCCGCGTTAAAGAGTCCGACGGCAAAATCCGTTTTTTGACGCAAGAGGAAAAAGAAACGGTTTTCGATCTGTTGAAAAATCAAAAGGAAGTCAAATATTCAGCTTTGAAAAAGGCGTTGTTTGCCAAACGTCCGGACGTTCAATTCGCCGACGTCGAATACAATCCGAAACCCGTTTATGATAAAAAGACGGGCGAGGAAATCAAAAGGAACGAAAACCCCGAAAACCAGAAATTTTTCTCTTTAAAGGGGTGGCACGATTTAAAAAGCGTCATGGACGTTTCAGCCTGTTCTGTTGAAAAGCTGGATAAAATCGCAACCGTCATCGCCACGCGAAAAAACGACGCCGATATCGTCAAAGGATTGAAAGAGCTTGATTTGCCGGATGCGGAAACGGAAAAGCTGACGTCTCTGTCCTTTTCAAAATTCGTCCGCCTGTCTTTAAAGGCTTTGTACAAGATTTTGCCCGAAATGCAAAAGGGACTGAAATACAACGAGGCTTGCGAACGCGTCGGCTACGATTTCAAATCGACGGGGGAGAGCTTCGCCGCGCAAAAGGGAAAATTCCTGCCGCCGATTCCGGAATCTTTGGCGACGACGGTTCCGGTCGTCAACCGCGCGATGGCGCAGTTCCGCAAGGTCTACAACGCGTTGACGCGCGAATACGGAACGCCCGATCTAATCAATGTCGAACTGGCGCGCGACGTCTACAACGATCATGACGAACGCAAAAAAATCGCCGAAAAACAAAAGGAATACGGCGAAGAAAAGGAAAAAGCCAGAGCCTTGGCGCAAGCCAAAACGGGCATCGAAAACATAGGCGGTCGCGATCTGCTGAAATTCCGTTTGTACGAACAGCAGGACGGCAAGTGCGTTTATTCGGGCGAAGCTTTGGATTTGCGGCGGCTGACGGAACAGGATTACTGCGACGTCGACCATATCGTTCCGTATTCGCGTTCGCTGGACAATTCGCAAAACAACAAAGTTTTGTGCCTGTCGCGCGAAAACAGGCAAAAGTCGGACAAAACGCCGCTGGAATACATCGTCGATCCCGTCAAACAGGTGGAATTCATCGCCCGCGTCAAGTCCATGAAAGGACTGGGCGCGAAAAAACGCGACAGACTGCAGATCCGCGATTTCGATGAAAAAGAACTTGAATTCCGCGACCGCAACATCAACGACACGCGGTATATGGCGCGCTATGTCATGAAATACCTTGACGACTGCATTGATTTTTCAGGCGGTCAAACGGATATCAAAGACCATGTGCAAGCCCGCAACGGGGCGTTGACGGACTTTTTGCGGCATCAATGGGGATTGAGGAAAGACCGTAATGAAAACGACCGCCACCACGCGCAGGACGCGATCGTCATCGCTTGCGCGACCAACGGTTACACGCGGTATCTGGCGCATCTGTCGAAAATTTTTGAAAACAAGCAATTCTACGCCCAAAAACACGGCGAAGCGTGGTACAAGGCGTTCAAACAGTGCGTCAAACAGCCGTGGGACGGTTTTTATCAGGACGTTCAGGCGTCGCTGGCGGAAATTTTCGTGTCCCGCCCACCGCGCAAAAACGCGACGGGGGAGGCGCATCAGGATACGATCCGGACATTGAATCCAAATAAGCCGCAATACAGCGAAAAGGACGTCAAATCAGGAATAAGACTGCGCGGCGGATTGGCGAACAACGGCAATATGTTGCGCGTCGACGTGTTTTCTAAGAAAAACGCCAAAGGAAAGGAACAGTTTTATCTGGTTCCGATCTATCTGGCGGACGGGGTTAAGTCCGAATTGCCGAACAGGGCGATCGTTGCAAACAAGCCTGAAAGCGAATGGATCGTTATGGACGAAACGTACGCGTTTAAATTCAGTCTGTACAAGGACGATTTGGTGAAGATTCAAGCAGACATTATGGGCTACTATGTTAGCACGCATAGAGGAACCGGAGCCATTACAATAACAGCTCCTGATAGGAGCCAAACATGGGCGGGCTTGGGTGTGCGCAACCTTGAATATATCAAAAAATATCAGGTCGATCCTCTGGGACGGTACGTCGAGGTCAAATCAGAACAACGTCTGCCGCTGAATATCAAAAAAGGAAAACGCTGATGGCTTGGCGCATCGTCCAAATCACTTCCGCCTGCAAACTGTCCGTTAAAAACAGACAGTTGCTGTACGAACCGGAAAACGGCGAAAGCGTCACTCTGCCGTTGGAGGACGTCGCCGTCGTCATTTTGGAAAGCAAGCATATCTTAATGACGTCGACGTTGCTTTCCGAACTGGCGGAATACGGCGTTTGCCTTTTTTCCTGCGACGGGACGCACACGCCGAACGGCGTTTATACGGCTTTCGGCGCTCATTCCAGACACAGCGAAGTCGCCCATTTGCAAATTGAAGCTTCCGAACCGCTGAAAAAAAGATTGTGGCAGAAAATCGTCAAAGCCAAAATCCGCAATCAAGCCGAAGTTCTGCGCCGCGTCGGAAACCGTTTTTGCGACAAGCTGGATGAAATCGCCAAAAACGTTCAATCCGGCGACGCGGCGAACGGCGAAGCGTTCGCGGCGGGGGTGTATTGGGACAACCTGTTTGAAAACTTCAAACGTCACGACGCCGACATCACAAACGCGGCGCTGAATTACGGCTACGCCATTGTTCGCGGCGCCGTAGCCCGCAGTTTGGTCGGGGCGGGGCTGTTGCCCTGTTTCGGACTGCATCATGC
>DJRZ01000065.1:6194-6587 GCA_002440235.1 Alphaproteobacteria bacterium UBA6347
GAACAATCTGAACGCGTTCAATCTGGCGGACGACGTGATCGAACCGTTCCGCGCCTTTGTCGACTGGGCGGTCGTGAAATTCGATCTGTGCGAAAAAGACCGGCTGGAAAAAGAAGACAAACAGCGGCTGGTCGCCGTTTTGACGCGCAACTGTTCCTTTGACGGCGAAGAAACGACGATTTTAAAGGCGGTGGAGCAAACGGCGTATTCTTTGGTGAACGCTTTTCGGGACAGAGAGGCGCGCTCGCTCGTCCTGCCCGAATTTTCAAAAGCCCCGTTGTTCGAGTGAAAAAATGGCGGCGCTGGGGGAAAGATACATGCGGATACTGGTCTTTTTCGACCTGCCGGTCAAAACCAAAGCCGAAAGACGGCGCGCGACTCGATTCAGAAAAG
>DJRZ01000065.1:6707-6827 GCA_002440235.1 Alphaproteobacteria bacterium UBA6347
AAAAAACGGCTGAAATCCTTGGTTCCGGAGGCGGGGAGCGTCCGCGTTCTGTCGGTAACGGAAAAGCAGTACGCCGCTATGGACATTCTGGTCGGAACGCCGAAAAAAACGGAAAAAATC
>DJRZ01000054.1 GCA_002440235.1 Alphaproteobacteria bacterium UBA6347
GGTTTTCACAAATACAAAAAAGGGAAAGCCGCGAAGCTTTCCCTTTGTCGACCGCATCGGCGCGGTTTTTATTTGAAATAGCGTTTGAACAATCCGTCGAAACCGCGTCCGTGGCGGGCTTCGTCCTTGCACATTTCATGCACGGTGTCGTGAACGGCGTCGTAATTCAATTCCTTCGCCAGTTTAGCCAGTTTCAGCTTGCCGTCGCACGCGCCGAATTCCGCCGCCGCGCGCATTTCGACGTTCTTTTTCGTCGAATCGGTCACGACTTCGCCCAGCAGTTCGGCGAATTTCGCGGCGTGTTCGGCTTCTTCGAAAGCATAGCGTTTGAACGCTTCGGCGATTTCGGGGTAGCCCTCGCGGTCGGCTTGGCGCGACATCGCCAAGTACATGCCGACTTCGCAACATTCGCCCGTGAAGTTTTCGCGCAGTCCGGCGACGACGCGTTCGTCCAGTCCTTTCGCCGCACCGACGCGGTGTTCGTCGGCGTAGGCTTTCGCCGATTCGTCCAGCACTTTGAACGTGGTCGCGCCGCAAACGGGGCAAACCGCCGGCATTTCATCGGATTCGACGACCTGACCGCAAACCGTGCATACGTATTTCATAAGATATTCCTCCAAAAATAACAAAATTCGCAACCTTTATACTGTTGTTTAGAATCATTGTAAAGAGATTTTTTCATTTGTAATCGTTTTTTTCAAATTTTATACTGACTGCAAACGAAACGGAGGACACCCCATGACCGATTTGAACGACGAAAAGCTTGCCGGTTTGGCGAAACGGGCGGACGTTTTTTTGCAAAGCGGCGGCGCGCCGGACGCGGACACGGAACGCGTTTTCGATGAAATCAGACAAATCGCGTCCGCGGAAGCGGGCTGGATCGGATTGGCGCAAATCGACCCGACGATCGGGGACGTCGCGGGCAACGGACTGAAAATCGCGCGGTATATCCGCTACGCCGAACGCGTCGGACTGGATATGATCGCGTTTCCGGAACTGGCGTTAATGGGCTATCCGGTCGAAGACGTCATCGACCGCCACCCCGTCGTCGTCGCCGAAAACGTGCGGTGGGTCAAGGAATTGGCAAAGCTTTGCAAAAACACCACCGCTTTGGTCGGGTTTGTGGAGCCGCGCGGGGATTCGCCCGTCGGACGGCGGTATTACAACGCCGTCGCCGTCCTGAACGGCGGAGAAATCAAAGGGATCGTCCGCAAGCGTCTGCTGCCGACGTATTCGGAATTCAACGACAGCCGCTATATCGAACCGTCGCCCGTCGCCGGCGTCCAGCCCGCGGACACGCTGGGCGAGTTCGGTCCGGACAGGGTCGTCGACATAAAAAAAACGATCGCCGTCAACGGCGTGTCCTACGGCGTGTCGATTTGCGAAGACTGCTGGAACAACAAGGAATTTTTCCACCGCACGCTGTACGCCGTCGATCCGGTGGAGGAACTGGCGGCGGACAAGCCCGACGTTTTCATCAACTGTTCCGCGTCGCCCTGCCGCGCGAAAAAGGAACAGCTGAAACACAACATGCTGTCCTTCATCGCCAAACAGTACGGGATTCCGTTCGCTTACGTCAATCAAGTCGGGGCGATGGACTGCTGTTCGTTCGACGGCGCCAGCCGCGTTTTTTCGTCCGACGGGACGCTGACGGCGCGGGCGGCGTCGTTCGCCGAACAATGCCTGATCGTCAATCCGCTGAAAAACAAGGGCGCGGTCTATCCCCTGACCAAAGGGCTGGAAAAAACGCTGTCCGAGGAAAAGGTTTTCACGCTGGACTATGAAAACGATTTGGAGCGCACTTACAAAACAATCGTGCAGGGGATTTCCGGATATTTCAAAAAATGCGGACTGAAACGCGCGGTTCTGGGATTGTCGGGCGGTTTGGATTCGACGGTTTGCGCGGTTTTGCTGGCGGACGCTCTGGGCGCGGAAAACGTGTTCGGCGTCAGCATGCCGTCGAAAATCACCAGCGCGGAAAGCCGCGACGACGCCGCGACTTTGGCGAAAAATCTGGGCATTCGCTTTACGCAAATGCCGATCGGCAAAATGGTGGACGCGGCGAACGAATGCTTTTCCGAACTGTTCGCCAAGATCGAATCGCAATGGGACTGCCGGTACAAGGCGTCCTTCACCCAGGACAACATTCAAGCCCGTTCCCGCGCGGTTTTTCTGTGGGGCGTCGCGAACGAGTTCGCCGCCTGCGTTCCGATCGCGACGTCGGACAAATCCGAACTGTACATGGGATACGCGACGATCAACGGCGACATGTCGGGCGGGTTCGCCCCGATCGCCGACGTGCCGAAGACGAAACTGTTTTCGCTGGCGCGGTGGCTGAACGCGAACAGACCCGTCAAGAACGCCATTCCCGAATCCGTCATTTTGAAACGTCCGGGGGCGGAGCTGGCGATCGACCCGAAAACGGGCAAGCCCCTGATCGCCGAAGACGCCCTGATGCCCTATCCGTTCCTCGACGAAGTGATCTGGCGCATTGAAAACAGGCACGAAAGCTACGCCGACATGCTGGATTCCGAATTTTTGTACGAAAAAACGACGCCCGTTTCGCGCGAACAAAAGACCGCTTGGCTGGACAAGTTTTACAAACGCATGGCGGGCGCGCTGTACAAATGGTCGATCTTGCCGCCCGCGGTCATCGTGGAATCGCGTTCGATCAACAAAAACGACTACCGCCAGCCCGTCACGTCGTGCCGCGTCGACTACAAGGGGAAAAGCCCCGAAGAAATCCGCGATTTGCTGCAAAGGGCTTGAAAACGGCGGGCGAAAAGCGTACATCTTTCGTTAAAGTGAACTTTAAAACAAGAAAGGGCTTTTCCATGTTTTACACCATCGGCGACGTTTCGGAAAGAACGGGGCTGCCCGCGCCGACATTGCGCTATTACGACAAAGAGGGGCTGCTGCCGTTCGTGAACCGCGGCAACGGCGGAATCCGCAAGTTTCAGGACACCGATCTGGAATGGCTGCGCATGATCGAATGCCTGAAGGCCAGCGGTCTGCAAATCAAGGACATCAAACGCTACATCGATTTGTGCGTTCAGGGCGATTCGACGATCGAAGAACGCCGCCAGATGTTTTACAAGCAGATCGAACGGGTTAAACGCGACATGCAGGCGTTGCAAAACACGCTGGACACGCTGACGTACAAATGCTGGTACTACGACACGGCGGCGGCGTTGGGCAGCGTCGCGGCGGTCAAGGAAATTCCCTTTGGCGAAATGCCCGAAAAAATCCGCAAGCTGAAAGAAAAAATCGAAAAGACGCACTGCCGTTCGTTTCGCAAATGCGGAGAGGATAAAAAATGATTCAGCCTCACGTCCGGTTGGACGAAACGCAAAGCGCGCCGTTTGCCCTGCTGCCGGGAGATCCCGCGCGGCTGGACAGAATCGCGTCTTTTTTATCGAATGTCGAAGAACTGGCGTACAACCGCGAATACCGCAGTCTGTCGGGCGAATACAAGGGCGTTAAAGTGCTGGCGGTGTCCACGGGCATCGGCGGGTGTTCCGCCGGCATCGCTGTCGAAGAACTGTCCCGCGTCGGCGTCGGGGCGATGATCCGCATCGGATCGTGCGGCGCGATGCAGTCCGGCATCGGCTTGGGCGATTTGATTCTGGCGGCCGGCGCGGTGCGCGACGACGGCGCGTC
>DJRZ01000034.1 GCA_002440235.1 Alphaproteobacteria bacterium UBA6347
GCGTCCTCCTCGCAATTTCCATTATTTTCAAGGCGGCGGCAAGTGAATTTTCGTCGCAACGTCGTATTAAAACGCGGGGCGTCAGGCAGATCTGCCCAGCGCGTCGACGCGTTCGATCGAACGGCGGAATTTGTCGGCGTCCAGATCGTATCCTTCGACATGCCAGCCGGGAACTTTGGTCGCTTTGGCGATCAAAGCGGGCAGATCGTCCGGCGTCAGACCGACAGCCGCCAGCGTGACGGGCAATCCCGTTTTTCTGTAAAACGCCATCACGCGGTCGCGCAGTTCGTCCCGCCCGTCGTAATCCAGCAGAGCCAGCACTCCGAACGCCACCAGAAAGCCGTGCAGATACTTGTGCGAAGCGGGAAACACCGTCGCGCCGTAATAAAAGCAGTGCGCCAGATTGGTGTTATAGTAAAATTCCGGACAAACCGTCATGTTGCTGACCAGTCCCGTTGAAATCACGATGTCCAGCGCGACCTCCTGCAACGCCGGCGAAGACCGTTTTTCGCGGCAGGATTCCAGCGCCGCCGCCCCGTATTGCAACAGCGGTTCGGTGCAGGCGGCGCACAACGCGCGCCCGACCAGCAGGTTTTGATCCAATTTCACGTGGCGCAAAGCCAGTTCGACCTCGGCTTCCTTGCTCAGCGCGTCGCCGATGCCGGCTTGCAGGTATTCGACCGGCGCGCGGGCGATGATTTCGTCGTTGATGAACACGCACAAAGGCGGGCGGGAGCTGTAAAAATTGTTTTTGAAACTGCCGTCCGCGTTGTACATGATCGCCAGCGCCGTGCAGGGCGCGCAGTTCGACGATATCGTCGGAAACGTGAATAGCGGCTTTTCCAAATCCTCCGCCAGCACTTTGCAGGTGTCGCAACATTTGCCGCCGCCCATCGCCAGAATCATGTCGGCGCCCGTCACGGTTTCGTTCCGTTTCAGCATGTCCACGTTTTCATAGGTGGAATCGCCGCCGTACCAAACGCGTCCGGCGACGGAGACTCCGCCCCGCTCCAACGCGCGTTCCAGCGCGTCCGCCGCCGCCGCCATCGCCCGTTTTCCGCCGACGATCACCGCCGTTTTCCCGTATTTTTTCAGCAAAGCGGGGGCTTTGTCGTACACGTCCGCGCCGATCGCGTAGTCGGGCAAAGCGACATAACTGCGTTTCATTTCCGTTATCCTTTTGAAAAGATTAGTCCAAATGTTTCAGACCCGTGCGCAGGTAATCGTACCCCGTCATCACGGTCAGCGTCGCGGCGACCCAGATCAGCACTTCGCCGACTTCGCCGAAATAGCAGAACCACGGCGAAAAATCCGCGACCATCAGCATCGGAATGGCGAACATCTGAATCCCCGTTTTCCATTTCGCCAGACGCGTCACGGGCAGTCCGATCCGGATTTCAGCCAAAAATTCGCGCAAGCCGGAAACCAGCACCTCGCGGCACAAAATCACAACGGCGGGCAGCAACCCCGTCGCGCCCAGACGGTCGAACGCCGCCATCATCAGCAACGTCGCGGCGACCAGCAGTTTGTCGGCGATCGGGTCGAACGTGCGCCCCAGACTGGACGTGCTTTTGAATTTGCGCGCCAGATAGCCGTCGAAATAATCCGTCACGGACGCCGCGACGAACAGCGCGCAACCGACCCAAGCGGCGGCGACGCCCGGAAAGTAGAACGAGGCGACCACCCCCGGAATGACCAGAATGCGCATAAAAGTCAAATAGTTGGGCAGTCTTTGCATGAAAGTTGTTTTTTTGTTTTCCGTCATCGTTTCAGTCCGATTATCAAAAAGTTTGCGCTACTATATAACAATTCGCCGCGCGCCGCCAGAGCGCAAATTCATTTTTTTGCGCGCGCCGTCCACAGCCGCAAAGCCGCCGACAGCGACACGTCGGCGGGCGGCATCGGGTGCGTTTCGGACAGACCGACCGTTTCCGCGTCGACGAATTCGAGCTTCTGCCCTTCCGCGCCGACGGGCGTTCCGCCCCATTTGCGGCAGACGAACAAAGGCATCGCCAGATGAAAGGCGTCGTAGCCGTGGGACGCGAACGACAGCGGTTCCAAATCCCGCGCGTCGACGTCCAACCTCAGCTCTTCGTTCAATTCGCGGCACAGCGCCTGTTTCGGCGTTTCCCCCTGTTCAATCTTGCCGCCGGGGTATTCCCACATACCCGCCAGATTTTTCCCCTCCGGACGCCGGGACAGCAACACTTTGAAATCGGGGGTGATCAAAGCCCCCGCGACGACCCACAACACTTTCATTTTTTTCTTCCTTTCGGCAGCCAGACGGACATCGGGTCTTCCAGATCCCCGCTGTTCAGATCGATGACGCGGAAACGGTAGATTTTCACCGTCGGCGACCAGTAATTCGCGGGCAGTCCCGCCTTTTGCTTCAAATGCGCCAGAAATTCCTTCGGCGACGGGAAAGTCCCCCAGATTTGCGGCAGGAACAGCGCCTTGTTCGACCGTTCGCGCAAAATCAAGCCATCCTGCTGCGGGTTCAGCTTTGACAGCAGATCGTCTTCGCCGTCGAAACGGATCTGCGCCGGAGCGGTCAGAACGGAAACGGACAGTTCGGCGGTTTTGATTTCGTCTTCGGTCAGCGGGACGAAACGGAAGTCCGAAAAAACGGCGTTATAGGCGTTTTCCGACACGTCGTCCAGCAAAGACCGCGCGGGTTCGCCGGTTCCCGCGCCGCCGCGCAGGACGCCGTTGTGATAAACGTTGACGAACGTCGCCGTCTTGCGCGCGAATTCCTCGGGATAGCGGGATTCCGAAACGCGCAGGGGACGCCCGCGTTCGAACCCCGAAACAATCGACTGCGCGGCGACCCGCAACAGCGATTCCTGATTTTCGCGCAAGACGGATTCGACGTGTTCCCAATCGTCCCGCGCCCCGTCGTCGTTTTCGTACACGCCGAACGCGCCGTAGCCGAACGTCCCGTCCGTTCTGAGATCCCCCGCGCCCGACGTCGCCAGCGAATCGATCAGTTTGACCGTCGATCCGTTTTCCGCCGCGTAAGCCAGCAAGCCCGCGACGGGCAGAGGCGCGCAAAAGTGCCGTTTTTTAATTCTGCCGTATTCTTTGTTTTCCGTCAGTCCGACCGCCTCGCGCATTGTTTTTTCGACCTTGTCCGCGTCTTTGCCCGACGCCATGTCAGCCGACACGATGACGACGGTTTCCAAACCGCCCCAAACCGCGTCGATCAAATCGGCGACCTGTTCGACGCTGGCGTCTTCGACCAGAACGGGAACGATTTTGACGTCCTTGGAGAACACGGCGGACACGAACGGCAGTTGGGATTCCAGCGACGATTCGGCTTCGTGCGCGTCGCCGTCGTAATCAATGCCCTGAATTTTCAGCAACTTTTCGTTCATTTCGCCGTCGACTTCAAACCGGCGGTCCGGCATTTCCCAATACCGCGCGTCCGACAGCGATATGCCGTAGTACCTGCCCCGATGCGACGATCCGATCAGAACGACGCGCCTGACAAAGGGCTTCAGCCGCCGCAAAGCCGCGTATCCCGCCGCGGTCGCGTCCCCCGCGAAAATCTGCGCGCCGTGCGGAACGATGACGGCTTTGGGGATTTCGTCCGCCGGCAGACGCAAACGTCCGTCCGCCGCGTCGATCAAATCCGCCGCTTTTTTCACCAGATCCGCCCCTTTTCGGGGATAAAGCGTTCCCGCCGCGACGGGATACCGAATCTTTTCCCCATCCCCCGCGAACGCGGCGGCGACCGGCAGAACGGCGCAGATCAAAATCAGCAGACTTTTTAATTTCACGGCGCGTCAATCCTTTTCAAACAATCCGCCAGCGAATCGAACAGCCCGTTCATCAGGGATTCGTAAAATCCCGCGCCCACCGGCAATCCCGCCCCCATCGGATCCAGAACGCCCGTTTCGACGTCCAGTCCCCGCGCGGCGGTCGCGAAACCTTTGGCGGAAAACTGCGGTTCGGAAAACAGGCAGACTTTTCCCGCGGATTTGATTTTTTCCCTCAGCGCCGCCAGCGCCCGCGCCCCCGAAGCGTGATGCGCGTCGATATGCAACGCGCCCAGCGGCGCGACGCCGAACGCCCTTTCAAAATAGGCGAAAGCGTCGTGAAACGTAACGAACGGCTTGCCTTTGAACGGCGAAAGCTTTTCTTCGCCCGTCCGTTGCAAAGCCCGCATTCGTCCGGCGACCGAAGCGGCGTTTTTATCGTAAAGCGCTTTGTTGTCCGGATCGATCCGCCCCAGATTTTCCGCCGCGATTTCGGCGACGGCAGCCATGTTCGACGGCATCAGCCAGAAATGCCCGTCGTTTTCCGTCCCGCCCCGAACGGGCAGACGGGTCAGCCGCCCGTCCGACAGAACGGCGACGCTTTTATCCGCCGCTCCGACCGATTCCAGCGGCTTCGGCAGGAAGGATTCCAGCTCCGCCCCGCCCCAAATCACCAAATCGGCGTTCGCCAGCTTGCGCATGTCGGACGGTTTCAGCGCGTAATCGTGCGCCGAAACGGCTGGATTCAGCAACAGTTCCGGCTGTCCCGCCCCCGCCATGACCGCCGAAACGATCGAATGGACTGGCGCGATCGACGCAACGACGGCGGGCGCGGCGCGGCACGATCCCGAAAACAGCAACGCAAACAAAAAAAACGTCTTGACCAACATGAAAAAGTGTCCTTTAAGTCGTTAAAGGTATTACGCTTCGGCGTAAAAAACAAGTTTTAAGACGGGGACGCGATGACTCGTGAAAAAAAACAGTGAAAAAATCGTCGAATTAAAAGACGTCTGCCTGACCGTCGACGGCGTTCCGGTTCTGGAACACATCGGATTCAGCGTTTCGGCGGGGCAAATCGTCACGCTGATCGGTCCGAACGGCGCTGGAAAGACGACCCTGCTGAAAACCGTTCTGGGCGTCGTCAAGCCCGATTCCGGCTCGGTCTGGCGCAAAGAGGGGTTGAAAACGGGCTATGTGCCGCAAAAAATCAACCTGCCCCGCGCCATACCGCTGACCGTCGAACGTTTTTTGCGGCTGGACGGCGACTATCCCGCGTCCAAACTGCGCGAAGTCTTGGAACTGACGGGCATCGCGCGGCTGGCGGGGCACAGCGTTCACCCGCTGTCGGGCGGGGAAACGCAGCGGCTGCTGCTGGCGCGCACTTTGCTGAAAGATCCCGACCTGCTGGTGCTGGACGAACCGGCGCAGGGGCTGGATCCCGTCGGCGAAGAACGGTTCTACGCCCTGCTGGAAACACTGAACGGCGACAGGAACTGCGCGATTTTGATGGTGTCGCACGACCTGCACGTCGTCATGGCGAAAACCCACCGCGTGCTGTGCGTCAACCGCCACATCTGTTGCAGCGGTCTGCCCGAAGAGGTCGTCGACCGCCCCGAATACCTGCGTCTGTACGGCGAACGCCCGACGCTGGCGGTCTACCGCCACCGCCACGATCACAAACACCTGCCCGACGGGAGCGTCGAATATGTGGACTGAACCCTTTATCTGGCGGGGGCTGGTCGCCGCCGCCGTCATGGCAGTGCTGGCAAGCCCGATCGGCTGTCTGATGATCTGGCGGCGCACCGCCTATTTCAGCGACGCGCTGTCCCATTCCGCGCTGACGGGCGTTCTGCTGGGGCTGGCGCTGGGCATCGGCGAAAACGCGGGCGTCGCGCTGGTCGTGTGCCTGACGGCGGGATTTTTGGCGCGGCTGTCGGACAAATTCATTATCGGCATCGACATTCTGCTGTTGATCATCGGACAGACCGCCCTGTGCGCGGGCATCGTCGGATTGTCTTATCTGCCTCGGGTGCGCGCGGATCTGACGGCGTACCTGTTCGGCGACATGCTGTCCGTCACGGACGCCGACCTGATTTTCATCGCCTGCGCCGGAACGGTTTGCGCCGTTCTGTTGGCTTTGAACTGGAAAAAGCAGATCTTCGCCGCCGTCATGCCCGACGTCGCGCAAAGCGAAAACGTGTCGACCGCCGGACAGTCCGCCGTGTTTATGACGCTGACCGCGCTGTTCGTTTCGCTGGCGATGAAAACGACGGGGCTGTTGCTGGTGTCCGCGCTGCTGATCATTCCGCCCGCCACCGCGCGTTTTTTCGCCAAAACGCCCGAACAGATGGCTGTGCTGGGCAGTCTGACAGGCGTTTTCTGCGTCGTCGCCGGACTGACGGCGTCCGTCGCGTTCGACGCCCCCGCCGCCCCCGCGACCGAAATCGTCGCGGCGTTTTTGTTCGCCGCCGCCGGTCTGTCGCGGCGCGGTAACAAAACAATCATCTAAACCCGCTTGCCAAAGCGGCGGAAAATGTATTATAAAAGAGCGTTGAATGGGATAAATATATGGCTACGATCGACGAACAACTCTTTTCCGATATCTGGTACACGCCGGATCACACGCTTTACATTCACGACGGGGAAACCCGATTCGGACTGAAAGTGCTGGAGGTCGACGACGCCGAGGAGTTTCATCAGGCTTTGGAACGCGCCTACACCGGACGGTCCAGCTATTCCATGGCGTACGGGTCGACCATGTACCGCGTCGAACGCGTGTCGACGCTGACGGGCGTGATGTATTCCGCCCGCCGCATGCCGCGCAAGACCCCCGACGTCGTGCGTCTGGGATTGCCCGAAGCCGTCACCAACCATTTGATTTCCCTGAACCGCGAATCGGGGCTGATTTTGTGGGCGGGTCCCACGGGCGCGGGCAAAACGACGTCCATTTCCTGCCTGATGCGCAAATTTTTGGAACGCGAAGGCGGCTACGCCTACACGATCGAAGACCCCCCCGAAATGCCTTTGGACGGAATTTACCAGTCCAAACGCGGCGGGCTGGGCATGTGCAAACAGACCGAACCCGACAACAACGACTGGGGCGAATCCCTGAAATCGGCTTTGCGTTGCCGCCCCCGCTACATTCTGGTGGGCGAAATCCGCACCCCCGAATGCGCCAGCCAGATTTTGCGCGCGGCGACGTCCGGACACCTTGTGCTGTCGACGATTCACGCCAACAGCGTCGAAGACGCGCTGAACTCCGTCATCAAATACGCCACCAGCGCGGATCTGAGCGAAGAGCTCGCCGCCGACCTGCTGGGACGCGGGATTCTGGGCGTCATTCACCAGAAACTGCAGGGCATCAAAACGATGTTCCCCGAAATCCGTTTCGTGTTCGCCAACCCCGATCCGTCCGTCGCCGACCAGTTGCGCATCAGCATTCGCGACCGCCAGATTTCGCTGGGCACGCTGATGGAATCCCAAGCCGCGCGCCTGTATCAGGGCAAGCCTCTGTTCCGCGAACCGGAAGTCTGATTTTACCGCGACCATCTATTCGAAAGCCTTTCCCCCGAAAGGCTTTTTTTATACGGTCCCGCGCGCGGAAATGAAAATCCCCGTCTTTCAACGGGGATTTTCTTATCGATCGTTTTTCTTTTCGCTGTATGTCACGACCTTGACCGATTGGAACATTCCGCCCAAAACCGAAAAATATTCGTAATCGGCGTAGACGCCCGACGCCGGCTTGTTGAAACCGTCCGTTATCGAAATCGACGGCATGCCGATCGGAATCCAGAAAAAAGAAGTAATGTACCTTTTTTGTTGCGCGCGTCCGATTTTAATGTTGTCCGCTTTCGTCGTCAGCGGCGCTCTGTAACTGGAAACGAGAAAACCGACGGGAGGTTTGAACTCCGCCGTCACGCTTGAACAGCCGCACAGCGTTAAAATCAGGGCGAACGCGAAAAACCGCTTAATCGCCATAGACGCGCACCGTCGTTTTCTGGAACAGCCCCAAGACGTTCAAATACGAATAATCCGATCCTTTGATCGTCGTGATGTTTCCGTCTTCCGCGGCGGATTTGTAGCTGGCGTCCCCGACCGAAATCAGCCCCAAAATCGTGAAAACGCTGGAACTGCCGTGCTTGCCGCCGATCTGCTTGTTCGTCGTTTCCAGATCCAGCGGAGCCTGAATGGAACTGACCATTCCGGTCGGCGGAACGAACGGCGCCGTCACGCACCCCGACAACGCAAAAACCGCCAATGTTGAAAGAATAACTTTTTTCATTTCCGAACAATCCTCTGTTGAAATTAAAACAAAAGCCACTTTCATGCAGAAAGTGGCGGATGTTCAGAAACCGCACAAAAATAAAAAGACGGCTCGATGCTTTCGTGCATATAGCCTTATCACACCGACATCCGCCATCAACGGAAATCGGTGTATGACTTTTTAGCCGCCATACACAAAGCGGCTTATTTTTGTTCGGGTTTCTGACGCCCGAAGTCCGTTTTTTCCGAACTCGCGACCAGATTATCAAATTTCCGGAATCTTCTCAAACAAAATCGCCCTCGACCATTTTTCACAGTGGCAAACGCGAAGTTTTGTATTATATTAACCGCACGATTTTTGTTTTTTAACGGAGCTTGAAACCATGGAAGAAACCAAAAGACCTCGTCCCGTCATGCTGTGCATTCTGGACGGCTGGGGACACCGCGACAGCAAAGACAACAACGCCATCGAACTGGGGAACACCCCGAATTGGCACAATCTGGTCGCGACCTGCCCGAACACCCTGATCGCCACGTCGGGTTTGGACGTCGGTCTGCCCGCGGGTCAGATGGGCAATTCCGAAGTCGGCCACATGAACATCGGCGCCGGCCGCGTCGTGATGCAGGATCTGCCGAAAATCGATCAGGCGTGCGCCGACGGATCGCTGGCGAAACGCCCCGCCGTCGTCGAACTGATCGAAAAACTGACGGCGTCCAAGGGAACTTGCCACCTGATGGGGCTGATGAGCCCCGGCGGCGTCCATTCCCACATGAACCACATCGTCGCTTTGGCGAAAATCCTCAGCGACGCGAAAATCCCCGTCGCCGTCCACGCTTTTCTGGACGGGCGCGACGTGCCGCCCGATTCGGCGCTGGGCTACGTCAAGGAATTTGAAGACAAGACGAAAGACATGTCGGGCGTGAAAATCGCGACCGTGTCGGGGCGTTATTACGCGATGGACCGCGACAACCGCTGGGAACGCGTCGGACTGGCGTTCGACGCGCTGATGTGCGGCAAGGGCGAAACCGCCGAAACCGCCGAACAGGCGATCGAAGCGTCCTATGCCAAAAAAGTGTTCGACGAATTCGTCCTGCCGACCGTCATCGGCGATTACAAGGGCATGAACGACGGCGACGGCGTTTTGTTCGCGAACTTCCGTTCCGACCGCGCCCGCGAAATCATGTACGCGCTGGCGGACAAGCAGTTTGACAAGATGAATCGCGCCAAAACGGTCGAATTCGCCGCCGTCGTCGGCATGACGCAGTATTCCGTCGACCACGACCGTTTCGTCAAGCCGATTTTCCCGCCCGAAAAGCTGGAAAACATCTTCGGCGAAGTCGTGTCCAAAGCCGGTCTGACGCAGCTGCGCATCGCGGAAACCGAAAAATACGCGCACGTCACGTTCTTTTTCAACGGGGGCGAGGAACGCCTGTTCAAAGGCGAAGACCGCATTCTGATTCCGTCGCCCAAGGTCGCCACCTATGACCTGAAACCCGAAATGAGCGCGTTCGAAGTCTGCGACGCTTTGGTCGATTCGATCAACGCGGGCAAATTCGACGTCATCATCGTGAACTTCGCCAACGGCGACATGGTCGGTCACACGGGCATTCTGCCCGCCGCGATCAAAGCCGCCGAAGCCGTGGACAAATGCCTCGGCAGATTGGAGGAAGCGATCGAAAACGCGGGCGGCGTGATGCTGGTGACGGCGGATCACGGCAACTGCGAACTGATGAAGGACGAAAAGACGGGCGCGCCCTACACCGCGCACACGACGTTCAAAGTCCCCGCCGTTCTGTTCAACGACAAAAACGGCTACAAACTGCGCGAAGGCGGACGGCTCGCCGATCTGGCGCCGACGCTGTTGCAGCTGTTGCATATCGACCAGCCCGCGGAAATGACCGGAAAGTCTTTGCTGGTCAAATAAAATATGGCTTTTAGAGGGACGACGAAGCTTTTTCTGCCCGTTTTTCTGGCGGGACTGGCTTTGTCGTCCCTTTGTCACGCCGCGAAAACCGATTCCGCGGCGGCGAAATCCGAACTGTCGCGCGTGAACAGCGAAATCCGGCAGGCGCGGCAGGAACATTTGAAACTGCGCGAAAAGGCGCAAAGCGTCAAAAAGGAAATCGCCGACGTCCAGCGCAAAATGGTCGTCGCCGCCGAATCCATTCAGGAACAGGAAGAAAGTCTGGACAAACTGGAACAAAAACTGGGCGAACTGGAAGCCCAGCAGGAT
This sequence comes from Alphaproteobacteria bacterium UBA6347, assembly GCA_002440235.1. Lineage (GTDB taxonomy): Bacteria > Pseudomonadota > Alphaproteobacteria > CAAGCB01 > CAG-977 > UBA11549. The sequence goes on from DJRZ01000034.1 coordinate 10,256, forward strand.
CTGATGAAGAACCGGCTGGAAATCCGCCGCGCCCAGCGCACCCGCGTTCTGGCGGCGTTGCAGTCGCTGGCGTTCAAGCCGACCGAAGCCCTGCTCGCCCAGCCTCTGCCCCCGCAGGACACTTTGCGCAGCGCGCTTTTACTGCGCGAAGCCGTGCCGCGGCTGGAATATTCGACCGAGGGACTGCGCAAGGATCTGACGAAAATCGCCAGTCTGACGACGGCGATCCGCGCCCAGTACGCCCAAATCAAAACGCTGGCGCGGCGGCTGAGCGAAAAACGGCGCAACATGAACACGCTGATTCAGAAAAAATCGCAACTTCAAACCGCTTTCGCCAGCGAAAGTTCGCGCGCCAAAGCCAAAGCCGAAAATCTTGCGAAACAGGCGGGCAACCTGAAAGACCTGCTGGCGAAACTGGAAGCCGAAAGCAAACGCCGCGTCAGAACGGCGCAAAAAACGGAAATTCCGACGGGCGCGTTCATGGCGGCGCGCGGACGCATTCCCTATCCCGTCAAGGGAAGCGTCGTCAAAAAATTCGGCGATCCGACCGAATCGGGCGCGACGTCGAAAGGCATCGTCATACGCACCCGCGCCGGCGCGCAGGTCATCTCCCCTTACGACGGCACCGTCCTGTTCGCGGGACCGTTCCGCGGCTACGGTCAGCTGATCATCATCGAACACGGCGACGGCTACCACACTTTGCTGGCGGGAATGGGGCGGCTGGACACGTCCGTCGGGCAGACTCTGCTGGCGGGCGAACCCGTCGGAATAATGGTGGCGCAATCCAAACCGACGTTGTATATTGAACTGAGGAAAAACGGTCAGCCGATCAACCCCGCGGGGTGGCTGAGCGGCAAAAACAAAGGGTAAAGGATAAAAACACGATGAAACGTTTCGCTTTGACGCTGTTGTCTGCGGCGTTCGCGCTGACGCTGGCTCTGCCCGCGAACGCCGACGCCAAGAAAAAAGAGGACACGCGCACGCCCGCCGAAAAAGCGGCGGCTACCTACAAGTATCTGAACATTTTCAGCGAAACGCTGAAACGCGCCAAAACCGACTATGTCGAAGACGTTTCGGAAGACAAACTGATCGAATACGCGATCAACGGCATGCTGTCGTCGCTGGATCCGCATTCGTCGTATCTGGACGCCGAAACGTTCAAGGACATGCGCGAACAGACAAAGGGCGAATTCGGCGGACTGGGCATCGAAGTCACCATGGACAACGGCTTTGTCAAGGTCATTTCCCCGATCGACGACACCCCCGCGTTCAAAGCCGGCATTCAGGCGGGCGACTACATCACGCACATCGACGGCACGACCGTTCTGGGCGAAACGCTGACGGACGCCGTCGAAAAAATGCGCGGTCCCGTCAAATCGAAAGTCAAGCTGACCGTCCGCCGCAAAAACAAGGAACCGTTCGACGTCACGCTGACCCGCGACAACATCAAAATCCGTTCCGTCAAAACGGAGGAAAAAGATCCCGCCGTCGGCTATATCCGCGTTTCGTCGTTTTCCGAAACGACGACCGACGACGTGAAAAAAGAGATTGAAAAAATCCGAAAGGACAAAGCCGACCTGTCCGGCTACGTCCTCGATTTGCGCAACAACCCCGGCGGACTGCTGGATCAGGCGGTTTCCGTCGCCGACCTGTTCTTGAACGAAGGCGAAATCGTTTCCACGCGTCCCCGCCGCGCCGAAGAAACCCAGCGCTACAGCGCGACGAAGGGCGACGTCACGGACGGCAAGCCGATCGTCGTTCTGATCAACGAAGGTTCCGCCTCCGCCGCGGAAATCGTCGCGGGCGCGTTGCAGGACCACAAACGCGCCGTCGTCATCGGCATGCGTTCGTTCGGCAAAGGGTCGGTGCAGACCGTCATTCCCGTGTCGGGATTCGGCGCGATCCGTCTGACGACCGCGCGCTATTACACGCCGTCGGGACGTTCCATTCAGGCGAAAGGCATCGAACCGGACATCGAAATTCCGCCCGCGCACGTCGAATATCTGGCGGTGCGTTCCGACGATTTCGCCGAAGCGTCCTTTTCCAACGCTCTGGCGAAGCAGGACGACGACAAATCCGGCAAATCGAAAACGCTGAAAGAGAAGAAAAACCAAAAGGCGAAAACGCCCGACCCGTTCGACGAAAAGCCCAAGGACGAAAAGAAATTCGAAGACTATCAGCTTGACCGCGCCGTCGACATCGTCAAGGCGATGGGCATCTACCAGTCGAGGTGAGCGTCATGACCGTGTCCGACCGCGGCGGCGAACCGTCGCCTTTTTCCAAAACGGGACTGAACGAAGGCAGAAAAAAAGCCTTTATGACGGTCGCCGTTCTGGCGGCGCTGTCCTGCGGCTGGGCGGGATACGGATTTTACATCGATTTTCTGCGCGTCCTGCCCGCGACGGCGACGTTTTATCTGACGACGGCGGACAGAATGACGCGCGTGTCCCTGCTGAACCCTCAGCCGCCAGAAATCAGGGAACGCGAAAGCGGCGCCGTCCCGCCCGCCGAAACGGCGGCGGACAATCCGCCCGTCCCCGAATCGGAACAGGTGCGCGATCTGCATAAACAGCGGGACGCGGCGGCGCAAAAGAAAATCGACGAAATCGATTCGCTGGAAAAGGAACGCGCCGAACTGGAAAACAAAAAACAGCAGGTGCTGAACGAACTGGAAAACGCTCTGGCGGCTTTCAAACCCGCCGACGACAACGCCAGCTTGACCGATTCCGCGGCAGCCGAAAAAACGGACGCGGACGCGCCCGCCCCCGTTTCGCGAACGGAACCGCCGGCGGCGCCGCGTTACCGCGACGACATGCAGCCGAACCTGATCCGGGGGGAATTCATGGCTTCCCTGCCCGATTTCGGATCGATCAAAAAAAGCGCGCCCGCCAACGCGATGCCGCTGTCCATCATCGATCCCCTGCCCGAACTGCGGCAGAAATCGCGCGGCGTCCTCCTGCCCGTCAAAACAAAAGCGAACACCCCGTTTTCCGCCTATTCCAAGCCGCTGGCGGCTCCCCCCGCCGAACCGTACATCGCGGTTCTGTTCACGGGACTGGGCAAACGCGCGAATGCGACCGAAGCCGCCATAAACACCCTGCCGGACGTCGTGTCGCTGTCGTTCAGCCCTTATGCCCGCGATTTGAAAAAGTACGTCGAAAACGCGCGTAAAACGGGGCATGAAACTTTGCTGAACCTGCCCATGCAGCAGGGCGTCTTTCCGGACACCGACCCCGGACCTTTGGGGCTGGTCGCGGGTCTGCCCGAACACGAAAACCGCAAGCGCATGCACAAAGTGCTGGGGCTGGACGTCGCGTTCATCGGCGTCGCGGCGTCCCCGAACGAAACGTTTTCCCTGCCCGCGTCGCGGCTGAAACCGTTTGTCGGCGAACTGACCGACCGCGGACTGATCTACGTCGACGGAACGGACGACGAATCCCTGCCCAAACCCGAAAACGTCATACGTCCCGACGTTCACATCGCGGACAATTTCCACCGCGCGGCGATCAACGCCCGACTGGATCTGGCGCGCCGGCTGGCGTTGAAAAACGGTTCTGCTCTGGTGCGCGTCGAAACAGTCCCGATCACGCTGCTGACCGTCGAAAAATGGATCAAAGAGCTGACAAGCCATGAAGATCCCGCCGACAACATGGCGTTCGTCCCCCTGTCCTATTACATTTTGAAACACGAGGCTGACAAATGAAAAATTCCAAACCGTACAGACCGAACGTCGGCATCATGCTGCTGAACGGCGACGGCGACGTGTTTTTGGCGCACCGCGTCGATTCGCGCGAAAAAGCGTGGCAAATGCCGCAGGGGGGCATCGACGCGGGCGAAGACGAATACGCCGCCGCCCTGCGCGAACTGTTCGAAGAAACGGGCGTCAAATCGGTTCGCCCGATCGCCGAAAGCACGAAATGGTACACCTACGACTTTCCGGCGGGCGTTCGTTTCGTCAGCGAAAAGAAAAAGACCTACGCCGGACAGACGCAAAAATGGTTTTTACTGCAATTCACGGGCGACGAAAGCGAAATCCGGGTCGACCGCGACCATGCGGAATTCAACGCATGGAAATGGGCGCGGATCGAAGAGATCGCCGACGCCGTCGTCGATTTCAAACGCGACGTCTACCGTCAGGTCGTGAACGAGTTCATGCCGTTCGTCGACGCCGTGCGCGAAGACGCGAAGAAAAAACAAACCTCCGCGTAAAGCCCGGATAAAAAAACAGAATAAAAGGGATATCTGACGGCATCCTTTTTTTGCTTGCCAAATTATCAGAAAAGCTATAGCCTGAAATTGCATTTGTGAAAAAGACAGATGCAGGGCGTAGCAACCCTTTTTGAGAATAGTCGCAAGGTGTAATGCGACTCATCAAGTCATACGCCGATATTCCGTTCACGGACGGATGTCGGCGCTATAAGGCATACGCGCGAAAACGCCGAGCCGTTTTTATTCTCATACGGTTGCTAACATCCGCCCGCCTTTTCAGGTGGGTTTTGTTTAACTGAAACAAAAAAGGAATGTTAGTTATGAAAAAACTTCTTTTAACCTCTGCCGCCGCGCTGGCGGTTTTCACTTCCGCCGCGAACGCCGCGGACATCACGCCGTACGCTTCGGTCAAAGCGGTCATGTCGTTTACGGACGGCGAAGTCAGGTTTGCCGAAGGCGACAAGGAAAAGGACAAGTTGAAAAACTTCGGCAGCGATGTTGCCGTCGGTGCCAAAATCGGCGCAGTCCGCGCTGAATTGGCGTACACCTATCTGGCCAAAGACGATAAGACCAGACGGGATGAAGACGGAAGTTACAAATCCGAGATTTCCAGCCAATCGTTTATGCTGAACGGCTATTACGATATTGAAAACCCGACCATTTTCAAACCCTACGTCGGCGCGGGCGTCGGTATGGCAAAGATGGAATACAAATTCAAAGATACTTATCCCGACTATCCGGAGTTCAATGAAACCATCACCCATTCCAAAAACAAGTTCGCTTACAACCTGATGGCGGGTGTCGGCGCGGAAGTCACCAAAAACATCATAATCGATGTCGGCTACCGCTATACGGATTACGGTTCGTTTTCCAAAACCGTGGATGGCGATAAGTTGAAGTTTGACACGAAAGCCCACCAGATTCTGGCGGGTGTCCGTTATAATTTCTAAGGATATTTCCTCTTGAAAGCGGAAAGCCCGCCTTGCTCAAAGGCGGGCTTTTTTAAATCGCGGCGGCGCGCCGGTTATTCCGCCGAAACCATTTTCAGCCCGACCAGTCCGGCGACGATCAGCGCGACGAACGCCAGCCGCGCGAACGTGGCGGGTTCGCCGAAAAACACGATTCCGTACACGACGGCGCCGACCGCCCCGATACCCGTCCACACGGCGTACCCCGTCCCCAGCGGCAGCGTTTTGACCGCGACGCCCAACAGCCAGACGCTGAGCGCCATGCCGACGACGACGACCACGCTGGGAACCAATTTCGTGAACCCGTCGGCGTATTTCATCGCGACCACCCAGACCGTTTCGAAAATCCCCGCGACAAACAGATAGACCCAAGCCATTTTTTTTCCTTTCAAACAAAAAAAAGATACCCACCCGCCT
>DJRZ01000050.1:0-182 GCA_002440235.1 Alphaproteobacteria bacterium UBA6347
TTAAAAGCCAATCCCGACGCACATCACTCATCTAGCGTGAAAAATTACTCTCGTATTTCTTCTGCGTAAATTGACAGAGGTCTTACATACTCTATTATTTTCAAACACCCAACCTCCCGGTCAAGCGTCCTACTCCTCGTACTTCTACCTCGTCCAAAATGTACATCGACATCGACCGTCTT
>DJRZ01000050.1:221-12055 GCA_002440235.1 Alphaproteobacteria bacterium UBA6347
CTAAAACAGCCACCGCCTGTACATCTCTTCTTTCTTCCCTATTCACTCTCTTCTAATATCTCTAACGTCCGATCCCTCGAACAACCGCCTCACCAGCGGCAAGATCAGCTTATATACCCCCTCCAACTCACTAGTCAATATCTTTTTTCNNTTTTCATTTTTCTCATTTTTTTTTCGTCCGAATATGGTATTCCTTGGTTTATCGGCTATTTTCCTAAGGATTTTTCGTTATGTCAGCCCCCAAAATCATCAGCAGATATATCATCAGACAGTTCCTTATGTCGTTTTTCGCCGTCGGTTTGACGCTGGGAAGCATCATTTTGCTGTTCGACGTCATCGAACTTTTGAAGAAAGAATCGATTCCATCGTTCGGATTCGGCAACGTTCTGGCTTTGGGACTGCTAAAGCTGCCCAACATGCTGTTGACCGTCCTGCCGTTCATCGTTCTGATCGCGGCGATCATCGTGTTTTGGCGGCTGACCAAAAGCAGCGAGCTGGTCATTATCCGCGCCGCGGGCGAATCGGTCTGGCAGTTCGTCACGCCGCTGCTGGCGACCTCTTTTATAATAGGGTTGTTTTCCGTAACCGTTTTCAATCCGTTTTCGGCGGCGATGTACAGCAAGTTTCAGCGCATGGACGACGACCGGCGCGGCACGCCGCACATTTCCGCGTCGCAGGGACTGTGGCTGCGCGAACACCGCGACGACAAGATGTACGTCGTTCACGCGGGCGGAATCCGGCAGGAAAAATACGAACTGACATTGAAAAACGTCAGCATTCTGGAATTTACCGACTCGAACGCCTTTATCAAGCGAATCGACGCGCGCCAAGCCGTTTTGGAAGAAGGATTTTTCAATCTGAGCGACGCGCGAATCTATGAAAACGGGAAAATCATCGTTCATCACGATTCGCTGAAAATTCCGACGGAGCTGACTTTGGGCAAGATTCAGGAAAACTTCGCGTCGCCGGAAACGATTTCGTTTTGGGATCTGCCCGAAATCATCAAGTTCTTCGAAAACTCCGGCTTTTCGGCGCACCCGCACCGTCTGCACCTGCAATCCCTGCTGGTGTCGCCGTTTTTGCTGATGACGATGATTTTGATCGCCGCCGTGTTTTCGGTCGATCCGAATCAGCGCGCGGGCGGCGGAGCGTTGAAGATTTCGGCGGCGATCGTCTGCGGATTTCTGCTGTATTTCATGACGCGAATCACCTACGCGATGGGATTCGCCGCCAACCTGCCGATCGTGTTCGCGACGTGGAGCCCGCCCCTGATTTTCTCATGCATCAGCATTTCAATGCTGCTGCACCGCGAAGACGGCTAGGCTTTTTCAATCAGTTCAGGCAGTTTCGTGAAATCGTCGAACAGCAGTTCGGCGCCGCTTTCCGTCAGCTGAACGCCGCGCGCGGGCGTGCAGTGCGACGCGCCGACGAATCCGAAAGCGCGCATGCCCGCCGCTTTCGCCCCGACAATGCCCGACGCGCTGTCCTCCACAACCAAGCATTTCCGCGGCGCGACTCGCATTTTATCGGCGGCGTAAAGGAAAATGTCGGGCGCCGGTTTGCCGTTTTTCACATAGTGCGAACTGAACACCGTTTCGTCGGGAAAGTATTTCCGCAATCCCGTCACGTCCAGACACATGTTCAGCCGTTTCGGACGGCTGCCCGACGCGATGCAGACGGGCGTTTTCAACAGCGGCATCGTTTCCGCGACCCCGCCCACCGTTTTCAGTTCCTTTGCCATGACCGACTCGGTGGTTTCGTTGACTTCGTCCAAAAAGCCGTCGGGAATTTCGTAACCGTATTCCCGTTCGATCAGGCGGCAGATCAGCGTGCCGGTCTTGCCCGTGTATTTTTCCAAAATGTCCTTTGCCGGAACATTCATGCCGTGTTTCGCGAACACGTCCGACCAGATTTGACAGCCCATCGTTTCGCTGTCGACCAAAACGCCGTCAAAATCAAAAATCACCAAATCAATATTCGACATCTTCGCCTCCGTCGCAATTTCCCAACGCCGCGACCGCCGTTTGAAACGAAAAACCCGCGCGCGCCAGCACCGCCAGATCCTTTTTGCGAAAAGCCGCGCGATCCCGTTCCGGACGAAAAGACCCGATTTTGCGTTTGGCGACCAGCCGCTTTGCCGCTTCGAGATCGGAATCCGCGTTTTCCGCCGAGTCGCGAGTCGAAAGGACGGAATCCTGCAAATCCGTTTCGACGCCCGCCTGCGACAGCTTTTGCCGGATAAAGCGTTCCGACTTGCCCGCTTTTCTGTATTTTTCCGCGGTGGTTTCGGCAAAACGCGAATCGTCGACGTATCCCAGCCGCTTCATTTCCGAAACGACCGATTCGACCCATTCCGCCGATTCGGGCGGGACGTCCGCGCCCCCCGCGGCGGCTTTGGCGACGCGGCGGAGTAGCACCCGGCGCAGGTTTCCGGCGGAACTTTCGTACCGCCCCAAATAATACAAAGCGATATTTGTCAGCCGTTTTTGCGTCACGGGCTTGACGGATCGATTTTCCGACACGATCTGTTCCTTTCAAAGGTTGCGCGTATCGACGCTTATAGCCGAATCTTAAAGTTTTTTAAAGAAAGATGTCACATCATTCGACAAAGAGGTAATCATGACTGAAAAAACGACCGATGTAATTTGCCCGTTTTTAATCGACTCCGGATTGTCCCGCGGACAAGCCGTGCGTCTGACCGATTCGCTGGACACGATCATTTCGCAACACGCCTATCCCGAACCGATCGGCAAACTGGTCGCGCAGGCGGCGGTGCTGACGACGCTGCTGGCGTCGACGATCAAATACGACGGCGTTTTCACTTTGCAGGTTCAGGGCGACGGCGCGGTGTCCCTGCTGGCGGTCGACATGACGACGGCGGGAACGATCCGCGGCTACGCCCGTTTCGACGGCGAAAAGGTCGAAGCGGCGCGGGCGTCCGTCGAAAAGGACGGCGTCCCCGAAACCGCCGCGTATTTCGGCGGCGGCACCCTGTCGTTCAACGTCGAAAACAAGGATCAAAGCTATCAGGGCGTGGTCGCGCTGGACAAACCGACGCTGGCGGAATGCGTTTCCGAATATTTCAAACAGTCCGAACAAATCCCGACGGAATTGAAAACCGCCGTCGCCTCGCCCGCCGAAACGGGCAAAGGCTGGACCGGCGGCGCGGTCATGTTGCAGCGCATGCCGATGGACCGGCAACTGGCGCGCGAATTAAGCGACAAGGAAATCGACGATTTGTGGAACACTTCCGTCGTTTTACTGCATTCGACGACCGACGCCGAACTGCTGGACGCGTCTCTTTCGCCGGAAAAACTGCTGTACCGTCTGTATCATTTGAACGATTTGCACTTTTTTATGCCCAAAACGGTAAAATTCGCTTGCCGTTGTTCGCAAGAAAAGGTAATAGAAATGTTGAGGAAGTTTCCGGAACAGGACAGAAAAGAAATGGCGGTCGACGGAAAAATCAAGGTGGACTGCCAGTTCTGCGGAAAAAGCTATTCTTTGACGTTAAAAGATTTGGAATCGGAGAAATAAACACGATGTCTTTGAAAATTTCACGTTTGACAGCTTTGACCGCCTGCGTTCTGGGTTTGCAGGCCTGCGGTTCGACCGCGACCTATCAGTACGATCCGCAAACGCAGAACTACGTCCCCGCGCAGCAGTCGGTCGCCAGCCAGCCGCAGGCATACGCCGAAACGCCTTACGAACCGCGCGCGACGGGCGATTCCCACCCGCTGGTTCCGATGGGCAAAAAAATCAAACTGAAAGCCGAAGACATCAGATTCATTTCCAGCTACAACCTGCCGACCCGCGCGCCGAACGTCGATCAGCTGATGCTGGTTTATCCCGAACAGATCATTCACAAATGGGCGACGAACCGCTTTTCCGTCGATAAAACGCCCGACCGCCACGTCCGTTTCATGATCACGGACGCCAGCATTATCGAAGAACGCATTTACACGGGCGGTTCTTTGGACAAATCGGCGAAACACAGATACTACGGCAGTTTCGCCGTCATGTTGCAGGTGACGGACAGCGAAGGGCGCGTTTTGTTCGAAACGACAAAAAGGGTTGACACGCGCGATTTTCCGAATACATTAACAGTCGTCGAACAGGACGCTTCGCTGGAAACGCGCGAAAAGCTGTGGCTGGGAATGACGTACGATTTGCTGAAACGCTTGTCCTACCAGCTGGAAGAGGAACTTTCCATGCCGAGCTTTAACGAGTTCGTCGAAAGATAAAAACCCGCGCGGGTGTAGCTCAATGGCAGAGCAGCAGCTTCCCAAGCTGAATACGAGGGTTCGATTCCCTTCACCCGCTCCAATAAAAAAGACCGCTTCGCGCGGTCTTTTTTATTGAACGGCGAAAACGGAAGAAAACGCGCCGAATTGAAACTTTTTTATCCGCAGGCGCGGCGAATCTTGCCGCGGCGGTTCGAAACGCGGCGTTTTTTACAGCGCGACGTTCATTTTGTTTTGTTTGGCGGCGGCGACTTTGCGCGCGGCTTCGTAGGCGTCCAGCTGGCGCGTCATCGCTTCGGGAAACCAAGCGGCGGCGGGCGTCGTTTTTTCATTCGATCCCGTCGGCAGCGCGTCGCGGCGGTATCCGAACCCGCCGTCCGAAACCTGCGTTTTAACCGCGTTCACGTCGACGGGGGAAAAATCCGCCTGTTTTTCCCGCGCGGCTTTCGCCTGCTGCCGCATTTCCTGCATTTTCAGCCGCTTTGTCGCGTCGGCGGCGGTCTGCGGCTGATTTACACCGTATTTCGTCTGCGCGTCGTGAAACCGCGCCGCCGTGTTCATCGGGAAAACCTTGGCGTCGCCGACGCCCCGCAACGGGCGCGGAGAACGCGCCCGTTCGCGTTTTTCGGCTTTGCTTTCGGACATGTTGTACGGCGATCCGTCGATCAGCGTTTTTTTGCTTTTTGTAAATTCGGTGCGCGCGATTTGATCGTTCAGTCGCGCGCCGGGTTTCGAATCCGCCCCGACGACCAAAGCCGTGATGTCGACCATGCCGCCGCCGGCTGTTTTTTCCGCCGCGGCAACATTTACCGCCGTTTCGGGGGAAAGCGTCCGGTTGATCAGCGCGACGGGGGCGGCGGGCTTTTCAATTTCCGTTTTTTCCCGTTCGACGACGGACGGTCGAGGCTGTTCGTCCGCCACCAGCCGCGCGAAAGCGGTTTGCGTTTCGGGCGAATCAAATTCCCGCGCGGGCATGGACGCCAGTTCCGTTTGAAACGTCACGCCGTCGCGCCAGACCGACATATCGACCGTAAATTCCGTTGAATACATGGCTCGCCTCCGTATTTTATCCGACATATTTTATGCAAAATTTATGCCAAGAATTTTATTTGAAAAACAGAAATCGCCCTTTATGATAAAGGGCGGAGGTTGCGATGCGGCAGATTTTGATTTGTTCGCCGGCGGAAAAACCGCGGCAGGCTTTGGCGGGGGAAATCCGCGTTTTGAATATCGCGAGCGAGGTCGTCGAAACGGGCGATTTCGCGGATATTCCGGAACATCTGAACGCCGAACGGTTTTCGGCGGTCGTCGTCGACGAACCGACGGCGGAACAAAGGGCGCTGCTGTCGGGAATCGGCGGGGAAACGCCTTTGTTTTATCTGACGCGCGAACCGTTCGCCGGCGACGGCGCGCAGGTGTTTCAAAAGCCTTTTCGCCTGCCCGTGTTTCTGACGGCTTTGATCGCCGCCGCCGCCCAATTCGAACAAAGCGACGGCGCGGCGGTTTATCTGGGAAAATGGAAGTTCAGTCCCGCCGCCAAAACGCTGACGTTCAAGGACGCCGAAATCAAACTGACGGAAAAGGAAACCGACCTGCTGAACTATCTGCGCCGCCGCGACGCCCCCGTCGATCGGGAAACGCTGTTGCGCGACATTTGGGGATACGGCGCGGGCGTGTCGACGCACACGCTGGAAACGCACATTTACCGGCTGAGGCAAAAGCTGGAAAAAACGGGCATCGCCTTTTTCGCGGGCAACGGAGACGGATACCGGCTGGTTTGTTCGCCGGACGCGTCCCCCTCCCCCTGAAATCAGATCGGATTGGAAATCAGCCCGTCCGCCAGCTTCGGTTCGAACCACGTCGATTTCGGCGGCATGACCCGCCCCGAATCCGCGACAGCGGTCAATTCGTCCATCTGCGTCGGATACAGCGAAAAAGCGACCGCCATCTCGCCGCTGTCGACGCGTCTTTCCAGCTCGCCCAACCCGCGCATGCCGCCGACGAAGTCGATGCGCTTGTCTTTGCGCAAATCGCCGACGCCCAAAACGGGACCGATCACCAGATCCGACAGGACGCTGACGTCCAGCGATTTCACCGGGTCGGCGGGACGCGGCGTTTTCAGCGTCAGCGCGTACCACCCGCCGCCCAGATACATGCCGAATTCGCCTTTTTTCGACGGACGGACGGCTTTGTCCGCGGGACTGACGGCGAAATCCCGTTCCAGCGCGTGCAAAAACGCGTCGGGCGTCAAGCCGTTCAGATCCCTGACGACGCGGTTGTAATCCAGAATCATCATTTCGTTCATCGGAAAAGCGACCGCCAAAAACGAATTGTAAGGCTCCGCGCCCGTGTGGGCGGGATTTTGCTCCGCGCGTTTTTTGGCGACGCGGGACGCGGCGGCGGAACGGTGATGCCCGTCGGCGATATAGACGACGTCCTGTTTGTCGAAAGCGCGCGTGACGGCGGCGATGTCCGCGTCGTCGCGGACCGCCCAGACGGCGTGCCGGACGCCGTTGTCGCCCTCGACTTCGTAAGCGGGAGGATTTTCGACGGTCTTTTTGATGATCGCGTCGACTTCGGGAATTTGGCGGTACGCCAGCAAAGCCGGTCCCGTCTGCGCGTTCAACGCGTCGATCTGGCGCACGCGGTCGTCTTCCTTGTCGACGCGGGTGAATTCGTGGCGGCGGATTCTGTTTTTGTCGTATTCGGCGACGCTGGCGGCGACCGCCAGTCCCGTTTGCGCGTGGTCGCCCATCACCGCGCGGTAGACGTAATAGCACGCCTTTTCGTCCTGTTTCAAAACGCCCTTTTCCAGCAAAGCGCGATAGTTTTCCGCCGATTTTTCGTACACGGCGGGATCGTAGGGGTTCGTGTCCTCGGGCAGGTCGATTTCGGCTTTGGAAATGTGCAGGAACGAAAAGGGTTTTCCGCTTGCTTTTTCACGCGCTTCTTTTGTATCAAGGACGTCGTAGGGCGGCGCGGCGACCTCGGCGGCGAATCGCGGCAGGGGACGGACGGCTTTAAAGGGACGGAACAAGGGAATGACTGTCACGGCAGGCTCCTGAAAAAAAGAAAACAGATGGAATCTTTTACTCCAAATCGCGAAAAAAACAAAGCGATAGTTGTCGCCGGTCCGACCGCATCCGGCAAGTCGGCGCTGGCGATCCGTCTGGCGAAAGCCGCGAACGGCATCGTCGTCAACGCGGACAGCATGCAGGTCTACCGCGACGTGCCGACGCTGACCGCGCGACCGACCGCCGCGGACGAAAGCGAAGTCCCCCACAGGCTTTACGGTTTTCTGGAACCGGACGAAAGCTTTTCCGTTTTCAAATGGGTTCGCGCCGCCGCCGCGGAAATGCGGGCGGCTTGGGCGGCGGGAAAAACGCCCGTCGTCGTCGGGGGAACGGGGCTTTATCTGCAAACGCTGACGAACGGCATGTCCCCCGTTCCGCAGGCGGACGCCGCCGTGCGCCAAAGCGTGCGCGACGAATGCGAACGGCTGGGCTTCGCCGCTTTTCTGGCGGAATTCAGGCGAAAGGATCCCTCCTTTCCCTTCGCGGACCCGCAGCGCGTCCTGCGCGCCGCCGAAGTGCTGGCGCAAACGGGAAAATCCGTGACATACTGGCAAAGCCTGCCGTTTGAAAAAGCCGTCGACGCCGATTTTTACGGCGTTTTGATTGATCCCGACCGCGCGGAACTGTACGCGCGCTGCGACGAACGGTTCGACCTGATGACGCGGAACGGGGCGGAAAACGAGGTGCGCGCCCTGCTGGCGAAAAATCCGCCCGCGGACAGCCTGATCATGAAAGCCGTCGGCGTCGCGGAAATCGCGGCGGTTTTAAACGGCGAAGCGACCATGGAACAAGCCGCCGCCCATGCCCGTCAGATGACCCGCAACTACGCCAAGCGTCAGATCACGTGGTTCAGGCACCGTTTCCGCGCCGACGCCGTCGCCGCGGACGCGAAATCGGACGCCGTATTAACCGACGCTTTACACTTTTTATCGTAAAGTAAGCTGAAATTTATCATATCTCCGCTTGTTTGCGAAACGGGCGGGGTATATACATTGAACAGTTCTTTTGTTTTTATAGGGGGCGCAATGCTTTCAAAGCTGACCGGCTGGCTGTCCGCAGATATGGCCATTGACCTTGGAACCGCGAACACTTTGGTGTACGTCAAAGGGCGCGGGATTGTTTTAAACGAACCTTCCGTCGTGGCGATTGCCGAATCAAAGGGTAAAAAACACGTTCTGGCGGTCGGCGACGAAGCGAAACAAATGCTGGGACGCACCCCCGGATCCATTCGCGCCGTGCGCCCCCTGCGCGACGGCGTCATCGCCGATTTCGAAGTCGCCGAGGAAATGATCAAGCATTTCATTTACAAAGCGCACAACCGCCGCAATTTCGTTTCCCCGATGATCATCATCTGCGTTCCGTCGGGATCGACCGCGGTCGAACAGCGCGCCATTCAGGAATCCGCCGAAGCCGCCGGCGCGCGCAAGGTCTACCTGATTCAGGAACCGATGGCGGCGGCGATCGGCGCGGGTCTGCCCGTGACCGAACCGACGGGGTCGATGGTCGTCGACATCGGCGGCGGCACGACCGAAGTCGCCGTGCTGGCTTTGGGCGACATCGTGTTCGCGCGTTCCGTCCGCGTCGGCGGCGACAAAATGGACGAAGCCATCATTTCCTACATTCGCCGCAACCACAACCTGCTGGTCGGCGAAGGTTCCGCCGAACGCATCAAAAAGGCGATCGGATCCGCCTGCCCGCCGGAACAGGGCGAAGGGCGCACCATGGAAATCAAAGGGCGCGACCTGATGAACGGCGTGCCGAAAGAACTGACCATTTCCGAACGCCAGATCGCCGAAAGCCTCGCCGAACCCGTGACGCAGATCGTCGACGCGGTGAAGGTCGCTTTGGAACACACCGCGCCCGAACTGGCGGCGGATATCGTCGACAAGGGCATCGTCCTGACGGGCGGCGGCGCGCTGCTGACGAATCTGGACCGCGTTTTGCGCAAATCGACGGGATTGCCCGTTTCCATCGCCGAAGACCCCCTGACCTGCGTCGCCATGGGCACGGGTCGCGCTTTGGAAGAAATCAAAAAACTGCGCAACATTCTGTCGACGATGTACTGATTCTTCGCCGACAAAGGTAAAACAATATGGGAAAACAGCATTCCGGCAGCGCGGAGTCCTTTTACCTTTACCGGATTAAATCAAAGCTGCGCCGGTTCGCCGTCGTGGCGTTGGTCATGTCCGCCTTCGGGTTGATGCTGTTGGGAAAAGCCGACACGATTCTGGTCGAAAAGGCGCAAATTCTGTTCAACGACATCGCGACGCCCGTTCTGTCCCTGCTGTCAAAGCCCGCGGAACTGGCGTCGCGCTTTTTTCAAAACCTGCGCGAACTGGCGTCGATCCGCCGCGAAAACGAACGTTTGCGCGCCGAAAACAAAGAACTGACCCTGATCAGGCTGGACACCGAACAGCTGCGCAAGGAAAACGCCTATCTGACCGACCTGCTGCGCTATGTCCCGCCGCCCCCCGCCGTGTCCATCACGTCGCGCGTCATCGCGGACACGGGCAATTCGTTCGCGCAGTCCCTGATCGCTTTCGTCGGGTTGAAGCACGACATCGAAAAGGGCAACGTCGTTCTGACGGGCGACGGGCTGGTCGGGCGCATCGCGTCCGTCGGCATCAACGCCGCGCGCATTCTGCTGATCACGGACATCAATTCGCGCGTGCCGGTGAAAATCGAACCGCTGGACACGCCCGCGATTTTAACGGGCGACAACACCGAACACCCGCAGCTGACGTCTTTGCCGAACTATGCCAAAGTGTCCGTCGGCGACCGCGTCGTCACGTCGGGCATGGCGGGGGTGTATCCCGCCGGACTGCCCGTCGGCACGATCGTTTCCGTCAACGACGGCGTGATCAAAGTCCGCCCCTTTTTCAACCGCAGCCGACTGGAAATGGTCCGCATCGTCGATTACGGACTGTCGGGATTGCTACCGGATCCGATATGCCCGACTTCGCCGTAAATCAGACTTTCGCCGAAAAAATCCCCGCCAGATTGCGGCAGTGTTCGCCGAAGCTGCTGACCGCGCTGATTCTGCTGTGTTCGATCGCGCCGACCTATCTGCCGGGGTATTCGTCCGTGCGTCCGTACTTCACGCTGATCCCCGTTTTTTACTGGGCGGTGTACCGTCCGTCCGACTTTTCGGTGCTCAGCGCGTTTTTCACGGGGCTGTTTCTGGATTTGATGGACGGAACGCCGCTGGGGGTGAACACGCTGGTTTTCACGCTGTTTTATCTGCTGGCGCGCGCGCAAAGCCGCTATGTCGTCGGCAGGGCATATTACTTCGTTTGGTTCGGATTCGCGCTGTTTTCCTTCGGGGCGTATTTTTTGAAATGGCTGGTCGTGTCGGTCAACTACGCCGTGTTCACCCCCGTGTCGACCGCGTTTGTCAGCTATGTGCTGTTGCAGCTGTGCTATCCTTTCGTGGCGTGGTTTTGCGCGAAACTGCATTTGTATCTGCTGGATAGGGAAAAATGATCACACGCGACGGCGACAAGGGAAAAATGCTGACGCGCCGCGCGGCGATGCTGGGCGGCGGCGAGCTGTTCCTGTCGTCGATTTTGCTGGGACGCATGTACTGGCTGCAAGTGCTGGAATCCGACCGCTACAAAACGCTGGCGGAGGAAAACCGCATTTCGACGCGTCTGCTGGCGCCGCCGCGCGGCGTGATTTTCGACCGGTTCGGCAAACCGATGGCGCAGAACAACCAGAATTTCCGCGTGCTGGTGATTTCCGAACAAACCGAAGGCAACCTGAACGCGACGCTGGAATCGCTGAACAAAGTCCTGCCCCTGACGGACGGGGAAATCCAGCGTATCCGCAAGGACGTGCGCCGTTCCCGCAACTTCACCCCCGTGACGATCCGCGAAAACCTGACGTGGGAGCAAATGGCGGCGATCCAGCTGAACGCGCCCGACCTGCCGGGGATCATCATTGACGAGGGGCTCAGCCGCTATTATCCGTTCAAGGAATCCGCCGCGCACACCGTCGGTTACGTCGGCGCCGTGACGGACGAGGAGGCTCTGGCGGAAAACCCGCTGCTGCGTCTGCCGGGGTTCCGCGTCGGCAAATCGGGAATCGAACTGCAATACAACGCCGAATTGTGCGGAAAAGAGGGCGCGCAACGCGTCGAAGTCAACGCCGTCGGACGCGTCATTCGCGAAATCGAACGCGACGAAGGCGTGGCGGGCAGAGCTTTGCCGCTGACTATCGACACGCGGATTCAGGAAATCGCCTACAACAAAATGAAAAACGAAAGCGGCGCGGCGGTTCTGCTGGACATTTACACGGGCGAAGTGCTGGCTTTGGTGTCGACGCCCAGTTTCGACCCCAACAAATTCAACCGCGGACTGACCCCCGAAGAATGGCGGGATCTGTCGACCAGCGAACGCAACCCGTTGTTGAACAAAGCGCTGGGCGGACTGTATTCCCCCGGTTCGACGTTTAAAATGGTCGTCGCTCTGGCGGCGCTGGAAGCCGACGTGATCCGCCCCGACACGAAAATCTTTTG
>DJRZ01000059.1 GCA_002440235.1 Alphaproteobacteria bacterium UBA6347
TCTTTCTGGGTTGATTTCGATTGAGAAGAATCGCAACTGCAAGCCACGAAGTGGCGCGGCAGTCCATTGACGGTATCGGCGGACTGGGGGCGGTCGGGGCTGAACTGTGCGGCAGGCTCACTTGGACCGCCGGCTGACGCCCTTGCGGTTTCGATCTATTTTGTTGGCGGGTTCACTCGGATCGCCGCGTCGATCTAACGTCCTCCTCGCGGTTTCGATTCTTTCGCGGCGGCAAAAAAGGCGGGGGGAAAAATCCCATCCGCCTTTTGCCGAAAGTCGACAGTTCTTAATCCAAGCCCAAAGCGCGTTTGTACACGTCCAAAACAAACTCTTCCTCTTGGCGTTCCTGATCGTCCATTTTGCGGATTTTCAGCAGCTGCTTGATCGCTTTGACGTCAAAGTTCGCCGATTTGGCTTCTTCAAAGATTTCTTTGATGTCGTTTTGCAGGGCTTTTTTTTCTTCTTCAATGTGTTCGATGCGTTCGATGTAGGACAGCAGGCGCGCGGCGTCGACGCCGTTCACATCTTTGGTTTCGTCGGTCATGGGACGGCTCCTTATTCTTCGTCGGCGTCTTCAACGTCAAAGGCGACCTGATCGCTCGCCAAACCGCGCGGCGCGGCGGCGACGGCTTTTTCCAGATCGGCTTCGGTGCACAAACCCAGCAAAACGGGGTTGCGCGCTTTGATGTTCGCCATGTTCCAGTGCGTGCGGTTGCGAATCGCGTCGATCGAGTTTTTCGTCGTGCCGATCAGTTTGCGGATTTGCGCGTCCGTCAGGTCGGGACGGTGTTTCAACAGCCACGCGATCGCGTCGGGCTTGTCCTGACGTTTCGCCATCGGCGTGTAGCGCGCGCCCTTTGTGCGCGGCATCGCGGCGGGCAGGTCGGCGACGGTGCGTTTCAGCGACGCGGTTTCGTCGGCTTCGCAGCGTTTGATTTCCTCCGCCGTCAGCTGACCGTTGGCGATCGGGTTCAACCCCATCATGCCGACGTTGACGTCGCCGTCGGCGATCGCCTGAATTTCCAAAGCGTGCATACCGCAAAATTCCGCAATCTGGTCAAAAGTCAAAGCGGTGTTTTCGACCAGCCAGACGGCGGTCGCCTTGGGCATAAGTGGTAAAGACATGGATATTCCCCTTAAATAGTGAATTACGTTTAACGGCAGAATAGCTTAAACGTCCCGTCAGGTCAAAGCGATATTTGTCCCGCCGTTTAAAATTCTTTGACGGGCGTCCATTTTTCGCCGACCGCGCCGGCGTTCGCGCCGTCAAAGACTTTGCCCGCCGCGTCCGTTCCCGCGCACCGGCGGATCGTCGGCAGAAAAGCGACGGCAAGGCGGCGGTTGCGTTCGTTCAAAACGGAAAAGTCCGCTCCTTGATACAAATAGACGTCGCCGTCCAGAACATAGCCGCGCGGATTGTTTTCAATCACCGCGCGCGCCCCGTCGGCGTCAAAGCCCGACGCCGTCAGCAGGTCGAAATGCGATCCGGAAAAACCGTCCGCGGCGATCAAAACGCCGCCGCCCAAAATGACGAACGCTTTGCGGCGGCGGTGAAATTCCGTTTCGGCTTTATTTCGATTTGCGGGCATCGGTCAGCATCAGATCCGCGGGCGCCTGTTCGGCGGGAATGGGATCGCTCATGTGGCGGCAATGCCCTTCCAGATAAGCCCCGGGTTCGATTTCCAGCCGTTCGTGCGTGATGTCGCCGGTGATTTTAGACTGGGACGCCAGAAACACGGATTTGGCGCACAGATGCCCCGTGATGCAGCCGTGGACTTTGGCGACGTCCGCCTGAATTTCGCCGTTGATTTGCGCGTTGACGCCGACGATCAGCTTGCGGCAGCGAATGTCGCCCTGAATTTTGCCGTCGATGTGCAGTTCGCCTTCGCATACCAGATCGCCCGTGATCGACAGATCCGAGCTGATGACGGACGGGGAGGAGGGTCTTCTGTCGTTGTCGGACAGTTTGGTTTCGATGTTGCTTTTAACTCTTGAAAACATTTTTTTTCGCCTTGATGAATTTCATGGGGTCGACCGCCTGTCCTCGGACGCGGATTTCGTAATGCAGGTGGGGACCCGTGCTTCGTCCCGAATTGCCGACCGTGCCGATTTTGTCACCGGCGCGAACGGTGTCACCTTGCGTGACCAAGATTTTATCCAAATGGGCGTAACGGGTTCTGAAACCCATGCCGTGGTCGATTTCGACCATGTTGCCGTACCAGCCCCAACGCCCCGCGCGCACGATTTTCCCCGGCGCCGTGGTGCGGACGGGTTCGCCCATCATGCCGCTCAGATCGACAGCTTCATGGTGGGCGGGCGCGCCCTGGAACGGATCGCCGCGCGACCCGAACGGCGACGTGACGCGAATGCGCTCTATCGGCTTTCCGATCGGCAGCGTGTTTCGCAGCGTCGTCAAGTCGTACCAGCGGTCCAGCCGGCTGTTCAGACTGACCAGAGAAACGTTCAGGCGGTGCTGCGGTTTCGCCGCGGGCGCGGGAATGAACGGTCCGCCGATGCCGACGTTTTCCTTGTCGCGGCGAATGCGGTTCAGCAGGCTTTCCATGCCCAGCCCCGTCGCCGCCAAAGACTGTTTGATGCCGTCCAGATCGTTTTCGATCAGGTCGATGTTGCCGCCCGCCAGCGACGCCATTTTGCGGAACACCAGAAACTGCGTTTCCTGCATGTCCGAAATCTGCTTTTCCAGCGACCGGACTTTGCGCCGCAGAGTGTTCGCCTGCGCTTCGGCGACGTCGCGCTGCAAAGCGACCTTGTGATAGGACAGGGCGCCGCGGACCACGTCGTCTTCGCCGTCCGTCAGACGGTCCAGCCGTTCGCGCACCAGCGCCGTTTCGTTTTTCAGCCGTTCGGCGTTTTCAGCCAAAATCCGCGCGTCGCGGCTTTGCGGCGCGGTTTTCCCGGCGTCGCGTCCGTCCGCCTTGCGCACGATTCCCGTTTCGTCGCCGTCCAAAGCGCGGCGCAGATCGTCGACGGCGGACTGGTTGTCGTTGACGGCGGCGGCGACCTTGTCCAAATGTTCGGCGAAAGCGGAAATTTCACCACGCAGGCGGGCGTATTCGGCGCGCGCGCGCTTCAATTCGGCGCGGTTTTCGGAAAAGGCGGCGTCGTGATACAAAAAATATCCCGTCGAAAACGCGCCCCAAGCCGCCGCCGCGCCCAGCAAAACGGACAAAGCGATCTGGCGTTTGGGCGTCAAAGCGCAGAAAAAGACGCCGTCGGTATCCCGAACGAACAAATCGCGGGGTTTGAAAAACCGTTTCAGCCAGCCTTTTTTCATGTTCCTCCGTTTTCGGGGCGTCCCCAAAAATATATGGCTTTTTTAACAACATACTATAAGATACAGGCGTTTCGAAACAATTTTTTAACTCTAAAAGGAAAAAACAACCATGACGGTTAAAACAAAAGCGGCTTTCGTTTTGGGAACGTGGTTCGGATCGGGCAAAGCCCCCGCCGCGCCGGGGACGTTCGGATCTTTGGCGGCGTTGCCGTTCGGCTGGGCGATTCTGCATTTCGGCGGCGCGTGCTGGCTGGCGGCGGCGGCGGTCGCGGTCTGTTTCATCGGCGTGTGGAGCGCCGGCGTCGTCATGCGCGAAACGAACACCGAAGATCCCGGCATGATCGTGATCGACGAAGTCGTCGGGCAATGGCTGGCTTTGCTGTGCGTTCCGGCGGACTGGATCGGCTATCTGCTGGCGTTCGCCCTGTTCCGCGTGTTCGATATTTCCAAACCGTGGCCCGCCTGCTGGGCGGATTCGAAACTGCACAACGCGACGGGCGTCATGCTGGACGACGTGTTCGCCGGATTGTACGCGCTGTTGTGCGCCGCGCTGTTGACGCATTATGTCATGCCCGACGGCGGCTGGTTGAATCTGTTCGCGAAATAAGACGGAAAAGAGGGGCGACCGGACGGCGTCCCTCTTTTTGTTTAAAAAAAAGGAAAGGGCGTTTCAGTTCGGCGCGGCGAAGGGTTTGACGTTCGCGCTTTGAACGAACTGCGTCAGCTTTTCGACGGCGCGGTTTTCGATTTGGCGCACGCGTTCACGGGAAATGCCCAGACGTTCGCCCAATTCGTCCAGCGTTTCCGGATTTTCGGACAGCCGTCTGGCTCGGACGACGATCTTTTCCCGATCGTTCAGGGCGTTCATCGCCTGCGTCAACAGCGCGCGGCGCAGAGTCGCCTCTTGGTTTTCGGCGATTTCGTTTTCAATGTTGCCGTCGGCGGTCAGAAAATCCTGACGTTCGGCGTACCCGTCGTCGTAGACGGGCGTGTTCAGCGACACGTCGCCGTTCAGCCGCATGTCCATTTCGGTCACGTCCGATTCGGAAACGTGCAGGTTTTTGGAAATTTCCCTCACGCTGTCGGAATCCAGCGCCGAATCGCCGTACAGCCCCAGTTTAGCCTTGATTTTGCGCAGATTGTAGAACAGGCGTTTCTGCGCCGCGATCGTGCCGATGCGCACCAAAGACCACGATTTCAGGATAAATTCGTTGATCGCCGCCTTGATCCACCACACGGCGTAGGTCGACAGGCGGTTTCCCTTGTCGGGGACGAAACGTTTGACCGCCTGCATCAGCCCGATGTTGGCTTCGGAAATCAAATCTTCCAAAGGCAGACCGTAGTAGCGGTAGGAAAACGCGACCTTCGCCGCCAGACGCAAATGGGCGGAAATCAGTTTTTTCGCCGCGGACAGATCGCCGTGATCGCGAAACCGGTTCGCCAGCATGTATTCCTCTTCCGCGGACAGAACGGGAATGCGGCGGATCGCCGCCAGATAGGAGTGCAGTCCGTTTTGAACGGCGGGCAGTAAAGCCATCGTGTTGGTCGTCAAATTTGTCATTTTCGTCATATCCTTTCATAAGCAACATGACATTGCCTGCGGAAAACCCTGAACAGGCGTTTCCCGCAAATTCAAATAATATAAAATTATCCTTTGAAATGCAATAGGCAAATTTGTTATTTAAAGCGATTCTAAACTTTTTTAAAACCGCTTTCCCTCTCGGCGGGTTAGGGGGAAGGCGGCGTGAAAAGGTCAGACTTCCTTGTTGAAAACGCGCGCCAGAACCATATACAGGCGTCCGGCTTCCGATCCCAGCAGAATGCCCGTCAGAACGTCCGCGCGGTCGCTGTCCCGCGCGCGCGCCAGAATCCCGTCGAATTCCGAAACGTAGCGCGCCACGTTTTCGCGAAATTCCGCGTTTTCCGTGAACAGTTCCGTCAGCTTGCGCACCTGGTTTTTGTCGATGGCGCGCGACAGGTGGCGGACGAACGCGCCGTGATCGCCGGAATAATAGCGTTTCCACAGGTCGTCTTCGACGTTCGGCGTGAACAGGCGCGCCATGTCGACGCCCAGCGACTGCAGCTTTTCGACGACAAAGGAGGCGTCGCGCATAAAGCGGTCGACGTCGGCGTCTTCTTTTTTCTTGTCCAGCGCGGCGATGTAATCCTCCGCCGAACGGGACGCGGAAATCAGCGCCTGCACCTGACGGTTGAACGCGCCGCCCAGCTTGATCGACTGCGCGGAGATCTTTTCGCCGGAATCCTGAATTTCCTTGGCGTTGTCGCGCATCAGGGACAGCAGTTCCTGCAAACGCTTCAACGCGTCGTCGGCGGCGATCGACAGCAGATCCGACTGTTCGACGAACTGTTCGCCGGATTTGCGGACTTCGCCCGCGATGCGTTCGGAATTGCCGGCGACTTCGCTGATCATGGAACGCAGACGCTGTCCCGCCAGATCGATCTGAATGACGCCCTTGTTCGACATTTCCTCGAATTCCTTGCCGACTTTGTCGACGATCGCGCTCAGGGCGTTGACGCGCGTTCCCGCGTCGCCCGCGACTTTGCCCAGATCGACGGCGCGTTCGCGAATGACGACGCCGATGTTTTTCAGCGCCTTTTGCGCGTCGTCCGAAAGACGGTTGACCTGATGCGCCTGAACCAGGAACTTTTCGCCCGCGGATTCCAGCTGTCCGCGCGCGGTTTCGCCCGCCGCCTGCAACTGTTGCGTCCGCGCGGCGACGGTTTCGCCCGCGTCGTTCAATTCCCCGACGGCGCGCGCCGCGATGTCCGTCAGCTGTTTCGACCGTTCTTCCAGTTCGCGCGCGGCGTTTTGCGTGCGGGTCAGGCATTCGCCCGCCGTTTTGTTGGCTTCGTCGTTGCGCTGGCGCATGTTTTCGCCGATGGCGTCCAGTTCGAACCCGATGCGCGACGACGCCGTCAGCAAATCGTTCGTGTTCTGGCGCACTGCGTCGTTGATGTTGCGAATGTGGGTCATGACGTCGTCGGCGGCTTCTTTCAGATAATTGATCTGATTGCCCAGCGCGGCTTCGCCCATGCGGGACTGCGTCGCGACCAGATTGGCGACGTCGCCCAGATCGATGATGTGGCGCTGCATGGAATCGCGAATCGTGATCGCCTGCTGGGTCGATTTGGCGGACTGTTTTTGCAAACCTTCCGTCTGTTCTTCGATTTCGCCCTGCAGCTGGGCAAAGCGTTTCATCATGTCGTCGGCGGAGTTTTTAAACTCTTTCTGCTTGTTTTCCAAAGCCGACGCCGCCGCGGTGTGGCGCGCGCAGGCGTCCTGAACGCAGGCGGACAGGTCGTTCGCCGTTTGCGTCAGCAGACTGCCCGTTTCGGATATTTTCGCCTTTGCCGCGTCGCCCGCCGCCGTCAGGCTTTCGGTCTGTCTGGTCAAAGCGGTTCCGACCGTTTCCAGCTGGGACACCATCATTTCGGACGCGTTCGCCAGTTCTTTGGTTTGGACGCTCAGCCCCTCTTCGATCAAACGGACGCGAGAAATCAGGCGTTCCAGATCCTTGTCCGCCTGTTCGGATTGTTCGCGCAACAGCGTCGCGGTCTGCGCGCTCTGTTCCGCCAGTTTGTCGGAAACGGCGCCGATCGTCGCGCTTTGACGGGAAAACATGTCGTTCGCCAGTTCCGAACTTTGCGTCAGTTCGGCGGACGCGGATTTCGCCGTTTCCAAAACGGCGCCGATGTTTTGCGTAAAGGTCGCGATCTGCGTTTCCAACAGCGAAATCATTTGTTCCGACCGCGATTTCATCGCTTCGCCGGACACGTCCATTTGCGTCGTTCCGCGCGAAATCCGCGCGCCGATTTCGTCCGCGCAGGCGGTGATTTTCAGCGTCGCGTCGTCCAGCAGGACTTTGTGGCGCTCCAGCCCGTCGCGCAAAGCGGCGGCGACGTCGACCGTGTGCCGCGCCGCCAGATCCAGCGCGCCGGTTTTCGCCGACAGGACGCTTTCGATCCGTCCCAGCTCTTCGGACACTTTGCCAGATTCGACCAAAGTCCCTTGCAACGCTTTCGACAGGGCGGACACGGTTTCGTCCGCGCGCGCCGCCATCGTTTCCGATATGGAAATCAGTCCGTCCGACTGTTCTTTCAGTCCGGCTTTGGTTTCTTCCAGTTTCTGCGCGGCGGCGGAAATGTATTTCTGCTGTTGCGCCAAAGACGCTTCCGTCACCATCGCCTGCGACGACAGCGCGCCCGTCAGGTCGGACAGCTCGTCCGTCTGTTTGCGGATTTTGCGGCAGGCGGCGTCGGATTTTTCCTCGGCGTCGGCGATGGTCGATTTGATTTGATCGATGCCGTCCGCGAACGTTTCGCGCAGGGCGGTCAGGCGGCTTTCCGCCGCGTTCAGCGTGGCGTCGACGCGCCGCGATTGCTCCGTCAGGGATTCGGTCAGACTTTCCGTCACGCTCTTCGCGTTGTTTTTGACGTTGTCGGCGGCGTTCGCGAACGCTTCGATCTGCGTGACGACGGATTCGTCCAGCGCCGAAATGTCGGCGCACACCTGCGCGCCCGTTTTCGAAATGACGTCGGCTTTGCCGTCCAAAGCGGCGGACACGTCGGACAGCCGTTCGATCGCCGTGTCGGACACCGTGTTGATTTCGGAAACGCAAGTGTCCATCGACGTTTCGATGGTTTTAAAGCGCGCGACGATCTTTTCGGCTTCGCGGTCCAGCAGAGTGTTCTGCTGCTGGAACGTTTCCAGCAGTTTTTCTGACGTTTGCGTCAGGCGGGCGTCCTTGTCCGCGATGACGGCGTTTTGACGGTCGAAGACGTCCCGCAGGGCGGTCAGGCGGTTTTCCAGCCGTTCCAGCATGCTTTCGGCGTTGGCGCGCGCGGTGTCCGCGGCGTCGCGCAGCAAAGCGGTCTGTCGGTTCAGATCGTCGCTCATCGCCGTCACGGCGTCGCCGATTTCCCCGCCCGCCGTCGTCAGCAGGGTCGACTGTTCGGAAAATTCGCGGCTGACGGCGGCGGACTGTTCCGCCAGCGAACCGGCGACGTCCGTTCCCGCCTTGACGATTTCCGCGGCGCGGCGGGACAGGACGGCTTCGATCGTCGCCGTCTGGCGGTCGAACCCGTCGCAGACGTTTTGCGCCGCCGTGTTCAGGACGGCGCTTTGCCGCGCGATTTCGGCGGACAGGTTCATGGTCTTGTCCTTTAAGTCGTCGCCCGTCGTTTGCAAAACGCGCGCGCCGTCCCGCAAAGCGGCTGTCAGGTCGGACAAGACGGACTGCGTCAGGCTTCCCGCCCGTCCGACGGCGTTCAGATTCGCCTCCATCGCTTCGGCGCCGCGGCGGACGCGGTCTTCGGTCAGATCGGACAATTCTTTCAGATCGCGCGTTCGTTTCGCGATTTTTTCGGCGTTTTCGTCGACGCCGCCGTCCAGCATGCGCGCGACGCCGGTCAGTTCGCCGATGCGGGCGGAAAGCGTTTTTTCGACGTTTCGCGCGCTTTGTTCCAGCAGTTTCTGAACGTTGTTCAGATCGGCGGCTTGCCCCCGAATGTCGTCCAGCAGGTTTTTGACGCGTTCCCTGTCGCCGTCGCCGGGGGCGGTCAGTTCGGAAACGTAGGCGCGCAACAGCCCCGCCTGTTTGACGTATTCGCGCTGGGACGAAAAGTACAGGACGGCGACCCAGACGAACGCGACGGGCGACAGCAGCCCCGCGGCGAAGCTGAGGTATTCGGCGGGCGTCAGATCCAGCCGCGCGTCCCACCACCCCGACGAAATCGCCCATTCGCAGGCGAAAAACAGCCACGCGGCGGTCAGGACCGCGCCGCAAAGGACGCCTTTGTCCGCGCGGGGGCGCGCGCCGGGGCTTCGTCCGGAAAACAGCATTGTCGCGTCGTTTCGGTTGTCGGTTGAATCGGTGTTTTGCGTCATAAATTTTGTCCCGCCCTGTGGTGCGAAAGAATCATAAAGTCGTTTCAGAATCCCTTAAAATGCCTTTTGCGTCAAGGATTCTGTTGATAATATCCGCCGTCTGTTTTAAAAGCTTTATATTAAAACGACGTCAACATCAACAGAAGTGGAACACCATGACGGAAAAAACAAAGCATTATCCCGACGTTTCGGCAAAG
Source organism: Alphaproteobacteria bacterium UBA6347 (assembly GCA_002440235.1). Taxonomy (GTDB): domain Bacteria; phylum Pseudomonadota; class Alphaproteobacteria; order CAAGCB01; family CAG-977; genus UBA11549. The sequence continues at coordinate 9,401 of DJRZ01000059.1, forward strand.
GCGGACTTTCCCGCGCTGGAACGCGATATTCTGGAATACTGGCGCAAGGACGACACGTTCAGAAAATCCGTCGCCAACCGCGCCGCGGGCGACAAGGGATCGAACGAATACGTTTTTTACGACGGTCCTCCGTTCGCGAACGGACTGCCCCACTACGGGCATTTGCTGACCGGTTACGTCAAGGACATCGTTCCCCGTTACCAGACGATGCGCGGGCACCGCGTCGAACGCCGGTTCGGCTGGGACTGCCACGGTCTGCCCGCCGAAATGGACACGGAAAAGTTTCTGGGCATTTCGGGACGCGCCGCGATTTCAGCCTACGGCATCGGCAAATTCAACGAAACGTGCCGCGAACGCGTGCTGATGTACACCAACGAATGGAAACAGACCGTCACGCGTCAGGCGCGCTGGGTGTCGTTCGACAACGACTATAAAACGATGGATCTGCCCTATATGGAATCCATCATCTGGGCGTTCAAGGAACTGTACAAAAAGGGGCTGATGTACGAGGGCGTCCGCATTCAGCCGTACAGCTGGGCGGCGGAAACCCCCGTGTCGAACTTTGAAACGCGCATGGATAACTGTTACCGCGAACGCGAAGACCCGTCCGTGACCGTGATGTTCACGCTGAACCCGATTGAAGGCGAAGCCAAACCCGTCAAAGCGTTGGCGTGGACGACGACTCCGTGGACTTTGCCGTCGAACCTGGCGCTGTGCGTGAACAAGGAGTTTGACTACGACTTTTACGAAGAAGACGGCGTTCAGTACGTTCTGGCTTCCGCTCTGGTCGGTCGCTACAAGCGCGAGCTGGCGAAAGCGGTCAAAGTCAAAACGGTCAAGGGCGCGGAGCTGGTCGGACGCACCTATCAGCCTTTGTTCCCGTATTTCGAGGGGACGAAGAACGCGTTCCAAATCATTCAGGCGGACTACGTTTCGACCGAGGACGGCACGGGCATCGTTCACATCGCCCCCGGATTCGGCGAAGACGACATGATCGCCTGCCAGCCCTACAACATCCCCGTGGTCTGCCCCGTGGACGGCAAAGGCTGCTTTACCAAAGAAGTTCCCGATTATCAGGGAATGCAGGTTTTTGAAACAAACGAGCCGATTATCAAACGCCTGAAAGCCGAAGGCAAGCTGGTGCGAAAGGAAATGTACAAGCACAACTACCCGCACTGCTGGCGCACGGACACCCCGCTGATCTACAAGGCGATCAACAGCTGGTTCGTCAAAGTCACGGCTTTCCGCGACAAAATGGTCGCGAACAACCAGACGATCAACTGGATTCCCGAACACATCAAAAACGGCGCGATGGGAATGTGGCTGGAAGGCGCGCGCGACTGGTCGATTTCGCGCAACCGTTTCTGGGGCGCGCCGATTCCCGTATGGAAATCCGACGATCCGAAATATCCGCGCGTCGATGTGTACGGATCGATCGCCGAGCTGGAAAAGGATTTCGGCGTCAAAGTCACCGATCTGCACCGTCCGTTCATCGACACGCTGGTGCGTCCGAACCCCGACGATCCGACGGGCAAATCCATGATGCGCCGCGTCGAAGACGTGCTGGACTGCTGGTTCGAATCGGGATCGATGCCGTTCGCGCAGGTGCATTACCCGTTTGAAAACAAAGACTGGTTCGAAAACCACTCGCCCGCGGATTTCATCGTCGAATATCTGGCGCAGACCCGCGGCTGGTTCTACACCCTGATGGTGATGAGCACCGCCCTGTTTGACCGCGCGCCGTTCAAAACGTGTCTGTGCCACGGGGTCGTGCTGGACGAAAACCAGCAAAAGCTGTCGAAGCGTTTGCGCAACTATCCCGACCCGTCGGACGTGTTCAACACGCTGGGATCGGACGCGCTGCGGTGGTTTTTGGTGTCTTCGCCGATTTTGCGCGGGGGCAACCTGTCCATCGACCGCGAAGG
>DJRZ01000040.1:0-15928 GCA_002440235.1 Alphaproteobacteria bacterium UBA6347
GTCAAATGGCGGGCGCGGTCAAAGCCCGCGGCGAACAGCGGCGCGCGCGTTCCGACTGGATGAAGGTTGAACGCGAACGCGGCATTTCCGTCGCGTCGTCCGTGATGACGTACGAATACAAAGGCTGCACGTTCAATCTGCTGGATACGCCGGGGCACGAAGACTTTTCCGAAGACACCTACCGCGTTTTGACCGCCGTCGATTCCGCCGTCATGGTGATCGACGCCGCCAAAGGCATTGAGGAACGCACCCGAAAACTGTTTGAAATCTGCCGTTTGCGCGACGTGCCGATCATCACGTTCATCAACAAGATGGACCGCGATTCTCAGGATCCGTTCGCTTTGCTGTCGGAAATTGAAGACACGCTGGCGCTGGAAGTCGCCCCCGTCACCTGGCCGATCGGATCGGGCAGGGATTTCAAGGGGTGTTACGACCTGTTGCACGACCGTCTGGTTTTGATGGAACGCGGCGCGACCGCCGAAGCCGAAGTCTGCAACGGTTTGAACGATGAAAAGCTGGACGCGCTGCTGCCTGCCGATCTGGTCGCCAAACTGCGCGAAGACGTCGAAATGGTGCGCGGCGTCTGTCCCGCTTTCGACCGTCGGGCGTATTTGGAAGGCAGTCAGACCCCCGTGTTTTTCGGTTCCGCCGTCAACAATTTCGGCGTGCGCGAACTGATTGACGGGCTGGTGGCTTACGCGCCGTCGCCGCGTCCGCAACCCGCCGTTTCGCGCAAAATCGATCCGGCGGAGGACAAAGTCACGGGGTTCGTGTTCAAAATCCAAGCCAACATGGATCCGAAACACCGCGACCGCATCGCTTTCGTGCGCCTGTGTTCGGGGCATTTCCGGCGCGGCATGAAACTGTTGCACGTCCGCAGCGAAAAATACCTGCCCATGCACAATCCGATCATGTTTCTGGCGCAGGAGCGCGAATTGGCGGAAGAAGCCCTGCCGGGGGACATTATCGGCATTCCCAACCACGGCAACCTGCGCATCGGCGACGCGCTGACCGAGGGCGAACAGCTGACGTTCACGGGCATTCCGTCGTTCGCGCCCGAACTGTTGCAGAAAATCCGTTCGACCGATCCGCTGAAAGCCAAACATCTGGGCAAGGCTTTGCAGCAAATCGCCGAAGAGGGCGGAGCGAGCGTTTTCAAACCGCTGATGGGAACGGACTGGATCGTCGGTGTCGTCGGGTCTTTGCAATTCGACGTTCTGGCGGACCGTATCCGCACGGAATATGAAATCCCCGTGATTTTCGAACCGACAGCGCTTTACACCGCGCGCTGGGTCAAAGCCGATTCGAACGCGGATTTGGAGGATTTCGTCAAAGCCAACCGCGCCGCTTTGGCGAACGACCACGACGGCGAATGGGTGTTTCTGGCGCGCAACGCGTGGCATTTGAATAAAACGAAGGAAGATTTCCCGAAAATCAAATTGCTGGAAACGCGCCAAAACGCTTGATAAAAAGGACAGTGAAATGAACAAAATCGATTTGCGCGAACGCGTGCCGACGTTTCCCGATTTTCCGAAAACGGGCGTGAACTTTTACGACATTACGGGATTGTTTCGCGCCCCGGAGGCGCTTGCCGAAACCGTGCGCCAAATGACGCGTCTGATCGGCAAATTCGCTCCGGACCGGTTGTTCGCGATCGATTCAAAGGGCTTTATTTTCGCCGCCCCCGTCGCCGCGAATCTGGGGATCGGTCTGTCCCTGCTGCGCAAAGCGTCGAAACTGCCCGGAACGGTCGTGCGCCATTCCTACGCGCTGGAATACGGCACGGACGAAATGGAATGCCGCGTCGCGGATTTCGACAAGGGCGAACGGCTGGTCGTCGTGGACGACGTTCTGGCGACGGGCGGCACGCTGGCGGCGGGCGTTTCCCTGCTGCAATCGATCGGCGGAAACGTCGTCGGCGCGGCGGCGGCGCTGGAAATAGGCAATCTGAACGGACGCGCGAAAATCGCCGTTCCGTTTGACGCGATGCTGTATTTTCCCGAATGACGACCGGAAAAGCGATCCGCGTTTAAAACCGTTCACAGCCCCAACGGGTTGCGGACGGTTTTCGCTTTTTGCTCGATGACGTCGCCCAGCGCGGAAACGTAGCCCGCCCCCGCCAGCGTGCGGTACAGATTGACGCTGCGGCGGTCGTTTTCGTCCGTCTGCCGGCGGATCAGCCCCAGAACGCTCAGCTTGTCGACGGCGCGGGACACGGCGGGTTTCGATATGTTCAGTTCGGCGGCGAGCGCGCGCACCGTGTGCGGTTCCGGCGTCAGATAGACGCACAGCAAAATCGCCGTCTGGCGCACTGTCAGATCCGTTTCGATGTCGGATTCTTCGCCGGCGCGGCGCACGATTTCCGCCGTCGTTTCCCGCAACAGTTCCAATCCCGTAAAGCAGTCCAGATTCATCTTCATTTCCCCGCGACGGTCATGCCGAACAGGCGCACGGTCGGCGCGTCAAAGGCGCGGCGTCCGTCCAAATCGTTCGCCGCCGCCATGTTTTTAAACATGGTTTTCAGATTTCCCGCGATCGTGATTTCGGCGACGGGGACGGTGATTTCGCCGTTTTCAATCAGGAAACCCGCCGCCCCGCGGCTGTATTCGCCCGTGATCATGTCAATGCCCTGACCGAACAGTTGCGTCAGGTACAGTCCGCGTTTGATGTCGGCGCACAGTTCGCGCGGCGTCGCCTTTCCCCCCGCCAAAGTCAAATTCGACGCCGACGGGCGCGGATTGGATCCCAGCCCGCGCGCGGCGTGTCCGTTCGATTTCAGCCCCAGCTTTCGCGCCGAACGCAAATCCAGCAGCCACGACGTCAGAACGCCTTTGTCCACCAGAGCCAGCGGCGCGCAAGGCAATCCTTCGGCGTCGCAGGGGCGCGACGCCGCGCCGCGCTTTTTCAGCGGATTTTCCAACACGCTTAAATCCGGCGGGAAAATTTCCGCGCCGAGGGAATCTTTTAAAAACGACGTGCCGCGCGCGATTCCCGCTCCGTTGACCGCGCCCGCCAGCGTGCCGAGCAATCCGCGCGCCAGACGGGGTTCCAGCACGACGTCCATCGTTCGGGATTCGATCTTTCGCGGATTTAAACGTCTGACCGCGCGTTCGCCCGCGTTTTTGCCGATTTTCGCGCCGTCTTCCAAATCGGAAAAATAAACGGCGGAAGAATAATCGTAATCGGCTTCCTTGTCTCCGTTTTCGTTTTCGGCGATGACGGAAACGGACGCCGACGCGGCGGAACGGTCGAATTCGCGGTGAAATCCCGTCGTCGACGCCATTAAAACATGCGATTTTTCAATTCCAGCGCCCGCGCCGTCCGATTGTTTGACGCCGGGGACGGACAGGGCGGCGTCTTCGGCGGTCAGAGCCAGTTCCAGCAGATCCGCCGTGGAACGGTCAATCGCGTCGTACAAATCCAAATCAACCGAAGTTCCGGTTTGCTCTTCCGCCTCCGCCAGTCCGCAATACGGATCTTCGGGAACGGCTTTCGCCATTTCGACGGCGCGTTCCGCCAATTCGGTCAAAGCGGCTTTGTCCAAAACGCCGGACGACACGACGGCTGGGCGTTTTCCGCAAAAAACGCGCAGGTCGACGGCGGCGGTGCGCGCGTATTCCAGATTTTCGGTTTTCCCCGCGCGGCATTCGGCGGAAACGGACAAGCTGTCCGCGCCGAACGATTCGGCGGCGTCCGCGCCCGATTTGCGGGCGTGTTCGATTAGAAATCCGACGGCATCGGACAATCGGAGCGTTTCAGTCATGGATCAGAACCTTTTTTCGTTGACGGGCAGAAAGACGGTTTGTTCGAACACGGCGCTTTGTTTCGGCAAAATCAAAATCCGCCCGTTCGCTTTGGCGGATCGAATGTCGAAGCCCGCCAGAACGTAATCGTTTTGACGGGAAACGACCAGCGCGAAAGTTTCGCCGCCGATTTGCGCGACGTGCCTGCCGGCGATCTTCGCCGCCGCGATGCCGCCGTAAAACGCGGTGACGATCATGGTCAGGATAAACGCCGCCGTCGTGAACATGTGCGCCAGCGAACTTTTTCCCGCTTTGAAATGAACGGACAGGACGCCCGCGTACAAAAACAGGATATACAGGCTTTCAATCAAAAAATCGCCCGTTTTCAGCGTGTTCACCGCGACGGCGCAAAAATACGCGGTGACGCCCAGCGTCGCCATCAGCGAAAAGAAATAGCTGATTTTCTGCGAACGGCTGAGGACGGCTTTGACGCCGTCGTCGGAATCGGCGTTCACGGTTTTTTGCAAAACCAGACCGGACAGCAGGGCGAAAAACAGCAGACAGCAGACGACGGAAAACAGCGTTTTCGGAAATTCCATCAAAAACAGCGGCACGCGGCATTCGATGAACCGTCCCGCCGTTCCCGCGACCGCCAGCAGGCACGACAGGCAGACGCCGAACGCGAAAATCAGCAAACAGCGCGCCGCGAACGAAATTTGCGGCGTTTCCTTTTCCTTGTCGTCCGAAAGGGTGTTTTTTCTGTCGTTGAACAAAGCCATGGGAATATCCTGCGAAACGGGGTGAAAACAAAGCTTTCCGCTTTGTTCAGATTACAACAAAAAAGGTTTCGCGTCCGTTAAATTTAAGTTACAGCCGCCTCTAACCGTTTGTTTTGTTGAAAAAAAGACAAACGGATAGCTTTTGACTCGGTGCGCGAAAAATGGGATAATCAAAGAAACGGACGGGAGGGCGCACAATGGTTGACACGATCGGAACGGACGACGCCGTGTCCTTGTCGGCGGAGGAGCTGAACAGACTGTTCAACATCGGCATCGCTTTGTCGGGCGAACAGGATATGGACGTGCTGCTGGAAAACATTCTGACGGCGGCGAAAGAGTTTTGCAACGCTGAAGGCGGCACGCTGTACCTGACCGACAACGAAAAAAATCTGCTGGTCTTTTCCATTTTGCAAAACGACAAACTGGGAACGAAAATGGGCGGCACGTCGGAAAAAAAAGAAATTCCGTTCCCGCCCCTGTATCTGTACGACCCCGAAACGGGCGAACCGAACTATTCCAACATTTCGACCTACGCCGCTTTGACCGAAGAGGTCGTCAACGTCCCCGACGCCTATGATTCGACGCAATTCGACTTTTCGGGAACGCACAAGTTCGATAAAAAGTCGGGCTACCGGTCGAAATCGTTTCTGACCGTGCCGCTGAAAACCAGAACGGGGCAGGTCGTCGCCGTGCTGCAGCTGATCAACGCGCGCGCGCCGTCGGGGGAAACGATCCCGTTTTCGAAATCCGTTCAAAAACTGGTCGAGGCGCTGGCGTCGAACGCCGCCGTCGCGATTGACAACCAGCTGTTGATGACGTCGCAGAAAAACGTGCTGGAAGCGTTTTTGGAGGTCATCGCCCGCGCGATCGACGACAAATCGCCCTATACGGGGGCGCATTGCCAGCGCGTTCCCGTCATCGCGCGCATGATGGCGATGGCGGCGGTGATGGCTCAGGACGGAATTTTCAAGGATTTCGAACTGTCGGAAAACGAATGGTACGCTTTTCATCTGGCGTCGTGGCTGCACGACTGCGGCAAGGTCACGACGCCCGAATACGTTTTGGACAAGGCGACGAAGCTGGAAACCGTGAACAACCGCATTCACGAAATCCGCGCTCGTTTCGAAATTCTGCGCCGCGACGCGCACATCGAATATTTGAAAAAACGTCTGGCGGGAACGCAGCCGCAGGACGTCCTGGTCGCCGAATTCAACGCCCGCGTCAAACGGTTGGAGGACGACTTCGCTTTTCTGGCGAAATCGAACGTCGGCGCTCAGCCGCTGACGGACGACGACGTCGCGCGCGTCAAGGAAATCGCCAAACGGACGTATCACCGCTATTTCGATAAAACGCTGGGGCTGTCCTGGGACGAACGCGAGCGCATGAAAGACAATCCGCCGCCCGCGACAAATCCCGCCGAACCGTTGCTGGAAGACCGCCCCGACCACATTTTCGGCGGATACAACCGCGGAGAGATCCACAACCTGACCATCGCGCGCGGAACGCTGACGCCCGAGGAAGCCAAAAGAATCAACAGCCACATCGATATGACGATCGAAATGCTGAAAGCCATTCCGTTCCCGCCGCACATCAAAAACGTCGTCGAATACGCGGGCGGGCATCACGAACACATGGACGGAACGGGATTCCCGAATCATTTGAAACGGTCGCAAATGTCTTTGCCCGCGCGCATTCTGGGAATCGCCGACGTGTTTGAAGCGCTGTCGTCCAGCGACCGCCCGTACAAAAAGCCGAAAAAACTGTCCGAGATCGTCGGCATCATGGCGGATATGGCAAAGGGCGGACACATCGACCCCGATCTGTTCAATTTGTTCTTGACTTCGGGCGTTTATCGGGAATATGCCGAACAGTACATGAAAAAAAGCCAGCTTGACGACGTCGATGTTCAAAACTTTTTGGTGCCGGCGGAAGCGCTGAAAGGGGAATGAATGCAGATTCGATTGTTTGTCGACGCGCCGCTGAACATCGGCGCCACCGTTTTTTTGAATGAAAATCAAATCCACTATCTGCGCAACGTCCTGCGCGCCAAAACGGGGGCGGAGCTGTTCGTTTTCAACGGCAGGGACGGCGAATTTTCAGCCGTTCTGTCCGCTTTGGACAAGAAAGCGGCGCAAATTCAAATCTGCCGCCGGTTGCGCGGACAGCCCGAAAAGCGCGACGTGCGGCTGTATTTTTCGCCGTTGAAGCGGGATTGCACTGAACTGGTCGTCGAAAAGGCGACCGAACTGGGCGCGACGCAAATCGTTCCCGTCATTACGCAATACACGGCGATGCCGCGCGTGAACGCCGACCGTTTGCGCGCCGTAGCGCTGGAAGCGTGCGAACAGTGCCGCAGACTGGACGTGCCGGAAATCCTCGCCCCCGTTTCTTTGGCTGAATTGCTGGCGGCGCAGGACGAAACGAAGCCCGCGCTGTTTCATTTGGACGAAACGGGACGGGGAAAGCGCGCCGCCGATTTGTTCGCGGGACTGGAATCCGCCGCGTTCCTGACGGGACCGGAGGGCGGATTTTCCGATGCGGAACGGGCGATGATCGCCAAAACGCCCAATACGGCGGGGCTGGATTTGGGGGAACGGATTTTACGCGCCGAAACGGCTTCGATCGCCGCTTTGGCTTTGTTTATGTGCCGGTAAAGGAATGAAATCATGAAACACGAATGCCATTGTCACGATTCCCGCGAGCACGGGGAATGCGAATGCGGACATCATCACGACCATTGCGGTTGCGGTCATGACCGCTGCGGCGAAAACGACTACGCCGCCGTGAACGCGATGTTCGGTCTGGACGATTCCGTCCCCGAAGACGCGCTGACCCTGTTGCAGACGGAAATGAACGAATGCGACGATTTGGCGGAACTGCTGGGCGTCGGCAGAAATCCGGACGTCGACGGTTTGCTGGAGGACGCGATCGCCGACTTGTCGCCCAAAAAGAAAAAGACGCTGATGAATCTGGCGATTATCCTGCACGACTATCTGCCGGACGAATAACCGTCAAACGAGGCGGACGTCCGCTTTTTCGATTTTCAGCAGGGCGGTTTTCAGGTGAAGACCGCCCGCGTAGCCCGTCAACCGACCGTTCGCGCCTAAAACGCGGTGGCACGGAATGACGATCGAAACCGGATTGTGTCCGACCGCGCCGCCGACCGCCTGCGCCGACATGCGTCCGCCCGTTTCGGATTCGATGCGCCGCGCGATCGCGCCGTAGGTCGTCGTTTCGCCGTAGGGGATTTCGCGCAGAATCGCCCACACCCATTGCCGGAAAGCGTTGCCCGCCGGTTTTAACGGCAGTTCGTCCGGCGTCGTTCTTTGTCCCGCGAAGTAACGGTCGAGCCAGTCCTTTGTTTTTAAAAACACGGGCAGGGCGTCGTTTTCAACGGCGGCGTCCGCGGTTTTGTCGGGCGTTTGCCCCGTTATCCACAATCCGGTCAGGTTTTCGCCGTCGCTGGTCAGCAGAAGATCCCCGACGGGCGATGACAGAACGGTTTTAAAGTATGTTGTCACAGACTGCTCCACAGGTTGAACGTCGCGTAGCTGCCGAACGGGCGGCATTTTTCTTTTAACGCTTTGATTTCTTTGGCGGATAAAGGATCCAGCGCTTTTTTTACGCCGTAATCCGAATCCAAAAAGGCGTCGGGGGCGCGCATCGTCCGAATCGCCAGATAGTTTGCCGTCCACGGTCCGACCCCCGGCAGGGCGAGCAGTTTCGGGATTTCCGTTTCGGCGTCGGCTGTCGGGGAAAGGTTGATCGCGCGTTCCAGCACCCCTTTCGCCATCGCGGCGATCGCTTTTGCGCGCGTCGGCGCGACGCCCAGACCGATCAGGCTCTGTTCCGGCAGAGCGGCGGTTTTTTCGGAGGAGGGGAACGCGAAGCCCGATTCGACCGGTTCGCCGAACGCGCCGATAAAACGCGCCGTCAGCGTTTGCGCGGCTTTGACCGTGATTTGCTGTCCCAAAACGGTTCTGACGGCGGTTTCAAAGGCGTCGAAACAGCCGACGGAACGCGTTCCGGCGACGCAGGCGCCGTCCCTGACGCCGTTTAAAAAGCTCAATTTGTCGAAAACGGCGTCGGGATCGTTGTCCAAATCGAACATCAGGCGCAAACGGTTCAAAACGTCGGGCAAAACGGGGGACAGGCTTTCGGTCGCCGAAACCCGCAAAGCGTTTCGCGCCGAATCGTTTTCAACCCGAATCCGCCCCCGCGCGCCGCCGATCGTGACGGTGCGGGCGTAGACGCCGTTTTCGACCGTTTCGATGTTCGGCAAAGCGCGCGACGCCAGAAAACGCAAAACGCGATCCCATTGATACGGCGGGCGGTAGGGCAGTTCGGTCGATGACATGAAAAATCTCCTTTCCGAAAAAATAGCCCGTTTGCCCGCCGTTTTCAAGCAAAGCCGGATTACTTGTCGATCTGGCTTTCGGTGAACGGGTCGGCGCGGTGACCGACCAGACGGATTCGCGCGTAATCCCGTTCAAATTCCGCGTTTTGCTCCGCCGTCAGGCGGACGTCCGTGTTCCGCGTCAGTTCGATCAGGTGTTTCGGATTTGTCGTCCCCGGAATCGGAACGATGTTTTCCGCCCGGGACAATAACCAGATCAGAGCGAACTGCGCGGGCGTCACGTCCAGCCTGTCCGCCCATTTCCTTGTCAAATCGAAGATTTGCATATTGTGCGGCAAAGCTTCGGGCGCGAACATCGGCAGCGTCGCGCGTCGTTCGTTGTAAAACAGGCTATTCGCCGTAACCGCCCCCGTCAGCAAAGCGCGCCCCAGCGGGCAGTACGGGACGAAACCGACGCCCAGTTCGCGCAACGTCGGAAATATTTTCGTTTCCGGTTCGCGCCAGATCAGCGAATATTCGCTTTGAACGGCTGAAACGGGGCAAACCGCGTGCGCCGCGCGGATCGATTTCGCGCCGGCTTCGGACAGTCCCCAACGCAGGACTTTTCCTTCCGCCATTAAATCTTTGACCGTTCCGGCGACGTCCTCCATCGGGACGTTCGGGTCGACGCGGTGCTGATACAGCAAATCGATATGGTCGGTGCGCAGACGTTTCAGCGATCCTTCGACCGCGCGGCGGATATGGTCGGGGCGGCTGTTCAGCGCGGTCGGTCGCCCCTCTTCGACGCCGAAACCGAATTTCGTCGCGATTTCGACTTGGTAGCGGAACGGTTCCAACGCTTCGCCGACCCATGTTTCGCTGGTGTGCGGACCGTAGACCTCCGCCGTGTCGAAAAACGTCACGCCGCGGTCGAAAGCCAGACGAATCAGGGAAATCATCTCGTCCTTGTCGTATTTTCCGCCGTAGTATCGACCATCGGCAGACAGCCCAGTCCGATTGCCGACACGTTCAATCCGCCCAAATTCCGCTTTTCAATTCCCCGGTTTTTCTTCAAGACCGCATGCCTTGCGGCGGTCCCGACGCCGGTCAGAACAACCGCCGCCAGCGCGCCCGTTTTCAAAAAATCCCGTCTGTTCATAGTTGATTCTCCCTTATTTCAAAAGATCGATTTTTGCCGTGAAACCGCCGCGCTTTTCCGCCAGCAGATTCAGTCCGCTTTCGACGTCGCCCAAATGGATCAGGTCGGCGTCGACCGAACGCCCGTGATCGCGGTAAAAGATTCCCAGATTTCCCCACGGGGCGTAGACGAACATCTTTCCCGCCGCGGCGATCATGCCGCGCGGCGCGTCGGTCAAAGACACGGGGCGCGGAAATTCGGCGATCTTTTCCTGTCCGGCGAAGTCCGTAAATTCGAACGTCGCGGGCAGCATCGCCAAAAACTGACGCGCCGCCGGATTGTCCGTCATTGAAACGACGGCGGCTTGTCCGTCGAATACCAGTTTGATTTTCATGGCGTTTTCCTTTTGTTGCGCCGCGCAGGGGGCGGCAAAGCATAAAAACAAAATCAAAGTCGAAAAACGTTTCATTTTTTTATCCGTAAATCGTCCCTCATTGATTGAATTTTGGTTGACGGGCGGGGCAAAGTCCAATACCGTTTTTTTATGGGGCTATAAATAAAATTTATGGCGGAGGGGCGATGGAACTGACGCAGTTAAGGTATTTCAAGGCGGTCGCGGAAAACGGTTCGATGTCGCGCGCGGCGGAAAACTTGCGCGTTTCGCAACCGGCGTTGAGCGCGTCCGTGAAAAAACTGGAAAACGAACTAGGCGTCTGTCTGTTTGAACGCGCCAAAAACAAAATCGTTTTGAATGAAAACGGACGCAAAGCGCTGGCGTTCGCCGTGAAAATACTGGCGACCGCGGACGAGATGCGCGGGGATTTTTTGAAAAACGCGGTGTTGAAACTGGGGTTTTGCGATCCCGGACCGATGCGGTACGCCGTCCCCCTGTTTCAAAAGGCGAATCCCGACGCCGCCGTGACGTCCGAAATTTTTTTTAACGAACGGGAAATTGAAAACATGTTGTCGTCGCGCCGGTACGACGCCGTCGTTTCCCTGCGCCGTCCCGACGGCGCGGCGTTCGAAACCGTGCCGTTTGCAAACGAGGAACTGATGCTGTCCGTCGACGAACGCCACCCGCTGGCGGGCGCGCAAAGCGTTCGCTTGTCGGACGCGCCGCGCGTAAAGCTGGCGGTTTATTGCGGACAAGGGGCTTTCGTCGACCGGACGAAAGCTTTTCTGGATACGTTAAAGGACAGGCACGACATTCGAATTTTTGACGATTATTTTGTTTTCCGCCAGCTGTTGGACGGCGGGGATTCGGCGACGCTGACGACGAAACTGGTGCGTCTGTACCGTGACGACGGCGAAAACCGCAAAATAATTCCGTTGACGGACGACGGCGTGCGCGCGACCTATTGGCTGTCGTATTTGGCTGAAAACGGTCGGAAAGCGAAGCTTCTGGCGGATTGGGCGCAGACTGTTCGATAAAAAAGAGGGGAGGCGTCAAACCTCCCCAAGGTTGTTTTGGGAAAATGAAATGAAAAAGTTTCAGCGGTCGCGGTTGGATTTCAGCAAAGCGGTCGCTTGGAATCCGATTTCGCGTTTGGGTTTGTCGGGGACGGCGGCGGGTTCGTTTCCACGACCGAATCCAACGGCGGTTTCCTTGCCCGACGGACCGTTTTTGATCGTTTCATTTTCGCGTCCGAAGCCGATCGCGCGGCGCAACCCCATCTGTTCCAGCAAAATGTCTTCTTTGGATCGGGTGATCGTTTCGTTTTCGCGTCCGAAACCGATCGCGCGGCGACCCTCGCCCGACTGCGCCGCCGTCGCGCCGCTGGGCAGCATGTCGCATTTGTCCGATTTTTCGCAAAATTCAGCCAAAGATTTAACCATCGGAATCCCCCGTGCTTGTAACTTTTCGACAAAAATACTTGCTTTTGTCGTTTTTGTCAACTAAAAATCAGGCGGAAAGGATAAAAAAAATGCGAATTGTTGCGGGAAAGCTCAGAGGAAAGAATTTGGTCGCGCCGGACGGGAAAACGACGCGTCCGACGTCCGACCGCGCGCGCGAATCCGTGTTCAACGTGCTGGATTCCAAATTGCGCGGGGGCGGCGTTTCGTGGGATTCGCTGACGGTCGCCGACGTGTTCGCGGGGACGGGCGCGCTGGGGGCGGAGGCCTTGTCCCGCGGCGCGTCGGAACTGTTCGCGTGGGAACGGGACGCCGCCGCCGTCAAGTGTTTCAAACAAAATCTGGCGGCGTTTGAAAAAATCGGGGCGAAAGTGACGCTGTATCCGGACGCGCTGACGCTCGTTCCGGCGCGTTCGCCCGTCGGATTGCTGTTTATGGATCCCCCTTACGAACGGGGATTGGTCGCGCCCGCGCTGGCGGCTTTGCGCGCGGGGGGCTGGATAGACGGGAACACGCGTTGCGTCGTTGAAATCGCGAACGGGGAAAAGGACGTTTTGCCGCCCGAATTTGAAATCGTCGACGCGCGCGTGTACGGCAAAGCGCGGGTGTTGTTCGCGCGGCTGAACGGCTGACAAACGAAAACCGCCGCGAAACGACCGCGGCGGTTTGCCGGTGAACGCGTCACAGCGAAAAACCGTTTCCCGTTTCCGCCGCCAATCCCGTCGCGCCGGCGTCGTATTTGATCTTTTGCGTGGGCTTGTTCGTGATTTTCTGGCTTGTTTTCATGCCCTTCGACAGGGTGTCGCCGCCCAAAACCGCTCTGGAAGCCGCCGCGGCGGATCCCTTGTCCGTGTTCAGTCCCGTCGCGCCCGCGGCGTATTTCATCGTGTGCGTGGGTTTGCCCGTGACTTTCTGCCCCGCCGAATACGCTTTGCCGAGCGTGTCCGTGCCCAGCGTCGCGCCCTTGTAATTTTCGCCTTTCAGACCCGTCGACCCTTTGGCGTATTTCATCATGTGCGTGGGTTTGCCCGTGACTTTCTGTCCCGCCGAATACGCTTTGCCGATGGTGTCCGTGCCCAGCGTCGCGCCCTTGTAATTTTCGCCTTTCAGTCCCGTCGCGCCGCTTTTGTTGTATTTCATGGTGTACGTGGGCTTGCCGGTGACTTTTTGTCCCGCGGAATAGGCGTTTTTAATGGTGTCGCCGTAATCGGGCGTCTTGCTCGCCGCGAACTCGATCGCGCCGGCGGACGCGGGCAGTAAAACAACCGAAGCCATTAAAGCGGAAAAAGCGAACCTGAACATGGCGACCTCCTTTTTAAAACTTTGTCCTATTTTAAAAGAAACGCCGTGAAAAGAAAAGAGGGCAAATCGCGAAAAAGGCGGAACCCGTCGATTCCGCCTTTTTCAAAAAATCAACCGTTATTGCGAAACGCAACAGCAGCCGTCGGACGAACGGGTCGATCCCGACGGGCAGGTGGCGACCGCCACTTTGACGCATTTGCCGCCGCTGAGCGTGTAGCCCGATTTACAAGTCGAACACGACGAGGACGACGTGCAGTACGCGCAGTTGTCGGGGCATTTAATCACGCATTTTCCGTTTTGCAGCGTGTATCCCGACGCGCAAACCGTGCAGGTCGTGGAGGACGAGCAGGACGTGCAGTTGTCGGGGCATTGCAGAACGCATTTCCCGCCGCTGAGCGTGTATCCCGACGCGCAAGCCGTGCAGGTCGTGGACGACGAACAGGACGTGCAGTTCGCGGGGCATGTGACCTCTTCGACGCATTCGCCGCCGGACAATGTGTAACCGCTGTTGCACGCCGTGCATTTTCCGGAAACGTTGCAGGTCGTGCAGTTGTCGGGGCAGGCAAGGGAAATCATGCAAAAATAACAGGAACCCGATCCGCTACAGGTGCCGTCGCATGATTTCTGACAACTCGCCAGCGTCGTGTATTTGCAGTTCAATTCGTCACTGCAATCGGGCTGCCAGCCGACGCACATGCTTTCGTCCGCGTAAGGACAGACTTCGCAGAGTTTTTTATAGGACGTCTGAATGTTCGACACCGCCGCGTACGCGTTTGACGCCGCGAACAAAACGGCAATGCACAAAGCCGTAAAAAGTTTTTTCATATTCAATCCTCCTTGGTTTGAAGAAAAATCCGATTCCATTATTGCGGTTTTTTGCCGTAACCGCAATAGGCGGGTTTTTCATACACGCGGATTTTTCGCGCGTTTTCAAAAACCAGACGCGCCCGTTTGAACGCCACCGTTCCCGACGAATCGGGCAAAACACCGTGCTTGGTCTGGTATGTGCGCACGTCCGCCAGACTCATTGTCTGACCGTTTTTAAACGTCACGTTCCACCCGTAGGGGCTGTATCCCGTTTTGATCGAAATCACGGCGGCGTCCGTCCGCCGTTCCCCGTCGGATTCGGCAAAGGAAAAAACGCCGGATTCGGGGGCGGATTCTTGCGGCAAAGCGAAAGTCACGGGCTCGTTCGATGTTTTGGAAGCCTGATTTTGTTCCGTTCCCGACCGTTTCGCGGGCGGCAGGTCGGGAATGACCAGTTTGTTCAGGCGGGTGAACAGCAACTGCGCGCCGTTCGGTCCGATCAGCATGCCGGACGCCCCTTCCAGTTCGATGGTGGAATTTTCCTGTCCCGCCAGACCGACCGCCTTGACGCCGCACAGCGCCAGCGCGGTTTGACCGTTCGGCACGGTCAGCGACAGATCGTTGACGAATGTTTCGGCCGATCCGTCGGGGTTGACGAACGCGCCCTGACAAAACACGTCGTCGGACAGCGGAATTTCCGCGCCGGTTTGATCGATCAGCGGCGTGACGGAAAATTCGCTGACCAGCAGATACCATTCCGACAAACGGTCGAACGCGTGCGCCGAATTGTTTAAAACGACCGTGTCCGCGCCGTCTTTGCCGACGAAAGACGCCGCGATCGCGCCGTCAAACGAAAACGCGCCCGTCGGGGGCAGCATGTCGTTTTCGGCGGACGGTTCGTCCGATTCCTCTTGCGTTTCCTCGGCGACGATTTCGGCGGTTTCTTCGGGCGTTTCCCGCGCCGCGACCGTTTCAGCCGCCAGCGCGTCGATCGCGGCGGTGTTTTCGGAAACGGTTTCTGTTTCGGCAGAGCCGGCGGTGGTGTTCTCTTCGACGGTTTGCGTTTGCGCCGTTTCTGAAACGGCGTCAGCCGGCGTTTCCAATTCCGCCGCCGTCACCGCCGGTTCTTCGGCTGCCGTTTCCGGCGTTTCGGGTTCGGGAGCGGGCGCGGATTCCGGCTTGGCTTCGGCGGTCGCCGGCGTTTCCTCTTCCGCCGCCGCGGTCGTTTCGGGGGCGGGGGCTTCCGCCGCGGGCTGTTCCGCCGCGGGCTGTTCCGCCGCGGGCTGTTCCGCCGCGTCGGGGATCGCCTGCATGATTTCGGAAAAATCAATTTCTTCTTCGGCGGGTGTTTCGGATTCGGGAGCGGGCGCGGATTCCGGCTTGGCTTCGGCGGTCGCCGACGTTTCCTCTTCCGCCGCCGCGGTCGTTTCGGGGGCGGGGGCTTCCGCCGCGGGCTGTTCCTGCGCGTCGGGGATCGCTTGCATGATTTCGGAAAAATCAATCTCTTCTTCGGCGGGCGTTTCGGGTTCGGGAGCGGGCGCGGATTCCGGCTCGGCTTCGGCGGTCGCTGACGTTTCCTCTTCCGCCGCCGGCATTTCGACATATTCGTATTGTTCGCCGTCAACGGCTTCGCCCTCCGGCACTTCGACGTATTCGTATTCGACGTTTTCTTCGCCGGCGGGAATTTCCGCGTATTCGTATTCGCCGGATTCCTCTATCGGCTGTTCGGGCGCGGGGGCGGTCGCAACGGGCGCGGCGGCTTCGCTTTCGGGAACTTCGACGTATTCGTATTCGCCGGATTCCTCGGCAACCGGCTGACCGTTTTCGTCGGCGGGAACCTCGACGTATTCGTACTGTTCGCCGTCAGCCGCCGTTTCCGCGGTCGGCGCGGCTGTGTCGCCCGCGGGGACTTCGACATATTCGTATTCGCCGGATTCTTCGGCAATGGGCTGACCGTTTTCGTCGGCGG
>DJRZ01000040.1:15958-17256 GCA_002440235.1 Alphaproteobacteria bacterium UBA6347
CGTATTCGTACTGTTCGCCGTCCGCCGCGGGGGCGGCGTATTCATACGCGCCGGACTCTTCGGCGACGGGAGCTTCGGCGGGCACGGCGGGAATTTCGGGGGATTCGACGTATTCGTATTGAATGTTGTCCGCGCCCTGTGGCACTTCGACGTATTCGTATTCGGCGCCGTCGGGAACGGAACCGTCGGCGGGAGCTTCGACGTATTCGTATTGAATGCCGTCGTCGCCGGCGGGAACCTCGACATATTCGTATTCGCCGTCGACGGCTTCGCCCTCCGGCACTTCGACGTATTCGTATTCGACGTTTTCGTCCTGATTTTGCGTCGCGGAAGCCGTTGCCGGCGTGGTCTGGTCTGTCATGGTGAAAGTCCCCTTTCCGGTTGAAACATGGTCCGTATTTTCCTAGAAATCCGTCCAAGAAACAAGCCAAAAACAAAGAAAGGCGGAAAAATCCGCCTTTCGATTTGATGTGAAAAGTCTTTTATTCCGATCAGACGGGTTTCCAAACTTCTTCCGAACGTTCGAAACGCAGGGACAACAGCTTCAATTCCGCGGGGAATTCAGCCGGCAGACGCTGCTGTTCGGCGAACGGGCGGAAATATTTCTGCTGGTCTTCGGTGTCTTTCAGACCTTCGGCTTTGTCGATCGCCATCAATTCCTTGAAGTCTTCTTCGGTGTAGTCCAAGCCCGTGAAGTCCAAGTCCTTGTAATACGGCATCAGTCCGACGGGACCTTCCTGCGCGCCGACGCGGTTGTGAACGCGGTCGATGATCCATTTCAGGACGCGCATGTTGTCGCCGTAGCCGGGCCACATGAAATGACCGTTTTCGTCTTTGCGGAACCAGTTGACGCGGAAAATCTTCGGCGCGTTCGGAGCCAGACGCTTCATTTCAATCCAATGCGACCAGTAATCCGCCATGTTGTAGCCGCAGAACGGCAGCATCGCGAACGGGTCGCGGCGGATACCGCCGGCGCCTTCCGCCGCGGCGGTCTTTTCGGAACCCATCGTCGCTGCCAGATACACGCCGTGCGCCCAGTCGAACGACTGGTAGACCAGCGGGGTGTTGTGCGCCAGACGTCCGCCGAAAATGAACGCGGAGATGGGCACGCCTTCCGGATTTTCCCAATCGGGGTCGATCGTCGGGCACTGGCGCGCGGGCGCGGTGAAGCGGGAATTCGGGTGCGCCGCCGGCGTTTCGCTGGCGGGCGTCCAGTCGTTGCCTTTCCAATCGATCAGGTGCGCGGGCTTTTCGTCGGTCATGCCTTCCCACCACACGTCGCCGTCGTCGGTCAAAGC
>DJRZ01000057.1 GCA_002440235.1 Alphaproteobacteria bacterium UBA6347
GCCCGCGAGGTCGCCGACCGCGTGATGTTCTTTGACGACCGCGGCGTCGCCGAGGAAAACACTCCGTCGGAAATCTTTAACAATCCGCGGTCCGCGCGGTTGAAGGACTTTCTGTCCAAGGTTTTGAAATAAGGAGGTTTCACCCGTGTCTTTCGATTTCATTCCCGTCCGCACCCGACTGGTTCGTCCGCCGCGGGACGACATTTCCGACATTCTGGATGCCCTGCCGGAACTGCGCGAAAAGGACATCGTTTTCATCACGTCGAAAATTCTGGGCATTCATCAGGGACGGTGCGTTCCCTGCGACGGCGTCGACAAAACCGATCTGATCAAACAGGAAGCCGACCGCTACCTGTCCTACACGCACCGCGGCGGATTCAACGTCAACCTGACGGTGACGGATAACGTCCTGATTCCCGCGGCGGGCATCGACGCCAGCAACGCGGGGGGCTATTACGTGATGTGGCCGAAAAACGTCGACGCTCTGTGCGCCGACATCAGAAAACGCCTGTGCGCCAAGCACGGCTTGCGCGATTTGGGCGTGGTTTCGACCGACAGCCACACGACGCCTCTGCGCTACGGCGTGACGGGGATTTCGACGGGGCTGGCGGGGGTCGAGCCGCTGAAGGATCTGCGCGGGCGCGCCGACCTGTTCGGGCGTCCGCTGGCGCTGACCCAAGTCGACGAGATCGACGCTCTGGCGGCGATGGCGGTGTTGCTGATGGGCGAATCCGACGAATGCACGCCGATCGTGATTCTGCGCGGCTGGGACAAAATCGTGTTCAACGAAAACGCGTCGATGAAGGATTTTAAAATCGATCCCGAAGACGACCTGTACACGCCCCTTTTGTCGGTGATGCGATGCAAGTGACGCTGTTCGCCGCCGTTTCCGCCGACGGGTTTATCGCGGATAAAAACGGCGACGGGAATTTTTCGACGCCCGAGGACAAAAAGCTGCTCCGGTCGTTTTTGAACGGCAAAGCCTGCGACTGTTTCGTTTGCGGGCGCAAGACGGCGGAGGAGTTTCAGGACAGGCTGACGGCGAAACCGCTGTTCGTCTTGACGCGGCAAAAGCGAAAAAACGCCGGCAACCGCCTGTATTTTTCAACGCCGGCGGAGCTGGACGCTTTGACGAAACGGCTGGGACTGCGCGCGCCGACGCTGCTGGGCGGGGCGGAAACGTACGATTTCTTTTTGAAAAACGGACTGGTCGACCGCGTCGTCCTGACGACCGAAAGCGTGCGGTTCGAAACGGGGACGGCGTTTGATTTTCCGAAATACGCCGGCGGGTTCGACCTGATTCACGTCAGCCGCCTGTCCGGAAAAACGAAAGTGTCCTTTTTCGAACGGAAAAAATGAAAAAGCCCCGTTTCGGGGGCTTTTTCAATCAAGTCAGAATGCTGATCGCCTCTTGCGTCATTTCGTTGACGGTCGTGAACGTCTGCACGTTGCCGGAATAGGCGCGCTGGGTGACGATCATGTTCGTGAACTCCTCTTCCAGCGATACGTTGGACGATTCGATCTTGCCGCCTTCGACCGTCGTTTCGGTCAGCGTGTTCTGCAAATCGACGATTTCCAGATTGCCGGCGTTTTGATTGTAGGCGAACATGTTGCCCGAAACGGCTTCCATCATGTTCGGCACCTGCACCTGCGCGATGGCGACCTTGCACACGGGAACGCTGACCCCGTTGCTGTACCCCGCGTTCAAAACGCCGTCCGAATCCCACGTCGTCGTCGTCAGGCGGCCGAACGTCTTGCCGTCCTGCGACAGCACGGATCCGTTCAGCGTGTTCGCGTACTGCGTGAAATGTTGCAGATCCAGCTTGATCGTCCCCGCGCCTCCGTCGTCCCAAGCCACCTGAATGTCCGTGACTTTCGGCGAAACGATCTGCGCGTTTTCGTCGAACATGACTTCGATCGCGTCGCCCGCGACCGTCGCGCCGTCGATGGAAATGTTCAGTTTCCACGTGTTCGTGTTGTCCTGCGGTTCCCATTTCATCGCCAGCGTGTGCTGGTTGTATTTCGAATCGTAGACGGGGAATTTCAGCAGCTGCGTTTCGTTCGACGACGCGTCGATGTTGCCTTTGAACGACATTTCCGTCGTTTGGTGCCCGGGGTAGTATTCCATGGGGGAAATAATTACCGGTTCGAACGCGGAAGAAAATGCCTCGGCGTCGTTGTTGTAGTTCCAGCCCATGACGTAGTAGCCCGACGCGTTCGTAAAATAGTTCGCGGGCGACGACTGCGTGACGACGCCGCCGTCCGTCGGTTTGTAATACGTCACGCTTTTCGCCCTGTATCCCGCGGGCGGAGTGGCGGTCGCCTGAAAATCGCCGGCGCGCGAATAAAGCGTTTCGTTTTGACCTTCGACGACGAAAAAACCCTGACCGCTGATGCCCAGATCGTACATGCTGCCCGTCGGGCTGAGAATCCCCGCGATGTCGACCATGCGCCTGTCGACGTTTCCCGCCGAAAAGTAATGGGAGTCCGTTCCGATTTCGTTGAATTTGGTCATTTGCGTTTCGAAACGCGCGTTGACTTTTTTATAGCCGACGGTGTTGACGTTGGCGATGTTCGAACTGATTTGTTCCAACGCGTGCGACTGGGCGTGCATGCCCATCGTCGACGTGACGAAAGATCCTAGTGCCATCGCGTTTTCTCCTTTGCAGTTTTGCCCGTCTTTGTGTATGCAAAATTCGTGCCGTTTTTTAATAATTCAATCGAATGATTTTATTTTTCGGCGATGATTTATAATGCAATCGATTTTGTTTAATGGTATAAGTCGAAAATCGATTTTATGAACGGAAGGGTGAAATGCGCCGCGTTTTGGTGATAAACGGTCCGAATTTGAACCTGCTGGGTGTCAGACAGCCTGAAATTTACGGCGCGGACACGCTGGCGGACATCGAATCGGAATGCTCCGCCAAGGCGCGCGGGCTGGGGTTGGAAATCGAATTTTTCCAGTCCAACGGCGAAGGCGACATCGTCACGGCGATTCAAAACGCGCGCGGACGGTGCGGCGCGATCGTCATCAACCCCGCGGCGTATTCGCACACTTCCGTCGCGATTATGGACGCTTTGCTGGCGTGCGGCATGCCCGTGGTGGAGGTCCACTTGTCCAATATCCATCGGCGGGACGAATTCCGCCGGCTTTCCTACGTTTCCAAGGCGGCGGACGGTGTTATCTGCGGGTTGGGGAAACAAGGGTATCTGTTGGCTTTGGAGGCCGTAGCCTCTTTATTGAATAGGGAATGAACATCTATGTCGAAATCCACTTATGACACCTCTTTGGTTAAAGATTTGGCGAAGCTCATCAACGAACACGAGCTTGCCGAAATCGAATACGATACGGAAGGGTTGCGCGTCCGCGTCACCCGCACGCCGACGGGCGGTTTCGCGGTCGCCGCGCCCGTCGCCGCCGCCGTTCCCGCCGCCCAGCCCGCGCCCGCCGCCGCCCCCGCGGTCGCGCCCGCCGCGTCCGCCGCGCCCGCCGAAATCAAGGGCGACGCGATTAAATCCCCGATGGTCGGCGTGATTTACGCCGCGCCCGAACCCGGCGCCGCCCCCTATGTTTCCGTCGGCGACACCGTTTCCGCCGATCAGACCCTGTTTCTGGTCGAAGCGATGAAAACGTTCAACCCCGTCAAAGCGCCGCGCGCGGGCAAAGTCGTCCAGATCATGGTCGCCGACCACGATCCCGTCGAATACGACCAGCCTTTGTTGATTTTGGAATAACCGATGTTTGAAAAAGTTTTAATCGCAAACCGCGGGGAAATCGCTCTGCGCATTCACCGCGCCTGCCGCGAAATGGGCATCAAAACGGTCGCCGTCCATTCGACCGCCGACGCCGACGCCATGCACGTCCGCATGGCTGACGAGGCGATCTGCATCGGTCCCGCCGCGGGCAAGGATTCCTATTTGAACAAAGCCGCGATCATCACGGCGGCTTTGATTTCCGGCGCCGACGCCATTCACCCGGGGTACGGCTTTCTGTCCGAAAACGCCGATTTCGCCGAAATGGTCGAAGAACACGGATTGACGTGGATCGGACCCACGCCCGAAATGATCCGTAAAATGGGCGACAAAATCACCGCCAAGCGCGCGGCGATCGATTCCGGTCTGCCCGTCGTTCCCGGTTCGGACGGCGCGGTCGACACCGTGGAAGAGGCTTTGACCGTTTCCGCCGAAATGGGCTATCCCGTTTTGATCAAGGCGACCGCCGGCGGCGGCGGCAAAGGCATGCGCATCGCGCGCAACGCCGACGAACTGCCCGAAGCGTACGCGCAGGCGCGCGCCGAAGCCAAGGCGTCCTTCACCAGCGACGAAGTCTATATCGAAAAGTATTTGGAAAATCCCCGCCACGTCGAAATGCAGGTGCTGGCGGACAAATACGGCAACGTCGTGCATCTGGGCGAACGCGACTGCTCCATGCAGCGCAAAAACCAGAAAGTGCTGGAAGAAACGCCTTGCCCCGCTTTGAACGACGAACAGCGCAAAAAAATCGGAAAAATCGTCACCGACGCGATGAAAAAGCTGGGATACAGCAACGTCGGCACGATCGAGTTCTTGTACGAAAACGGTCAGTTCTACTTCATCGAAATGAACACCCGTCTGCAAGTCGAACACCCGATTACGGAAATGGTGACGGGCATTGATCTGGTGCGCGAACAAATCCGCGTCGCCGCGGGGGCGCATCTGAACTACACGCAGGACGACATTCATTTCGACGGTCACGCGATGGAATGCCGCATCAACGCCGAAGACCCGTTCACGTTCGTTCCGTGGCCCGGTAAAATCACGCAGTGGCACGCCCCCGGCGGGTTGTGGACGCGCGTCGATTCCGGCATGTACACGGGATACACCGTTCCGCCGTATTACGACAGCATGATCGCCAAGCTGATCGTGTTCGGGAAAACCCGCAACGGCTGTCTGATGCGTTTGCACCGCGCGATTGATGAATTCGTCATCGACGGCGTCAGAACGACCCTGCCTTTGCACGACGAAATCATTTCGACGCCCGATTTCATCGACGGGAACTACAACATTCACTGGTTGGAAAAATTCCTGAAAAACCGCGCCGAAAAGGAAAAGAACGACGGAAACAAATAATCCGTTCGAAATCCGGAACGCCCCCGTCGAAACGATCGGGGGCGTTTTTTTGCGCTTCCGATTGAATTTTTTATAGGCGTTTTTTGCAAAAATATGTATTATCCGCCCGTATTTCATCTGACATACGGGGGCGATTATGAACAATCGGGCGAACAACGCTTTTCAATCGAACAAAGCGGGCGAACCGCTGGCTTTCGGGCTGTACGATCCGCGGAACGACCGCGACAGCTGCGGCATCGGTTTTATCGCCGATCTGGACGCGCGACCGGCGCATTCGCTGGTGGAAAAAGGCGTTCAAATCCTCGCCAGTCTGGAACACCGCTGCGCGATCGGCGCGGACGGCAAAACCAGCGACGGCGCGGGATTGATGTTGCAGCTGCCCGACGGGTTCTTTCGCAAAACGGTTCCGTTCGACTTGCCGCCCTTCGGCGAATACGCCGTCGGTCAGCTGTTTTTGCCGACCGATCCGCGGGACGCCGAAACCTGCTTGCGTCTGTTCCGCGAAACGGCGGAACGCGAGGGGTGCCGTTTTCTGGGCGACCGCGACGTTCCCGTCGACGAAAGCTGCATGGGACGGCTGGCGGCGCAATCCGCACCCGCGTTCAAACAGGTGTTCGTCGCGTCGTCTTTCGCCAATGAATCCGATTTCGTCCGCCGCCTGTACGTTGTTCGCCGCGAAGTCGAAAAGGCGGTCAAAGCGGTCGAAAACCGCGATATGTCGCAGTTCTATGTTTGCAGTCTGTCGCCCCGCACGATCGTGTACAAGGGGCTGGTCGCGGGGTCGCAGCTGTCGGCGTTTTACCGCGATTTGCGGGACGCGGATTTCGCGGTCGCCTTTTGCATCGCCCATTCGCGGTACAGCACGAACACCCTGCCGACATGGCGCATGGCTCAGCCGTTCCGCTACGTCGCGCACAACGGCGAAATCAACACCCTGCGCGGCAACGTCAACCATATCCGCGCGATGGAGCCCGCTTTTGCCAGCGACGCGTTCGGCGCGGACATCGAAAAGCTGAAACCCGTCGTCGACGAAACGGGGTCGGACACGATGATTTTCGACAACGTTTTGGAACTGCTGGTTTCCGCGGGGCGCTCCGTCCCCCACGCGATGATGATGATGGTGCCCGAAGCGTTCGGCGACAAATTCGTGATGAGCGAGGACAAGCGCGCGTTTTACGAATACCACGCCGCGCTGATGGAACCGTGGGACGGTCCCGCCGCGATGGTGTTCACGGACGGCAAAACCTATATCGGCGGGCTGTTGGACAGGAACGGTCTGCGTCCCTGCCGCTATACGATCACCAAGGACGGGTGCGTGATCATGGCGTCCGAAACGGGCGTGATCGACGTCGCTCCCGAAAACGTCCGCCAGCAGGGCAAACTGACCCCCGGAAAGATGTTTCTGGTCGATTTGCGACAGCACCGCGTCGTGTCCGACAGCGAAATCAAAGGCAAAATCTCGCGTCAAAGCCCGTACCGCCATTGGGTGCGCGACAACCGCATGCAGCTGCACAACCTGTACGCGCCGCAGGGCGGCAACGCGGTCGACGCCGCGAAACTGCTGAAAACGCAAAACGAATTCGGCTATACGGACGAGGAATTGAAACTGATCGTCAACCCGATGGCGTCCAACGCGCAGGAACCCGTCGGGTCAATGGGGTTCGACGCGCCGCTGGCGGTGTTGTCGCACCGTTCGCAACTGCTATTCAACTATTTCAAACAGCAGTTCGCTCAGGTCACGAACCCGCCGATCGACCCGCTGCGCGAAGAGCTGGTCATGTCGTTGATGAGTTTTCTGGGGCGCGAACACAACCTGTTGACGGAAACGGCGGGGCATTTCAGACGGCTGAAGCTCAGTTCGCCTTTGCTGGACGCCGATTCGCTGGCACATTTGGAACATATCGCCAACGACGACGTGAAATCCGTCCGCCTTTCCGCCGTTTTCGATGTCAAACAGGGCGGAAAAGGATTGAAAGACGCTTTGAACCGGTTGGTCGCCGATGCCGAAAAAGCGATTGAAAACGGGGCGGATATTTTGATCCTCGGCGATTTGGAATTTGACGCGGAACACGCGCCGATTCCGTCGTTGCTGGCGGTGTCGGGGCTGCACCACGCGCTGATCCGCAAAGGGCTGCGCCACAAAGCCGGCATCGTCATCGAAACGGGCGAAGCGCGCGAAGTCATCCATTTCGCCCAGCTGATCGCTTTCGGCGCGAACGCGGTCTGCCCCGTCACGGCGTTGCAAACCGTGCGCGTCATGGCGGAAACGGCGGCGTTGGAAAAGAACAAGTCGCCCGAAGAAGCCGTCGGCGCCTATATGACCGCGCTGAAAAAAGGGTTGCTGAAATGTTTCAGCCGCGTCGGCATTTCGACCGTGCGCAGTTTCTGGGGTTCCCAAGTGTTCGAGGCCGTCGGTCTGGGCAAAGAGCTGATCGACGAATACTTCACCGGCACGGCGTCGGGCATCGGCGGCATCGGATTGGACGACATCGCCGCCGAATCCGCCGCGCGTCACGCCCGCGCCTTTGAAATCCCCGAAGAACCGCTGGACGTCGGCGGCTTCTACCGGTTGCAGCGCGGGGGCGAGGAACACCTGTGGACGCCGCAGGCCGCAATGAAACTGCGCAAGGCGGTGCGCGAAAACAGCTACGCGCTGTACAAGGAATACAGTTCGACGGTCGACGACCGCGAACCGCTGACCCTGCGCCACCTGTTGCGGTTCAAGGAAACCGCGCCCGTGGACATCGGCGAAGTCGAACCGGTCGAAAACATTATGAAACGCTTTGTTTCCGCCGCGATGTCGATGGGTTCGATCAACCGCGAAACGCACGAAACGATCGCGATCGCCATGAACCGCATCGGCGGGCGCAGCAATTCCGGAGAAGGGGGCGAGGATCCCTACCGGTTCCACGAACGCCCGAACGGGGACAACCTGTGTTCCAAAATCAAACAGATCGCGTCGGGGCGGTTCGGCGTGACGACGGAATACCTTGTCAACGCCGAGGAATTGCAGATCAAACTGGCTCAGGGCGCGAAACCCGGCGAGGGCGGACAACTGCCCGCGCACAAGGTGACCGAGGAAATCGCCCGCATTCGCCACACGGTCAGCGGCGTTTCCCTGATTTCGCCGCCGCCACACCACGATATTTATTCGATCGAGGATTTGGCGCAGCTGATTTTCGATTTGAAGACCGTGAACCCGGCCGCCAAAGTGTCGTGCAAGCTGGTCGCCAAGGCAGGCGTCGGCACGATCGCCGCGGGCGTCGCCAAAGCCAAAGCCGACATCGCGATCATCGCGGGGTATGACGGCGGAACGGGCGCGTCGCCGATGACGGCGATCCGTCACGCGGGGTTGCCGTGGGAGCTGGGGCTGGCGGAAACGCAGCAGGCTTTGATCGCCAACGGGTTGCGCGACCGGATTCGCATCCAAACGGACGGCCAGCTGAAAACGGGGCGCGATCTGGCGGTCGCCGCTTTGCTGGGCGCGGAGGAATACGGGTTCGGCACGGCTTTGCTGATCGCGCTGGGGTGCTGTATGGACAGGCGGTGTCATTTGGATACCTGTCCGATGGGACTGGCGACGCAAAACCCCGAACTGCGCGCCCGTTTCGAGGGCAAGCCCGAACACATCATCGCGTTTTTGCGCTTTATCGCGCAGGAAATGCGGGAATATATGGCGAAACTGGGCTTTAAAACCGTCGACGACATGGTCGGTCACGCCGAACTGCTGGAAATGAATCCCGCTTACGATACGGGAAAAATCGCGGGAATCGACTTTTCCAAACTGCTGACCGTTCCGTCCGCGGGCGTCGTCCGCCATTGCGTGAAACCGCAGGAAAAAGAAAAGGAACACTTTGACGAATCCCTGATTCCGATGATCGAAACGACTATGAAGACGGGGCTGAAAACGACGTTCGCCCTGCCGGTGCGCAACATCAACCGCGCGGTCGGCACGCGTCTGTCGGGCGAAATCGTCAAGCGTTTCGGCGCAAGGGGTTTGCCCGACGAATCCATCACGCTGGATTTGACGGGATCCGCGGGGCAGAGTTTGGGCGCGTTTCTGGCGCACGGCGTGACGGTGCGCGTCAGCGGCGACGCGAACGATTACGTCGGCAAGGGATTGTCCGGCGGACGCATTATCGTGCGCCGTCCGCCGAACGCCGGCTTCAGGGCGCAGGAAAACGTCATCATCGGCAACGTCGCCCTGTACGGCGCGACGGGCGGCGAAGCGTTTTTCGGCGGCACGGCGGGCGAACGGTTCGCCGTGCGCAACAGCGGCGCGACCGCCGTCGTCGAAGGCGTCGGCGACCATTGTTGCGAATATATGACGGGCGGAACGGTCGTCATTCTGGGATCGACGGGCTACAACTTCGCCGCGGGAATGAGCGGGGGGATCGCCTACGTCTACGACGAAACGGAAATTTTCCAGACGCGGTGCAATCTGGACAGCGTCGATCTGGAAAACGTCTGGACGAAAGACGACAAGGAAGCCTTGCGCGTTTTGCTGGAAAAACACTATCGATACACGGGATCGGAACGCGCCAAGGAAATCTTGGACAACCGCGAAAACCGTTTTCCGCTGTTCGTCAAGGTCGTGCCGGTCGAATACCGCAAGGTTTTGGATCGTATGAAACGGTCGGAGGGGCGCAACGCCGAAGCGATTTCCGCCACCGAAGAGGTTTATGTTTAAGGAGTGAACGATATGGATTTGTTTGAAGCGGGAATGTTGATTTGTTTCGGGGCAAGCTGGCCCGCCGCGGTGATGAAAACGTACCGCACGAAAAACGTCGGCGGCAAAAGCCTGCTGTTTTTGTCGCTGATTCTGATCGGCTACGTTTGCGGCATGATCAACAAGATTTTGAATTTCGGCTACAACTATGTGTTTTGGCTGTACGTGCTGAATTTCGCGCTGGTGTTCTGCGATTTCGTTTTGTACTTCCGCTACCGCGACGGCGGGGCGGCGCGCAAACTGGCGGCTGAAAAGCTGGCGTGACGCCGCGGAGAAACGATTTTTCCTTTGAACGACGAAAATAAATGTGATTACATAAGGACAACACCAACTTTTCCACAAGGAGAACGCCATGGAAAAACAACTGATCCGCGCGATGGACTATTTGCCCGCGAAACCCGAACCGGCGGAAGGAATGACGGACGAACCGGTCGGCGAAACGGACGGATTGACGACGCGCCTGTTCGGCGCCGCGCCCGATTACACGCAAAAGGAATACGAAGATTTGTGGCAGGCGGTCTTTAACGCCGATGAAGGGGATATGATCGACTACTGCCGCGAAAAGGGCATCGACGTGCTGGACGGCGACGGCGTTCCCGTCACGGGCTGGCGCGACGTCGCCGTAATGCTGAAAGCTGTCGACGCCGGAATCGTCAAAAAAGCGTAACGCGCCGAAAAAACAATGAAAAGCCCCGCCGCGCCGCCGGCGGGGCTTTGCCGTTATTCATCGAAATTGCGATGGCGTCAATCTGTTACAAACAGAATCGAAATTGCGAGGAGCGGTAGCG
>DJRZ01000066.1 GCA_002440235.1 Alphaproteobacteria bacterium UBA6347
CTTGCGTCCTCCTCGCAATTTCGATTCTTTTTTCGGCAGAGGGGAGAGGCGCATAAAAAAGAACCGGCGGAAAATCCGTCGGTTCTTTGATTGTTTGAAAACACCGATTAACGGTATTCCCATTTAATAAAACCTTCGGTTTTGTTTCCGCATTTACTGATTGCATCTGCAACAGATATGGGAAGTAGATTTGTTTTTTCACCAGAAGATTCCCACTTAAAAGGTGTGCCATCAGTTTTATCATCGGAGGAGGTTCCGAGCGTTATAGACATCAGTCCAGAAGATTCATCTGATCCCCATTCGGCGGTCGCAATTTTGACGCACGCTTCCGGAGTTAATTTTGTATAAGCAACAGTGAATGTTCTTCCATCTTGCGCAATGCCAAAAATAATTTTTCCTCCAAACGGGTTAAAACCTGCACCGTCTTTGAACGTTTCATCAGTCAAAATGCCAACGTTGTAAGCTTGTTGAGCAGAAATTTCAGCGTATTTGCGTGACGACGCGTACAGGGTGCGCATGTTGGTGATGATGGTCTGAACCTGATCCATGGCTTTGGTGACTTTGAATTTCGCCATCGCTTGCGAATATCCCGCGATGCCGCCGACGGACAGAACGCCGATGATCGCCAGAACGCCCAGCATTTCGACCATGGAACGCCCGGATTCCTGTGTGTGATTGAATTTCATTTCAATTCCCCTTGTGTTTAACAAAAAAAACAAACCGCCTTTTGAGCGGTTCGGGGAGTTCGTAAATCAATTCTTGTGATGATTCTTTTGACCTTTAACTGTCCCGTTTTTTCAAGGATAAGGACGGGTACATTCTGGACATACGCCAAAAGCTCCCCAAACCCTTGTTAAAGATTCGGGGATATGTCCCGTTTCGGCGAAACCGCGAAACGGTTTTAACGACGCGTCGCCGCGCCGACAAGAATAGAGCCTACGACAGCCCCGTGCCCGTTCAAGGCACTTGTTCGTTCGAAACCAATCGAACAAACCAATTATCAGCATAGCATAATCCCGAAATACGGCAAGCTTTTTTATATGTCCGGCGCGCGGCGCGCTTTTACGCCGCGGCGGAAACCAGTTCGATAAAGCGCGGCGGAATGACGCCGCCCGCGACAACCAGCAGATAATAGCGCACATAGGCGAAACGGCGACC
Source organism: Alphaproteobacteria bacterium UBA6347 (assembly GCA_002440235.1). Lineage (GTDB taxonomy): Bacteria > Pseudomonadota > Alphaproteobacteria > CAAGCB01 > CAG-977 > UBA11549. The sequence continues at coordinate 1,159 of DJRZ01000066.1, forward strand.
GAGGGAATCGTCGCACACGCTCCAATCAATCGGGGACGTGTCAATGGCGCGAATGTCGGGCAGCCGGTATAGCGGTTCGTCGGCGCCGGGAGTGTCCGTGATATCCGGTACAGCCGTGACGGGCGGACTGACGTAGACGGCGTCGATCAGTCCGGCGGCGTTCAATGCGTCGACGTCTATCGCGAACAGATCGGCGTTTTTAATAAAATTTTGCAAAGACTTTGATTTTTCCGTCGGTTGTATGGGATCGGGAAAAGCTCTGATCCCGCGGCTGCGTCCTTCAAATTTACTTTCAAACCAGCTTGCGATTTCCGCGTGCGTCGTCTTGCCCGACCGGCGGACGTAGTAACCGATGTCGGCGTTCGGATTTCGGGCGAACGACAGAATGCCGTCGGCAAGCGCGGAGTTTCCTTTGGCGATATAATGGTAAAGGCGCATTCATTCCCGTCCGGCGCTTTTCCCGCGCGCCAGCGTTTGCCGGGCGGTCGTTCGCGTCTGCCGTTTCGCGGCGATGTCGCCCAGCGTCCCACCGCGGTACAGTTTGCCCGAACGGTTTTCGACGGCGGGCATTTCGTCGACGGCGCTCAGCTGTTTCGCCAGAAAGGCGTCGACGTCCGTTTCGGATTCGTTGTTGCGCGCGACGTCTATCGTTTTGTTGTCGTAAGCGCGCGCGACCGCGGGGATCCGGTTGGCTTGCGCGACGGGCAGGGCGCGGCTGGTGGACAGCCCGTTTTGTTTCATGGTTTCGAACACGTCGGCGGTCGCTTCGACCGCGTCGGACGGTTCGAAAAACGGCGAACGCACGCCTGTTCCGTCAACGATAAAGGCGTTCGGGTTTTCCGCCGCTTTCGGATCGTAGTACGGCATCGCGTCAATGCCGTTTCGCCGCAGCATGCCGACGACTTCGTCGATGCGTCTGCCGTCCATATAGACGCCTAAAGACACGGAAACGGATTTCGTCACATCGTCGAAATGATCGGAAAAAACTTCGCGCAATTCGTCTTTGTAAGCGGATCGCTTGATGACGCTGTCAATCTGTTTCCGGTTCGACATGGCGAAGCTCCTTTGCAAGACTGCGGATATGATAGCAGTTTTGGGCGTGAAAGGCAAGAAAACAAGAATGAATGCCCGCAACCGTTTTCTTTCTTGTCGAACAGATAAACCGATGCGTGTTCCGTGCCAGATAAAGTAAAGCCGATAAAAGATTTAATGTTTGTTTTTCACGTCAAAACGGCTATACTCTGCAAGTTCGAAGGGGATTTCCTTTCCCCTGTTTGATTCTATGGTTGAGGAGAATTTTATGAAAAAACTTGCTTTGTTGGCTGTTTTGGTCGGTTCGCTGATGATGTCCGCGTGCGCGGTCATTCCGTCGAATATGGCTATTTTCTCGCCGGTCGCCGTTGACGCCGTCGCGCCGAACCAGATGTTCGTCAACAACAATGTCCGCCCGTTGAAACGCGGCGAAGCGACCCAGACGGGCATTATCTTGTTCTCGTCGGGCGACGCGTCCATCGAAGCCGCTATGAAAAACGGCAACATCACCAAAGTTCACCACGTCGATTACAAAACGACGACGGTTCTGTTCCTGTACACGAAACAGACGACGATCGTCTACGGCGAATAATCCGGACGAAAATCAAAAGGCGGCTTTCAAACGAAAGCCGCCTTTTTTTTGTTGCGCCGCTTGTCAAAGCCTCTTATCCTATAAACCGTCGCGGGCAGATGGTCTGTTTGCGACAGTGCCTGAAAAAGAGGCGCGGAGCTGTGAGAAGCTTTTTACATCAGCGGTGTTTGATATAAACGCCGACAACCCGTTTCGTATGATGCGGAACGGAATTATATCCCCGATTTTTTTACGGATCGGGGAGGTTTTGGCGTATGTTCAGAAGCCCCGATTTAAATCGGTCGGCTTTAAAGGTCAAACAGTCATTCTGATGTATGATTTCTCAACTCCCCGAGCCGCTTGACAGGCGGTTCACGGGGAATTTTTTATGGCGAACGAAAAACTTCATCATGCCAAAGCCGCCAAAAACGATGAATTTTATACGCAATATGCCGATATTCAGCGGGAAATGAACGCCTATCTGGACTTTAATCCGAATGTCTTTCGCGACAAAACGATTCTGTTGCCTTGCGACGATCCGGAATGGAGCAATTTTACAAAGTTTTTTGCCCAAAATTTCGAGGCGTTCGGATTAAAAAAGCTTATCAGTACCAGTTTTGCCGCCGGAAGCAAATCATACAAAACCGATTGGCAGCCGACTTTGTTTGAACGTCAAAATCCAGCTTTTGATGTCGATAAAACAAGAATTAAGGGGAAGATTTTTACTTTGACGCGCGGTGAAAGCGCAAAAGCGGATATTAACGCCTTGAAATGGCGGTATTTGGACGGGGACGGCGATTTTCGCAGCGCGGAAGTGACAGAATTGCGCGATGAAGCGGATATCATCGTCACCAATCCGCCGTTTTCTTTGTTTCGGCGGTTTTTGGAATGGATTATGACGGCGCGGAAAGGCTTTGCCGTGATCGCCAATCAAAATTCCGTTACATACAAAGAAGTTTTCCCGTTGATTAAAAACAATGAAATCTGGTTTGGAAAAGGATTCGCTGGCGGTGCTTCGCATTTTATCAGCAATTATCAAGATTATGCGGCGGCAAGCGATCACAAAGACGGAATGATTCGCGTGTCAGGTATTATTTGGCTGACCAATCTTGACCACGGCAGGCGTCATCAGCCTTTAACGCTGATGACAACGGCGGATAACCTGAAATACAGCAAACACAAGGAAATTCGGGAAACGGGGTATCGAAAATACGACAACTACGACGCAATCGAGGTGCCGTTCACCGATTCCGTTCCGTCCGATTATAGGGGCGCGATGGGTGTCCCGATCAGTTTTTTGGATAAATACAATCCCGAACAATTCGAAATCATCGGCGCGACCGAAAGCGAGGGCGTCGGCTTTTCAAACGGATTGTGGAAAGCGGAAAGCCGCGTCGCGCAACCTTTGGTGAACGGCGTTAGAAAATACAAAAGAATTTTTATCAGGCAAAGAGGGTGAAATGAAAACGATACTGAAACAAATAGCCGTGTCCGATTTATGCAAAGGCTTTGTCTATAACGAATTGGAGGGCAAGGGCTTGTTCGGTTTGGACGGGCGGTTGACGATTCAGCCCGAATATCAGCGCAATTACATTTACGCCGACGGCAAAAAAGATGTCGCCGTGATCGATTCAATGACGAAGGGCTATCCCTTGGGATTGATTTATTTCAACAAAACGGGGGAGGATACTTATGAAGTCCTTGACGGACAGCAGAGAATTACAAGCATCGGACGTTTTTTGACAAACCGTTTCGCTGTCAAAGACCGTAACGGTATGGAGCAGTACTTTGACGGACTGAACTTTGAAACGCAAAAGAAGATTTTGAATACGGCGTTGCTGGTGTATGTGTGTTCGGGGACGGAAACGGAAATCAAAGAATGGTTTAAAACAATCAATATCGCGGGCGTTCCGCTGAATAATCAAGAATTGCTGAACGCCGTTTATTCCGGACCGTTTGTTACATCGGCAAAACAGGAGTTTAGCAATTCCCAAAATTCCAATGTCCAAAAATGGAGCGCATACATCAACGGGGCGGTCAACAGGCAGGATTATCTGGAACGCGCTTTGGATTGGGTCAGCCGCGGCAATATTTCAAGCTATATGTCGGCGCATCGGCAAGATTTGGAGATAACGGAACTGAAAACGTATTTCAACAGCGTCATAGATTGGGTGTCCGCCGTTTTTATTGATGTTGAAAACGAAATGCGCGGTTTGGAATGGGGGCGGCTGTACGAACGGTATCACGCAACGCCCTATAGCCCGCAAAAGGTTTCCGAACGGGTGAACGCTTTGTTTTCCGATCCGTTCGTGACGAATAAAAGAGGAGTGTTTGAATATATATTGGGCGGGGAAAAGGATACAAAGCTTTTGCATATCCGTGTTTTCGACGAAGCGACCAAACGAACCGTTTATGCCAGCCAAACGGAAAAAGCCAAGCAAAAAGGCGTTTCCAACTGTCCTCTTTGCGCTGTTGGCGACAATGCAAACAAAACAAAAATCTGGAAGTTGTCCGAAATGGATGCCGATCATGTCAAAGCATGGAGCAAGGACGGCGCAACGCGTATCGAAAACTGCGAAATGCTGTGTAAAACGCATAACCGCGCCAAAGGAAACGCCTGAGTTTTTGCAAGACTATACATTTCAAACAGGCGGGATAAAGCGGGATTAAACGAGGGGGAAAAACGGCGAAACTTGATTTTACGGGCGGGGCGATTCCGTTTTTAATTTGAAATATTCTGCGTTTTCGGCGCGGAATCCGCATTTGAAAAAGTTAAAACCAAGCCGCGTTTAACAAAAACGCCTGAGTTTTCACGGATAAAAGCACAAAAAAAACGCCGATTTTCCCAGCGTTTTAAATTATGGTGCCCCTGGCCGGAATCGAACCAGCACGATCGTAAGATCAACAGATTTTGAGTCTGCCGCGTCTACCAGTTCCGCCACAGGGGCACTCAAAACAAAAGAAAATATATACGATTTTCGGAATCTGTCAACAGAAAAAAGAAACTTTTTTCAAAAAAGTCGTCAGATGTCCAAATCGTCCACGAACTTGGCATGTTCCTGAATGTACTGGAAACGCAGTTCGGGTTTCGATCCCATCAGCTGTTCGACCAGATCCGCGGTCATTTGCGATTCGTGCTGGTCTTCCTCGCGTCTGGGGTCGGGGATCAAAACGCGCAGCAACAGGCGTTTTTCCGGCGCCATGGTCGTTTCTTTCAGCTGGGACGGCGGCATTTCGCCCAGACCTTTGAACCGGCTGATATCGATTTTCTGCGCGTTTTTAAATTCCTTTTTAACGATGCGGTCTTTGTCCGCGTCGTCGATCGCGTAAAACACTTTTCCCCCGTACGACAGGCGGTACAGCGGCGGGACGGCAAGGTAAAGATGCCCCTTTTGAATCAGTTTGGGCATTTCGCGATAGAAAAACGTCATCAGCAGGGACGCAATGTGCGCGCCGTCGACGTCCGCATCGGTCATGATGATGATCTTGTCGTAACGCAGGGCGTTTTCGTCATAGTTTTCCTTGCGTCCGCAACCCAGTGCCTCGGTGATGTTGCTGATTTCCTCGTTCGCCAGAATCTTGTCCGTGGACGCGCTGGCGACGTTCAAAATCTTGCCGCGCAAAGGCAGAATCGCCTGCGTTTCGCGGTTGCGCGCCTGTTTCGCCGATCCGCCCGCGGAATCGCCTTCGACGATAAAGATTTCCGTGCCGTGCGCCGACGTGCGGGAACAGTCCGCCAGCTTTCCGGGCAGGCGCAGGCGTTTCGTCGCCGACGCGCGCGCCGTTTCGGTTTGCTTTTTCTTGCGCTGGCGTTCGGCGGATCGTTCCAGAACGTGCGTTAGCAAGGCGTCCGCCGTTTTAATGTCGCCCGACAGCCAGTGGTCGAACGGGTCTTTCATCGCCGAATCGACCAGCTTCGTCGCTTCGGGCGAGCCTAGCTTTTCCTTTGTCTGCCCTTGAAACTGCGGGTCTTTCATAAACAGGGACAGCATGATGCCCGCCGATCCGACGACGTCTTCGGTCGTGATTTCCGCGCTTTTGCGGTTGCCGACCATTTCGGCGTAGGCGCGCAGACTGCGGGTCAAAGCCGAACGCAATCCCGCTTCGTGCGTGCCGCCCTGCGGCGTGCCGATCGTGTTGCAGAACGAACTGATGAATCCCGCGTCGCCGTCTTCCAGCCAGCTGATCGCCCATTCGACGTGACCGCGCCCGCCTGCCAGATCCGCGCGTCCGGCAAAGGGTTTCGGCGTGACGCAGGCTTCGTCTTTCAAGCGGTATTTCAGAAAATCCTCCAGCCCGTTGGGATATTTCAGCGTTTCCTCGACAGGGGTTTTGTCGTCGGGGGACAACAAAACGGGATCGCATTTCCAGCGGACTTCGACGCCTTTGAACAAAAACGCCTTCGACCGCGCCATGCGGAACAGGACGGCGGGTTTGAAGCGCATGCGTTCGCCGAAAATTTCCGTGTCCGGTTTGAAAATGACGGTCGTTCCGCGGCGGTTCGACACCGTGCCGATTTTTTGCAGGGGCGTCGTCGGGACGCCGCGCGAATACTGCTGCATCCAAACGCATTTGTCGCGCGCGACCTCGACCGTCATGGTCGAAGACAGCGCGTTCACGACCGCCATGCCGACGCCGTGCAGACCGCCCGAAACGGAATAGGCTTTGCCGCCGAATTTGCCGCCCGAATGCAGGGACGTCATGATGACTTCCAGCGCCGATTTTTCGGGATACTTCGGGTGCGGGTCGACGGGAATGCCGCGACCGTTGTCCTTGATGCGCAACGATCCGTCGGCGTTCATTTCCATTTCGATGACGCTGGCGTATCCCGCGACGGCTTCGTCCATCGCATTGTCCAGAATTTCCGCCGCCAGATGGTGGAACGACGTTTCGTCCGTGCCGCCGATGTACATGCCGGGGCGTTTGCGGACGGGTTCCAGCCCCTCCAAAATCTCGATGTCTTTGGCGGAGTAGGAATCGGAAGCTTCCGTTGCGGGTTTGTTAAACAAGTCAGACATGGTCGTTTATATCGTTTCCTTAAATAAAATAAAGTCAGCGCGTTTTTTTGGCGAAGCGGGATTTTTTCGTCCCGCCGGCGGTTCCGGATTGCGGGAACGCCCGCGCGAATTCGTCGTACAGGTCGGCGGCGAACGTGTCGTTGAACGTCAATTTACCTTTGTACCAATCGGGTTTCAACCTGTTTTCCCCGTCAAAGGCGGCAAAGCGTTTCGTCCACGGCGTTTCCAGTCCCAGCGCCGCGGCGAAGGGCAGGTGTTTGGAATACAGCGCCTTGATTTTCTGGTCGGCGTTGCGCATGACGGTCAGCAAAGTGTCGTCCTGCGAAGACAGATAGAGCTTGTACCCCTCTAAATTGTTCAAAAGAGCGTCGCCCGCCGCCGACGGCGCGCGCAGCAAAACCTTGAACACGCCGACGCACACGAGGACGGCGAAAAAGGCGGTCGCCGTCGCCAGCGTCGTCTGCATGCCGAAAAACGTCAGCGCGACGGTCAGCAAAAGGGCGGACGGAGCGAAAACGCACAGCGGTCCGACCGTTTTTTTCCAGCCGGCTTTGACGCCGTTTTCGCGGACGCCCGTCCAAATCCGCGCGCCCGAAAACGCGGCGGGGATAAAGAACAAAACGCACGCCGCCGCCGTCGCCGCCGTGATCGCGGGGAACAGGGACAACGCCGCCGTCGCCCCGACGGCGACCGCCGCCATTAAAATGCCGAACCAGAAATAGGATTGCGGAAAGACCGTGAATTTGCGTTTGTATTCGCGCGTCAGGCTTTTTTCGACATCATCCGTCAGGCGTTTCAGGCGCAGCATGTTGGCGTTCGCGACGGCGAAAGACGTGTCGTCTTTGGAAAACAGGCGTTTGGCGATTTTCTTTTCCAAAGCGGTCAAACCGCTTTCCTTGTCCGTCAGCTTGATCAGCAGGGGCGTTCCGTCGGCTTGTTCGTCGAAAGCCAGAAAGTTTTTCGCCGCCATGCCCAGCAGTAAAATGAACAGCGTTTTGGGCGATATTTTCCGCGTCGCGGCGTAATTCACCACCGCGGGGGTCAAGTCGCCCTTTTGCAGGGGCTGGGCTTTGACGGACGAACGTTCCTGATTTTTACGCTGGGAGAAAAGCGTCGTCAGATAATAGGACAGCACGAACAGAAAAGCCAGAAAAGCCGCCGCGAACGTGCCGTGTTCGATGATAAAGCGGTCAAGCTTGCCGTTCTGGAACACGGGGGCGGGCGCCTTTTCGCCCCAGTTCGCCAAAATCGTCAGGGATTCGTAAGGGGCGAGGGGAAACGTCAGCACATAGGACAGGTCGTTGCTTTTTTTGTCCTTTACGATGCGGTAGTTTTTGCCGACGCCCGCCGCGCCGCCCGTCGCCGCCGTGTGCGAATACAGGACGGAATCGGGCGGGAACAGGACGACCGCCGCCGCGCGGGTGATCGGAATGTCCCAGTCGATGCCCGTGACGTCCCAGATCAGTTCTTTGAACGTCGGGGTTTGCGCGTTTTCGGCGTTGTTTTCAAATTCGGCGATTTTGTTGAACAGCAGATAGGAAAAGCGGAACTGGTGCGTGCCGGACGGCAGCGGTTCCGCGCCGCGCAGATCGATTTTAAATCCGTCCAGATCCGGCGTCAGTCTGGCGTTCGCGGGCTGTTCGTCCAAAAAGGATTCCAGCAGCATCAGGTTCGTCCGGTGCTTTTTGCCCGTTCTGTCCGTGTGGTATTTCGGAAAGGATCGCTCGAGCCCGTAAAAATCGTTTTCGGTCGGTTCGACGACGCGTTCGATCGTTTCCGTGACGCGGATCGCGCCGTTGCCCAGAATTTCGATGCGGCTGAAAAAGTAGGGGATATGCTTTAAAAAGGGAACCTCGACCAAAGTGTTCGGCGGAATCAGCGCGACCGTCTTTTCGCCGTCGTAGTCCAGCGGATAATAGCGCGCCCTTTCGCCTGCGGGCTGTTGTTCCGCCGCCGCCGGATCGGGCTGTTCCTTCGCGCCGTTCGCGACGAAAGCGGCGAGCCTTTGAGTCTTGGCGGAGTTCGCCGCCGCCGCTTTGGCGTTTTTGCGTTCCTGCGCGGACAGACGCCGGCGGGCGCGTTCCAGCGTGCGGTTCAGCGCGCCCGACGCTTTGGTTTTGACGTTGCCGCCCAGCTGCGGTTTTTTGCCCGACGTGTTCGTGTTGTCGAAAAAGACCAGCGTGCCGCGCGCTTCCAGAATTTCGGACAGGCTGGGGACGTGGTTCGGATTTTGTTTTTTGTCGTCGAAGGAATCCAGAATTTGCACCAGTTCGTTGTTGACGGTGAATTCCTTCGGGTCGTCGGCGCGTCCGCGGACGGTTCCGACCGTCAGGACGCAAACAAACGCAAAGGCAAAAACAAAATAACGCATGGATTGACGAATCCCCTGATGCGCCGCCGCGAAACGCGCGCCGGACAAATTTACGAACGGTTAATTTTTAACCGATTTTCCGGCGATGTGCAATCCTTTAAAACGTGAAAAACAAAACTTTAAACGACCGCCCGAATGGTGTATAGAGGGAAAACATCTTGTTATTTTGCAAAGGAATAAGCCATGAACAACGTGTCCCTGAACAAGGACAAAATCAAAATCCTGCTGCTGGAAGACCTGCACGCGAACGCCGAAAACTATTTCAGAAGCCACGGCTACAACAATCTGGTGATTCTGAAAAACGCGCTGGACAGCGACGAACTGAAAAAGGCGATCGCCGACGTTCACATGATCGGCATTCGCTCCAGAACGAAGCTGACCGCCGACGTGTTCGACGCCGCGAAAAAGCTGATGGCGGTCGGGTGTTTCTGCATCGGGACGAATCAGGTCGACTTGAACGCCGCGAAGGCGCACGGGATTCCCGTTTTCAACGCGCCGTATTCGAACACGCGTTCCGTGGCTGAACTGGTCATCGGCGAAATCGTAATGCTGATGCGCGGGATTCCGCAGCGCAACGCCGCCGCCCACCGCGGCGTGTGGCTGAAAAACGCCAAGGGGTCGACCGAAGTCCGCGGCAAGGTTCTGGGCATCGTCGGATACGGTCACATCGGCACGCAGGTTTCCGTCATGGCGGAGGCGATGGGCATGAAAGTGCGCTATTACGACATCGTCGACAAGCTGGCTTTGGGCAACGCGCAGGCGTGTTCGTCGCTGTCCGAACTGCTCAGCGTTTCCGACGTCGTCAGCCTGCACGTTCCGCAGACGGCGCAAACGAACAACATGTTTTCCAACGCCGAGTTTTTCGCGATGAAAAAGGGCGCGTTCTTCATCAACGCGGCGCGCGGCAGCGTCGTCGACGTCGACGCGCTGGAACACGCGCTGGACGAAGGGCAGATCGCGGGCGCGGCTTTGGACGTGTTTCCCAAGGAACCCGCCGACAAATCCGAAGAGTTCGTTTCCCCCCTGCGCGACATGGACAACGTTATCCTGACGCCGCACATCGGCGGTTCCACGCTGGAAGCCCAAGCCAACATCGGGCTGGAGGTGTCCGAACGTCTGGTGAAATATTCCGACAACGGGTCGACGCTGGGCGCGGTTAACTGCGTCGAGGTTTCCCTGCCCGTGCAGGAAAGCGGCAAAACCACGCGTTTCATGCACATTCATAAAAACGTTCCCGGCGTTTTGAGCGCGATCAACGGCGTTCTGTCGAAACACGGGCTGAACGTCAGCGGGCAGTACCTGCGCACGGACGGCGAATACGCCTATGTCGTCGTCGACGTCGACGGGCATTTGGAAAACGCGCACGACCTACAACTGGAACTGGAAGCCATCGACGGCACGCTGAAAGTGCGTTATTTGTTCTGAGGGGCGGTTTTTCCTCTTTGCTTTTTGAAAACAAAAAGCTAAACTGAAAACAAACGGGCGTTTTTCAGACAAAACGTTCCCGACGATCGTATTATTGTGTTTCGAAGTTGTTTTGGGAGTTCGGCATGGACGAAGTGAATTTGATCGCGGCAAGAAAGGACACTCTTGCTTTGGTTTTGGCGGGCGGCAAAGGGTCGCGGCTGAAAAATCTGACGGAAATACAGGCTAAACCCGCCGTTCCTTTCGGCGGCAAGTTCCGCATCATCGACTTTCCGCTGTCGAACTGCATCAATTCCGGCATGCGCCGCATCTGCGTCCTGACGCAGTACAAAGCCCACAGCCTGATCAAGCATTTGCAGCAGGGGTGGAGCTTTTTGCAGCCCGAACTGAACGAATTCGTCGAAATCTGGCCCGCCCAGCAGCAGACGTCGGACGAGGTCTGGTATCAGGGAACCGCCGACGCCGTCTATCAGAATCTGGAAACGATTCGCGCCCACGCGCCGAAATACATTCTGATTCTGGCTGGCGACCACATCTACAAGCAGGACTATTCCAAAATGCTGAAACAGCATATCGAAGCGGGCGCGAAAGCCACCGTGTCCTGCATCGAAGTCCCGCTGGAAAAAGCGCACGAGTTCGGCATTCTGGACGCCGACGCCGAAGGCAACATCGTTCGCTTTGTCGAAAAACCGAAAAATCCGCCCAGCATTCCGGGCAAACCCGACCGTTCTTTCGCCAGCATGGGGATTTACATCTTCGACGCCGATTTTCTGATCGATTTGCTGGAAAAGGACGCGCAGGACAAAAACTCGTCCCACGATTTCGGCAAGGACATTCTGCCGTCGCTGGTCGGCAACGTCAAAATGGTCGCGCACCGCTATCAGGACAGCTGCGTGTTCAACAAAACGGACGAGGCCTATTGGCGCGACGTCGGCACGCTGGACGCGTACTGGGAAGCCAATCTGGACTTGACGAACGTCGTTCCCGATTTGGATCTGTACGATTCGCGCTGGCCGATCTGGACGTTTCAGGAACAGCACCCCGCCGCGAAATTCGTGTTTGAAAGCGATCTGAGAACAGGCGTCGCGGTAAAATCGCTGGTTTCCGCCGGCTGTATCATTTCGGGCGGAACGGTGCGTCATTCCCTGCTGTTTTCGGCGGTGCGCGTCCATTCGTTTTCGCTGGTCGAAGATTCGGTCGTTCTGCCGAACTGCGTCATCAACCGCCACGCCCGCGTGAAAAAAGCGATTTTGGCGCAGGGGTGCGTCATTCCGCGCGGTCTGGTCATCGGCGAAAATCCCGAAGAGGATTCCAAATATTTCTACGTGACGGAAAAGGGCGTCGTTCTGGTGACGCCCGCCATGCTGGCGAAGCTGCCGCCGGTTCCCGAATTGTCGTAACGGCAAGAAAAGCGGGGGCTTGGACGCTCCCGCTTTTTTTTTGCCGGAAAGGAAGCGAAATGTTCTCCATCAGTCAGGAAATCGTCCGTTGCCGGAAAAGCATCGATCTGTTCGTCAATCTGCTGAAATGGCCCGCCGCCCTGTCCATGCTGCTGGCCGCGCCCGCCGCCGTTCAGGCGTTCAACAGGTATTATGTGATTCGGAACCAGCTGCACGCGCACAATCTGATCTATTTCGGCATCGGCGTGCTGGGGTTCGCGGCGGCGCGCGTCGTCTTTATCGCCCGCCGGGGGGCGGCGGAAACAATGGAACACGAAATAACGCACATGCTGTTCGCGATGGCGACTTTGCACCGCGTCACCGGTATGGACGTCAGGGACGAGGGCGGCGGATCAATGACGTTCGCGGGCAAAGGCAACTGGCTGATCGTGATCGCGCCGTATTTTTTTCCGCTGACGGCGTTTTTAATGATGTTTTTCGCGACGCTGGTGTCGCGTGTCGCCGGATATACGCCCGACTGGGTGTACATCGCCTTGGGCGCGGCGCTCGGCTACAATCTGTTTTCGTTCGCGGAACAGCTGCACCCGCGGCAAACGGATTTGAAAAAGGTCGGCTTTATCTTCGCGGCGTGTTTTCTGCCGGGGGCGAACCTGCTGTCGTTCGGAACGGTGTTCGCGTTCGTCGAACGCGGATTGAACGGCGTTCTGTTTTTTTACAAATTGATTTGGTATTACGCGACGCGCGACGCGGCGAATCTGTTTTAAAGCCCGTCAAAGACGGACGGTCTGCATTTCCCGCGCGGCGAAAACGCGGGGGTCGGCGGCGCGGGCGTCCCGTTCGATCCGGCGCATTTGCGCGTCCGTGTGCGACGGCGCGTGATGAAACAAAGCCGTGCGTTTGACGTCCGCCGCTTTGGTCAGGTTGACCGCCTGTTCCCAAGTGGAATGCCCCCAGCCTTTGAACACTTCGTATTCTTCCGGCGTGTACATGGCGTCAAAAATCATCAGGTCGCTGCCGGCGACGAAATCGATCAGCCCGTCAATGCCGTCCGCGGCGCAATGTTCGTAATCCGAGATGTACGATATCGATTTCCCTTGAAAGTTCAGGCGATATCCGCTAGACCCGTTGGGGTGCACCAGATTGCACGTTTGAAGCGCCGCCCTGCCGTCGAACAAATCGAAAGAGTCGCAGGCTTTGAAATCGTGAAAATGCAGAACCGAAGGGATCATGTGCATTGGTAAAGGAAAAAACGGTTCCGACATTAACACCCCAAAGACTTGCTCAGCCGTTTGTCCGTCCGGCAGTCGAGCGGCATAAATATTCAGATTCGACGTTTTTTGGAACGCCGGATAGAAAAAAGGAAAGCCGCAGATGTGATCCCAGTGCGTGTGCGAAACCAGCAACGTCACGTCGCTGACGCCGCGCCGCGCCAGATTTATGCCCAGCGACCGAATTCCGGAACCCGCGTCGAAAACGACCGTCCGCCCGTCCAGATTGACCTCTACGCAGGAAGTGTTTCCGCCGTAAATCGTGTGTTCCGCGGAACAACACGGGATACTGCCGCGCACCCCCCAAAAAGTGACCTCAACAGGCATTGTTTCGAAATCCTTCTTTCATCATTATCCTTTTAGCACATATGCGCGCCGCAAAGTGTGACGAAACGCACACCTCGACATATTTTATAACCGAAACGATAAAGATTTTCTGAATGTCGCCTTTGATTGATTTTCGCCGACGAAAGCGTTATCCTGCCCGCAGTTCGATTAAACGGGGGTGCGCCATGAAAAAAATCGGTTTGAAATTATCGTTGACGGCGGTTTTGGGATTGATGCTGACCGCGTCGCCCGCCGCGGCTCAGCGCGAGGTCAAGGCTTTGCCGACCTGTCTGGATTTTACGGACGTGTACAACAAAACCGTTTTGCAGACCGAACCCGCCACGCCCGAGGAAAATCAGGAAATGCAGAATCTGGCGGCGATCATGATGGGCTACGTTTCCGCGTTGCAGGATATTCACGGCGACCGTCTGGTCGGCATGAAAGCCGGCGACAACGAATGGACTTTGCTGGAAAACGTCGCGCAGTTCTGCCGCCAGTATCCGCATATGACGTTTCAGCGCGCCGTGCGTTCCGTCCCCGCCGTCACCCAAACGATCCAAACGTTGCAGGATCAGGAGTTCGACCGGTGCAGAAACTATATCGAACAGACGAAGCCGACGATCTGCTCGTCTTATTCGACCGCTCGGTGACGGGTTGAATAAACGCTCTTTAAATTCATTTAAAACAGTCTTATATCATAATTGTTTTTTCAAACGAAAGGGCAAGCTATGGACTATATCAAAATCCGCGGCGCGCGGGAACACAACCTGAAAAACGTCGATCTGGACATTCCGAAAAACAAACTGGTCGTCGTGACGGGGCTGTCGGGATCGGGCAAATCGTCGCTGGCGTTCGA
>DJRZ01000042.1:0-17854 GCA_002440235.1 Alphaproteobacteria bacterium UBA6347
CATAGCTGTAAGCTTTTTTGAACCCCGCGCCTAGCGCGGGGTTTTCTGAATACAAAAAAGGGGAAAAGGTTTGGCACCTTTTCCCCTTGTGATGAAAAAACGTCTGTTTATCTGGTCTGGGCGCGACGAGCCAGAGCCGCTTTGACAGCCGTATTTTCCTGCGTTTTTGTTTTTTCCGCAGACTGGAAGCGGAAGTATTTGTTCAAATCCTTGAAGCCGCCTTCCAAAGTGACCATGTGGTCTTTGTACTGCTGACCCAGTTTCGGATCTTCCTTGGACAACTTCGCCAACACTTCCAAATGGCCTTTGGAACCGATTTTGTAGCCGGCGTTGTCGTTGATCTTGCCGTACATTTCCTGCACCGCGTCGCAGACTTCGGATCCCTCTTTCTGCCAGGCGAAGTGGCACCCCAGGCGAACCGCGCCGCCGTCGGATTTGATGCTGTCGCCGACCATCACGGTTTCGGAGGCTTTCGCGCCGTGAGTGTCCATGATGGACTGCATGACGTCCATGTTGGGCTTCCAGACGTTGCCTTCGTTCATGACCAGCTTGTCGCCCAGTTTGGCGACCATTTCGTCGCGGTATCCGTCGTAACGACCGCCCGTCACCTGCAACGGGGCTTTCTTGAACTGAACCTTGCCGTCCACGTTTTCCGTCGTTCCGTCGGCGCGGCAGACCAGTCCGTCGACCAGATCCAGCGGGAAGTTCATGTCCGCCAGACGGGCGACCGCGCCGGAAGCGGGCGAATCGGTGTACATGACGAACTTCGCGCCGGCGGCTTTGGCTTTGCGAATGGTGGCGATGACGCCCTCATACATTTTGTTGCCGGCATGGTACTGTTTGGCGACGTCGTGGCAAATCTTCGCGTCGGCTTTTTCCAAGCGCTTGCGTTCTTCGGCGGATTTGCCCTCGTAGCTCAGTTCCGGCGTCTGCGCGATGATGTCCGGGAAGTTGTGGAAACGGGCGTAGCCGTCGGAGTTTTCGCGAATGCTGTCGTACAGTTTGTCTTTTTCCAAACCGCGGCTCTTCGCCAATTCTTCGACACCTTTGTCCCACGCCAGTCCCCAGTTGTTGAAATAGTCGGAGATGGTGTTGTCGATGTCGCTGACAATCAATTTCACGGGTTTCTTTTCGTCGCTCATAAGAACCTCACTTCAAAAAAAACATTTGTTAGATTTGTTATAACGAACCCCGTCCGGTTTTTCAAGCATATTTTTGTCCAGAATTTCCTTTTTTTTGCCAAAAGCCGCCAAACCCCGTTAAAAACGGCGGAAACCCTGATGTTTTTCAGAAACGAAAATTTTTATTCCGCCCGTCGGACGCGCGCCGTTTTGACGGTCTTTTCGGGAAAGAAACCACGGAAACGAAACAATCGCCGGCAAAATAGACAAAAGACGCCGTTTCGGATTCGCCGAAAAACCTGTTGTCAAAAAACGGACAGGCTTTAATATAAGGCGCTTTTCAAAAACGCGAAAGGAAAAAACATGGCTGAACGGACGAAAAACGGAATCGACGCTTTACTGGACATTATGAAACGTCTGCGCGACCCCGACCGCGGTTGCGAATGGGACAAGGCGCAAACGCCCGAAAGCATTTCGCCCCACACGCTGGAAGAAGCGTACGAAGTCTGCGACGCCGTTGAAAAAAAGGACGCCGCCCAGCTGAAAGAAGAATTGGGCGACCTGCTGCTGCACATCGTTTTTTACGCCCAGATGGCGAAGGAACGGGGGCTGTTCGATTTTCAGGACGTCGTCGACGGCGTCTGCGCCAAAATGATTCGCCGCCACCCGCACATTTTCGGAAACGCCGCGGAGCGCCCCGACTGGGAACGGCTGAAAGCCGACGAACGCCGCGAACATCATCAGGACGGCGTCCTGTCGGGAATCGCGGACGCCCTGCCGCAGACGATTCGCGCGTTCAAACTGCAAAGCCGCGCCGCCCGCGTCGGATTCGACTGGGCGGCTCCGCTTTTGATCGTGGACAAGATTTACGAAGAGGTGAACGAGCTGAAAGCCGAAATCGTCCAGCCGTCGCACGATCGGGAACGTCTGGACGAAATGGGCGACGTCCTGTTCGTCTGCGTGAATCTGGCGCGCAAACTGCAAATCAATCCCGAACAGGCGCTGAAACACGCCAACGCGAAATTCGAACGCCGTTTCGGTCATATCGAAAAACGGCTGAAAGAAGCTGGAAAACCGTTCGAACAGACGACTTTGGCGGAAATGGAAAACCTGTGGGTCGAAGCCAAAAAGATCGAAAAGGCGGAAATAACGCGCTCCGTCCCCGACGCGCCGCAAAAGGCGTCCTAGTTGTCCCACAAACTGGTGTAGCTTTGCTCTTTGCGGATACGCTGGCGGCGTCCCAGCCGTCCCGTCGTCAGAAAGCTGTCCGTCATCGAAACGACCTTTTCGTTGCGGTGCAGCGAAAAATGCGGCGAATCCATGACCAGATATTCCTCTTTGGCGCCGTTCAGCTTTGTTTCGGCAACGCTCAGCACGCCGTCGTTGTCGCCGCGAATCTTGGAAAAATATCCCTTGCCGTCGTCCCTGCCGCCCGAAATCACGGCGAAATCGCCCCGAAACGGAGGAAGCAGCGACACGGATTTGGGCAGAATCGCTTTTCCCGCCTGCCCCAGCAATTGCGGATACCACCACTTGCCCTGATATTTTTCAGCCAAGCCGCACCCCTGATTCGGAACGGCGACGGAAACGGTTCGTCCCAGCTTTTTCAGCCACGGCGGATTCATGGCGATCGCCTGCCGCAGAATCAGTCCGCCGTAACCGACGGCGACGAAATGAAAGCGGGCGACGTCGCGCCGTCTGTCCAAAACGGCGTTCAGCGCGCGCGCCGATTTCATCAGGTCAAACCGCAACATGGGATAGCTGAAAAAAATCGGCTCGAAATTTTTTTGCAGTCCGCGAAGCATGGATTCGTATCCGGCGGGGCGCTGAAACAATCCGTGAATGACGACGGCGGCTTCGGTCGGGGGTTGCGGAACCTCCCATGCGCGCAGGAAATACAGCATCGTGTTGTAGCACAGTTCGAACGATCCCGCCGCGCGCTTGACGTTGAACGGATCCAGCAGACGGCACCGCCGCAGCCAGATCGATTCCTGAATCCGCCAGCCCGCGTAGCTGTGCCGGTCCACCCAGTAAAACATGCCGCCGAATGTGAATAAAGGAAAAGCCATCGTCCGTCCCGCCAAAGTTTTCTTTAATCATATCAATCCTTTTGTTTGAAATGCAAGCCGATAAGCAACAAATATCCTCTCGACATCGCGTCGGAAACGTGCCAGATTGTCGTCATGAAAAAGGTTGAAATCTACACGGACGGCGCGTGCAGCGGCAACCCCGGTCTGGGCGGTTGGGGCGCGGTTTTGCGCTACAAGGGAATCGAAAAGGAAATCAGCGGCGCCGAAGAGGCGACGACCAACAACCGCATGGAATTAAAGGCGGTCATCAACGCGCTGACCCTGCTGAAATCCGAATGCGAAGCCGACGTGTACACCGACAGCCAGTACGTGATGAAGGGCGCGACCGAATGGCTGGCGGGCTGGGTCGGAAACAGCTGGCGCACCGCCGACAAAAAGCCCGTCAAAAACAGCGATTTGTGGCAGGAAATATACCATTTGAACAAACGTCACGTCCTGCGCTGGCATTGGGTCAAAGGACACGCCGGACACCCCGAAAACGAACGGTGCGACGCTTTGGCGCGATCCGCCATCGCCCATTTGCGCGAAATGCTGAAATGACGCCCGAACGCGAAAAGCCCCCGAAAAAACGGGGGCTTTTCTTTCCGTCGAACCGGAATCAGTCGCAACCGCAGCCGTTCGATTTCTTTTTGTCCGAACGGGCGATGAAATTGTTTTCGATGACCGTCAGTTTCTGCGACAGCATTTTATTGTATTGCTTGTTCAGAATCGTCGCGGGTTTGTACGCCCAGTTTTGTCCCGTTTTCGCCATCGCCTCCTGCAATTCCCAGCGATAGTTGAAACGCTGTCCGGACAATTCCCCGATCTGCGCCAGTTCGTCTGCGGAAAACAGGCGGTTGTCCAGATTGTCGATTTTGTCGGCGTCGATCACGATGCGGACGTTTTCGGCGGTGTCCAGCAGTTTTTGCTGTTGCGCGCCCGTCAGTCCGCCCAGTCTGTTTTCGACGGCGTTGATGAATTCGACGCCCGAACCGTAGCGTTCGCCTTTCAGCGTGCTGAGCTTTCCGGCGGGGAAACCGTCGGCGACGATGCGGTTGTAGACCTTTTCGGACATCAGATAGGTTTTCGGCGCGTAGACGCGCTGGTTGAACACGTTTTGCATGAAAAACAGCGAAAAGAAGCAAATCACCGCCGCGATGACGGGCGTGATCACCCACCCGCACACGATGCGCCCGACGACGCTCCATTTAATGCTGCTCGCCGCGCCCTTGCACAGTCCGATGCCGATCACGGCGCCGACGACGGCTTGGGTCGACGAAACGGGGACCAGCGGAATGACGGGCAGGTTGTGCGACGCCAAAAAGTATTCCAGCCCTTCGGACGCGAAAACGAACAGCACCATGGACTGCGCCAGAACGACGACCCACGCCGCGAACGGCGACAAAGGCATCAGCCCCTTTCCGACCGTGCCCATGACTTTGTACGAATAGGTGAACACGCCGACGGCGGTCGCCAGAGAACCGACGAAAAACAGCTGTTGCACGGCGGAAAAATGCAACGCGCCGAACGAAAATTCCGAAAACGGCGCGACGGGAACGAACACGCCGACGACGTTCGCCATGTTGTTCGCGCCCAGGGAATACGCGCCGAACGCCCCCGTCAAAATCATCGCCATGCGGGTGCATGCGTCGCGGTAAAGCAGATGAATTTTAACGGAGCCGAGCAATTTTTTAAACGTCAGGTACAGCACGGCGGCGAACGTCGCGGCAAGCAGCGGGCAAGCCACCCACGTCGACGCGATTCGCACGATCGAATTGACGTCGGTCACGGAATCGGTGAACCAGTTCCACCCGATAATGGCGCCGACGACGGCTTGGGACACGGAAACGGGCAAGCCGCACTTGATCATCGAATAGACGGTGAACGCGGCGGCGAACGTCGTGACGAACGCCCCGCCGATCGCGTTGATCGCGCCCAAGCTACCCAAAGTGTACGCCGCGCCGACGCCGCTGATGACCGCGCCCAGCATGATGAAGACGCTGCACACGACGGCGGCGGTTTTGAATTTGACCATGCGGGTGCTGACGGCGGTTCCGAAAATGTTGGCGGCGTCGTTCGCGCCCAAAGACCACCCCAGAAACAACCCGCTGGAAAGGAAAACGATTCCCGAAGTACCCATTCGATCCCCCGCGGTCAGTTGTCGCGTTTGATAACGTAAATCGCCAGCTTGTCGGTGATGTCTTCCGCCATGTCCGCCAGATTGTCGATCATTTCAACGAAACTGCACACGTGCATTTTGTTCGCCAGCGGCAGGTCCGACGAATAGACGGCGCGTTTGATTTTCGTGCTGATGCGGTCGGCTTCGCTTTCGTAAAAGCGGACTTTGTGGATATAGTCGCGGCAGGAATTGAAATCGCGGAAAAACGTGCGCGCGGCGATGGTGATCTGTTCGACCGAATTGGTGACGGATTCGACGATCGCCAGAACGTCGGGGTGCAGAGTCGCGGGAAACACCGGCTGTTCGATCGTGAAACGGTATCCGCTGGCGTCGTAAGCGTTCAAAATGGCGTCCAAATCCTCGACCAGACTCAGCACGTCGGCGCGCAAATCGGGAATCAGGTTCTGTTCGTACAGTCCCGTTTCGATTTCGCGGCGCAGTTCGTCCGCGCGGGATTCGATGTGCCCGATCTGTTCGGCGTGGGTGACGAAATCCTCGGTCACGCCGTGTTCCAAAAACACGTGAATCGCTTTTTTGTAAATCAGCCCCGCTTCGGAAATACGGTCAAGAAATTCGTCGATTTTGTTTTCCAGCGCGCGACTGCTGTAAAACATGGACAAGCCTTTGGATAAATTCATTTCAATTCCTCATCGCATAAAAAAACGCCCCGAAGGTCGCCTTATGATCCTTAGTTTATCGGATTATCCTAGCAACAGGTAAAAATATTGTAAAGCGTTAAAGCCGACCGCGCGAAGATTAAAGCCGTCCCGAGTTTATTTCCTGTTCCGCACCAGACGATAGGACAGCATCACGACGGCGAACGTCGCGAAAAACATCGCCGCGCACAGCGCGTTGACGTCGGGCTGGATCCCCGTCCGCACCAGCGAATAAATCTTCAACGGCAGGATTTCGTATTCTTTTCCGCTGACGAAAAAGCTGACGATCACGTCGTCGACGGACAGCGTGAAGCTCATCAGCCAGCCGGCGAAAACGGCGGGAAGAATTTGCGGTATCAGGATAAAACGCGCGATGTCGACGTCCGACGCGCCCAGATCCGCCCCCGCCTCCGCCAAATTGCGGTTGACGCCTTTCAGCCGCGCCAGCACCGTCACCGTCACGAACGGAAAGCAAAAGACCGTGTGCGACAGCAACAGCGTCGCAAAGCCCAGCGGCACGCCCAAAATCACGAAAATCATCACCAGGGAAATGCCTTGTATGATTTCGGGGGACAGCATGATCACGGACAGCGACCCGTACACGACCCGCTGACCGATAAAGCGGTAGCGGTGCAAGGCGATCGCCATGATCGTTCCGACGACGGTCGACGTCGTCGCCGCCGCCGCCGCCAGAAACAGCGAACGGAAAGCGGACCGGATCAGCGCCGTGTCGGACAGCAGGCTTTCGTACCATTTCAGCGTGAACCCGCGCCACGCGTCCGTCGACGCCGAATCGTTGAACGAAAACACGATCGTCACGAACAGCGGCAGGTACAGCACCAGATAAACCGCGGCGACGTACAGGTATTTCGGCAGATTTTTCACCATATCGGCTGCTCCTGATCGACGGAGTTGCCGCTTTTGTAGTACAGATGCAGCAAAAACAGCATGAACACCGTCAAACCGACGTTGATCGCCGCGCCGACGGGCCAGTCTTTGACGACCATGAACTGGTCGCGGATCACGCTGCCCAGCACGGCGGAATCGGCGCCGCCCAGAATGTCCGACACGTAAAACAGCGTCAAAGCGGGCAGAAAGACCATAATGCACCCCGCGACGATCCCCGGCGCGCTGACGGGAACGATGACGCGGAAAAACGCGGCGTACGGTCCCGCCCCCAAATCGTGAGCCGCCTCCAGCACCGCGCGGTCGATTTTTTCCAAAACGGCGTAAATCGGCAGGATCATGAACGGCAGCAGCGTGTACGTCATGCCGACGAACACCGCCAGATCCGTGTTCAACAGTTTCAGCGGCGCGGCGATGACGCCGTGTTTCAGCAAAAAGGTGTTCAGTATGCCGTTTTCGCTCAAAATCGTGATCAGGGCGTAGTTGCGCATCAGGGAATTCGTCCAGAACGGCACGATGATCAGCATCAGAAACAGCGCGCGGCGTTCTTTGGCGAAACGCGCGATAAAATAAGTGAACGGATACGCGACCAGCAGGCAGAACAAAGTCGTGCAGAACGCCAGATTCAGCGATTTCAGAATCACGGACAGCAGCTGCGGATCGCCCAGCGCCGCGTAGTTTTGCAAATTCAGCGGCAGACGCAGATACCACACGGGGTCGCGGGTCAGAAAGCTTGCCAGCAAAACCAGCAGGTTCGGCGCGAACACCATCAGCCCGAACCAGACGAAAATGAAATACAGCACCGCCTGACGGCAGAAATTGTCCGCGGATTTAAGCATCGGGCAGAACGACCTCCCAATCCTTGATCCAGCTGACGTTCACGACGTCGTCGACCGCGTAGATGATGTCGGGGTCGTCTTCGTTGAAAAACTGCGTCGCCATCACCATGTTGCCGCCCGCCGTCTGAATCCACAGGTCGATCGTGCGCCCCTTGTAGACCAGAAAGCTGATGACGCCGCGCAAGGCGTTTTCGGGCGCCTCGGCTTCGGGGTCGTTGACCTTGCTGACGACCATGTCTTCGGGACGAAGCAGAACCTTGATTTTCGACCCGCGCGCGACGTCGAACGACGACGGTTTGCGCAGACGGTAGAACATTCCTTCGACGATCGTGTCGAAATCGTTTTCCCCGACTTTGATGACCATGCCGCTGAACACGTTGATTTCGCCGACGAATTTGGCGACGAACATGTTTTTGGGCTCTTCGTAAATCTGAATGGGCGTTCCGACCTGTTCGACCATGCCTTCGTTTAAAACGGCGACGCGGTCGGACATGGCGAGCGCCTCTTCCTGATCGTGGGTGACGTACACGAACGTCATGCCCAGCGCGCGCTGCAATTCCTTCAATTCGATCTGCATTTCCTGACGCAGACGGTAATCCAAAGCCGAAAGCGGTTCGTCCAGCAGCAGAATTTTCGGATTGTTCACGAACGCCCGCGCGATCGCGATGCGCTGCTGCTGTCCGCTGGACAGTTCGGACGGATAGCGCAGGGAAAACATGTTCATTTTGACCTTTTCCAGCGCGGAAAAAACCTCGACTTCGATTTCGTCCTTGGGCAGTCCCTTCATTTTCAGCCCGAAAGCCACGTTGTCGAACACGGTCATATGCGGAAACAGGGCGTATTGCTGAAACACCATGTTGACGGCGCGGCGGTTCGGCGGAACGCGGGATATTTCCTTGCCGCCCATCACGATTTTGCCCGTCGTCGGACGTTCGAACCCCGCGATCAGCCGCAGAGTCGTCGTTTTGCCGCACCCCGACGGTCCCAGCAGGGTCAGGAATTCGCCGTCGTTGACCTGCAAATCGATGTCGTCCAAGACTTTGTTCGCCCCGAAAAACTTTGTGACGTTTTTCAGTTCCAACAGGGGGGCGGGCGTATTTTCCATAGCGCGTTCCTTTACAGAAGCAGACCTTTTCAATTTAGACGACTTATATAATATCCGCGCGTTTCGAAAAAGAAGTTTTTTGCAAAACCGCTTTTAAAAACCGGAAAACGGGATAAAATACGGTTTCGTTTTCATCAGAGGGCTTAAAATGAACAAGCGTCGCCGTTTCATCGTCATGCTGCGCAAAAATTTCAGACGCAGACGCGCCAAGACCTTTAAATCGCCGGAGGTCGCGCCGGTCAAAGGGTGCATTTTAAAGTGCGATCTGGGCGTTTTGCTGGAACACACGGGCGTCTACATCGGCGACGGGAAAATCGTCGGACTGAACCGGCACAGCCAAATCAAGATCGAAAACGAACACAGCTTTTTTCCGCCCGGAACGAATCCGGAATCGCACCGCATCTACGCCGCGTGCTACGGCGACACGGACGAACCGCTGACGTCGACCGCCGTCGCCCGCCGCGCGAAGAAAAAAGTCGACCAGCAGACGCCGTACAACGTTTTGTTCAACAACTGCCACCGCTTTACGACGGGGTGCATCACGGGGAATTTCGAAAACGACGTCGTGTCTTTCGCCCAGCTGGAAGACGTCATTCTGACGCATCAGGAGGAACTGCGCAAAAAACCGCCGCTGTTGAAACGGCTGGCGCGTTTCGTGACGCGCAAACCCGCGCCCGCCCCCGCGCGAAAGTTCAACTGGCGTCCCGTCAAATTCAAATGATTTTCTAAGCCGGAGCGCGTTCGTCGCGTTCGCGCGAATTGCCCGCGGCGAACCGGACGTTCGCGCGTCCGACCTGCGCGCGTTTTTTCGCGCCGATGTCCGTTTCCCGCGCGGCGCGCGTTCTGTCTTCGGTTTCGGACAGGCGGGCTTCGTATTCCCCGCGAATCCGCGCGGCGTGAAAAGCCACCAGTTCCGTTCTGATTTCGGAAGCCGTCCGACCGGCGTAGCGCGCCGCCGCGCCGCCCGCGCCCGACCGCGCGACGGCGTCCAGCATTTCGACGGCTTTTTCGGATTTGCCGCTTTCGTAATAGGCGCGGGCGGTCAAAACCTCCGTCAACGGGTTGTTTCCGTCCGCCTCGCGCGATTTGTTCAGCGCGTTGAAACTTCTTTCGGCGTCGACGGGACGCGCCAGAACGCCGATCGCGCGGTACAGGTCCGCCGCCCGTTTCAGCGCGGGGCGGCGCACGTCGGCGCGGTGCGAGTTTTCGGCTTTGTCGAGCTCCTCGGCGGCTTGGCATTCCAAAAAATCCAAAACCGAAGCGAAATCCCCGCGTTTCAGCGCGCAGAGCGCGCCGCGCTGTTCGAACAGAGGATCGACGCCGATCACCCCCGTGTGAATTTCCAGCTCGCCGTTTTTGCGCAGAAAAGCGGACATCGCGTCGATCAGCGACTGCAATTCGATTTCGGGGATCTGTTCCGCCGTTCGGGAAATCAAAGCGCGCGCCATTTGCGCGGGCGTCAGATTTTTTTCGATCATGTCGGCGATCCGTCCCGCCATTTCGGCGTATTTTTCTTTGAGCTTTTCGAAATTTCGACGTTTTTCGCCCAGCTTTTCCGTTTCTTTTTCGGTCTTTTGCCGGTCGTTTTTTTCGCGTTTGGAATCGTTGAACAGGTCAAACAGCTCTTTCAGCTGATCCTGCGTTTTTTTGCGTTCTTCCTCTTTGGCTTTTTCGCTCCGGCGTTCGGAATCGTCGTCGCCGCCCGCGCCGGAACCGGAAGTTTCAGCCGATTCGTCCCGATTTGACGCCGAATCCGTCCCGCCGTCCGACAGGTTGCGGGACATCGCCTTCGCCGCCGCCCTGACGAACACGACCAGCAAAGGCACGCCGCCCAGCGCCAGCCCGTATCCGGTCAGGACGGAAGCATCCGCCTGTTGCAGGCGTTCAGCCAAAATCCCGAACACGTCAAACGGGGAAGACAGCATTTTCCTTTGAATCTTTCCGATAAAATGTTGCGTTGCGCATTGATTAACAGTAAATTAACCGTAATTTTCACAACTTGCCAGCTTTATTTTTTTCAGGGGCTGAATATGGGGTATCTGTCAAAGCGCAAATTCGAAGAACGGGAAAGCTATCTGACGACGGGACTGCTGGTGCTGATTCCCGTCCTGACGTTGCTGGGGACGCTGGGGCGCAGTCTGGACTGGCGTCTGGACTGGCTGGGCGAATTCAAAATGCAGGCGGCGGCGCTGAGCTTCGCGCTGTTTTTGTGGTGCCTGTTCAAGCGCGAATGGGTCAAAACGGTCGTTTTTCTGACGCTGGTTTTGATGAATCTGGCGCTGGTCGCGACGCATTCCCACCTGTTTCAAAAGGATTCCGAACTGCCCGACGATTCGCACGTTTTCACCGTCGCCTACCAAAATCTGCAAGGCGCGGAACATAAAGCCGGCAAACTGCGCGAAGTGCTTGAAAATTCAAACGCGGACATCGTTCTGTGGGTGAACGTCCCCGTCGAAATCTACCGCGATCTGGACAACGTTTTGGGCGATTACCAGCTGCAAAACCAGACGTTCGACACGACGGGGAAAATGAAGCTGATTCTGGCGCGCACCCCCGGCGTCGACCGCGGCGAAACGGCGGAAGGGGACGGACTGTGGGTATCCCGCGTCGTCGGTTCGCGCAAGCTGACGATCGTCCTGACCGATTTCGCCGATCCGTGGCATTCCGAATCCTACGCCCGCGTCAAACAAAGAATATCCGAATTGTCGGAATTCGCGCTCAGCCGCGACGAACCCGTCGTTCTGGCGGGCAATTTCGGCGCGTCCGGGTGGAGCTGGCTGTTAAACGGTCTGGAATCGCGCGGCGGATTGAAACCGCGGGGAAAACTGTCCGAATCCGGAACGGATCTGCCGCTGTTGATTCGCCGCCCGACGGATCACATCTACACCCACCCCGGAATCGAGGTCGCGGACGAAACGGCGCGGGATCTGATCGGCACGAAGCACAAAGCCGTTTCCGCCGTGTTCAGAATCGCCCCGATCCGCAAGGAAATCGAATTTTTCGAACTGCAGCCCGTCATGCCCGAATCGGAATTGCTGCAACCACCGCTGTGACCTCCGCCGCTCGACGGGCGAAATCGGCGGCGGCGTCCGCGTCGCCGCTTTGATTGAACAGAAAAGCCGCCTTGCGCCAATAATCGGCGGCTTTTTCGTTTTGCCCCTTCTTTTGCGCGATCAATCCCAGATTGCCGTAATCGGACGCCGCCCCCAGACTGCGGCGCAGCATTTCCTCTATCCGCACGGAATCCCTGAAACGGCTTTCGGCGCCGTCCAGATCCCCGCGGCGCAGCAAAACCAGCCCGAACGCCGCCGCCGCGTTCGCCAGCTCCGCTTTTTTCCCGTTTTTTTCAAAGTAATCCATCGCTTCGGTCAACAGCCGGTCGATGGATTTGTCGCGCGGATTCTTTTCCGTTTTCAGCCCCGCGCACAACAGCTTGTTGCGCGCCGTTTCGAATCCGTCGCCCGATTTTCCGGCGACGGTCAGCGCTTTTTTCGCCGCTTTCAGGGCGGCGTCCGCGTTTCCCCGCGCCTGATGCGCCAGCGCCGTTTCGTTCAGCACCAGACTTTGCAGTCGCAGATCCCCGATCCGCTCGAACGTTTTTTCCGCCCGCGCGAACGTTTCCAGCGCCCCGCCGCCGTCGCCCTTGCGCAACAGGCACAACCCGATCTGACGCAAAACGCAGGCGGCGCCGGACAGCCGGTCCTCTCCGCCCTTTTCGTACAAAGCCAGCGCCGCCCGATGCTGTTCCAAAGCCAGATCGAACCTGTCCTTGCCTTCGTACACCATGCCCAGATTGCCCAGCGTTTCCGCCAAAACGTCGTCCCAGCCGCGTTTTTCGGCGATCCTTTTGGCGCGATAGTGCGCCTCCTCCGCACTTTCGAACGCACCCGCCAGACGGTAGACCAGCCCCAGACGGTTGGCGGCGCGCGCGTATTCGGCGTCGTCGCTTTCCTTTTCGAACACGGTCAAAGCCATGGTCAGCAGGCGTTCCGCCTCCGCCAGATTGGCTTGGCGGACGGAAATCATCGCCAGATCGGCGTAAGCTTTGGCGTACAAAAACCGGTTGCGGCGGTAATGGCGCAAAGCCGACAGGCGCACGCGCGGCACGCCGTTTTTAAACGAAAACAGCCGCCCCGCCTCGAATATCTTTTCCAGCGCGCGACCGGCGGAATCGAAATCGTTCGCGTCGACCAGAGCGCGCCCCAAATCCAGCCAAGCCGCGACGTCGTCGGGGGATCGTTCGCACGCCGCGCGTTTTTTTTCGATACTTTCTTTCGCCGATATATACGATTGATTCATATTCCGCCCAGTATAATGACCCGATTTGCAAAGCTTTGACGCCCGCGTCCGGCATTATCGCCGATTCGCCGCGGAATTTGAACACAATATGTAAAAGAGGTTTAAAATGACCGTGTCCGCCCTTTCCCCCGATCAGCTGTACAGCACCTGCGATTTGGATTTTCTGTCGTTCGAAACGACTCGGGATTTGGAGGATCTGACCCAGCCTTTGGGACAGGAGCAGGCGATCGACGCGATCAATTTCGGCATCAGCGTCGATTCCTACGGCTACAACCTGTTCTGCATCGGACCGGAGGGAACGGGCAAAGCGTCTTTGGTGCGCCAGATTTTAAGCAAAGCGGCGAAAAAATGCAAAACGCCCGCGGACTGGTGCTATGTGTACAACTTTAAAACGCCGTACAAGCCGACCGCGCTGAAAATGCCCGCCGGCAAAGCGCGCGCGTTCGCCAAAGCCGTCGACAAAATGATAGGCGAAATCCGCGTCGCCCTGCCCGCCGTGTTCGACGGCGACGAGTATAAAACGCAGATGAAGGCGATCGAAGACGCCTTCCGCGACCAGAAAACAAAATACTTCGACGACATTCAGAAACACACGACGGGCAAAAACGTGTCCGTTCTGCGCATGCCCGTCGGACTGGTCGTCGCCCCGACCAAAGACGGCGACGTCCTCAGCCCCGAAGCGTTCGAAAAACTGTCCGAAGAAGAACAGCAGGAAGTCCTCGCCGAACTGAACGCCGCGCAAGAGGAATTGGAAAACGCCGTCCACGACATTCCTAAATGGGAAAAGGACCAGCGCGAACAGATCGAAAAGCTGAACGAAAAATTCGCTTCGCTGGCGATCAAGCACCTGATCGACGAACTGAAGCGCAAATACCGCGGAAACAAGGGCGTGACGGCTTATCTGCGCGGCATGTACGACGACATCATCGAAAACGTTGATCTGTTTCTGGACGAAGAGGACGACTCCCAGCCGCCCGCCGCCGCGCCGGACGCCGAAGACGACGCCCCCCTGCCCGTCGCGCCGAAGCAAAAGCCGGACGGCGCGTTCCGCAGATACAAGGTCAACGTCCTGATCGACCATGCGGACACGCGCGGCGCGCCGATGATTTTCCTCGACCACCCGATTTTGACGAATCTGATCGGACGCGTCGACCGCCAGCAGCAGTACGGCGCGCTGGTCACGGATTTCAACATGATTAAATCGGGCGCCCTGCACGAAGCCAACGGCGGTTTCCTGATCATCGAAGCCAAAGACCTGATGAACCAGACGTCGTCGTGGGAAGCGTTGAAACGCGCTTTGCGGTCGAAAAAAATCACGATGGATCCGCCCAGCTCCGACGGCATGATGACCACCATTCTGGAACCCGAGGCGATTCCCATGAACGTCAAGGTCGTTTTGCTGGGCGAACCGGATCTGTACTATATGCTGGCGGAAAACGATCCCGACTTTATGGAATTGTTCAAGGTCGAAGCCAACTTCTTCCCCTATATGGACAAGACGCGGGAAAACATCGCCAAATACGCGCGGCTGATCGGCACGCAGGCGCGGCGCAACAATCTGCGCCCGCTGCAAAAAGGCGCCGTCGCCCGATTGATCGAACACGCGTCCAGATTGGCGGACGACAGCCAAAAGCTGACCGCGCACATCGCGTCCATCAGCGACCTGATCCGCGAAGCCAACTATTGCGCGATGACGGACAAGTCCCCCGTCATCACGCGCGGACACGTCGACCGCGCGATCGTCGCCAAAATCAAACGTTCAGACCGCGTCCAGGAAAGAATGACCGAACAGATCAAACGCGGCACCGTCATGATCGACACGGACGGCGCGGTCGTCGGGCAGATCAACGGGCTGGCGGTGTTCGAATTCGGTCAGCTGTCGTTCGGCAAACCCAGCCGCATCACCTGTCTGGCGCGCATGGGAACGGGCGAGGTCGTCGACATCGAACGCGAAGTCGATCTGGGCGGTCCCCTGCACACCAAAGGCGTTTTGATTCTGTCCAGTTTTCTGGCGTCGCGCTTTTCGCAAAACGCCCCCCTGTCCATGCAGGCGACGCTGGTGTTCGAACAATCGTACGGCGAAATCGACGGCGACTCGGCTTCGTCGACCGAGCTTTACGCCATGCTGTCCGCATTGTCCGGCATTCCCGTCAAACAGAATCTGGCTGTGACGGGGTCGGTCAACCAGTTCGGACAGATTCAGGCGATCGGCGGCGTGAACGAAAAAATCGAAGGTTTCTTCGATATTTGCCGGATGCGCGGATTGACGGGAACGCAGGGCGTTTTGATCCCAGCGACGAACATCGTGAATCTGATGTTGCGTCAGGACATCGTCGACGCATGCCGCGAAGGACTGTTCCGCATCTACCCCGTTTCCACAATCGACGAAGGAATCGAGATTCTGACGGGCGTCCCCGCGGGCGAACGCGGCGCGGACGGGAAATATCCCGAAAACACCGTCAACGGCAGGGTTCAGGCGCGGCTGGATCAATTTCTGTCGCAAAATCTGGAATACCACCGGCAGACCCGACTGCCCGCCGGTCCCCGAATCTGAAATTCCCCTATATTTCAACACCTTTTGCAAACCGCCCGTCCGTTCGGGCGGTTTTCTTTCGATTTAGCTGGAAAACCGCGATTTTTTCGGCTATTCTGATAATGAGAACAAAAACTAACAAAGGATTACGTTGTAATCACGGAGGGTACCATGAAAAAACTATTCCTGTTTCTCTTTGCCGCGATGACGGTGTTCTGCGTCAACGACGCCGACGCCCGCGCGGTCAAGCTGGGACGGTCGAAGGCGAATAAAATCTCCGCCGGCGTCAGTTTCGGCACCGAACAACAATGTTACGAGGGGCAATACCTCGACAAAGCCACGAACACCTGCAAAAACTGCGCCGACGCGATGCCGGGGTGCACGAAGTGCTCGTCGGCTACCAGTTGCGACGCCTGCACCGAAGAATTGTTTGACGGTGAGACATGGGGGTACGAACTGGTCGGCAATCAATGCAAAACGGCGTACTGCGTCTGGAACAAAAACGAAGACGTCATGACGCATTCGAAATGCTCGGTCGTCAACGGCGCGGGTTCGAAATCCGCCGCGACCGCGATCACCGTCCCGACCAAAGACAGCGCGATCAGCTACGGCACGACGACGTTGCGTTTCAAAAACAGCGCGACGGTCAACGGCGGCAAAGTCCGCGTCGCCAACCTGTTCGCCACGGCGCCCGACGATTTCGCGTTGTCCGGCACGCTGAACACGACGGTCACGTTTAACACGCCCGTCCGCGTCGACGGCATCGTCACGTTGCAGGAAGACGCCAACAACGCCGCCGCCGGCACCAGCGTCGTCTTTGCCAAAGGGTTGGAAGGATCCGTTCCCGGCTGCGAAGTCGTGAAATACGTTCTGCCCAATTCCAGCACGCAAACAACTTACAAATACGCGACGGTCAAATCCAACACGGAAACGACCTGCAAATGCGACGGCAAAGGTTGCGCCTTGGTCGCGCCGCAACCGATCGACAACGATCCGGGCGACACCTGCACGAACAACCACTTCTGGAACGCCAACGGTTCCCACACCGTCGGCACGCAGTACGACTGCTTTGACGGATACGGCGCGAACGCCAACATCTCCATTCCGTCGGGTCATTCGAAGTTCGTCCGCGCGAATATCCGCTTCTGGGACTACGCGTCGGTTTCCGGCACTTTGAAAACCAAAAAGCTGGAATCCGTCTATCACGACAGCTCCAGAATGAATGATTTGGACGCGATCATCACGTTCAACGGTCCGGTCGAAGCCGACAACATCGTGTTGCAGGAAGCCATTTCGTCCCAGAAAGGTCAGCGCAAAGGCATCAAAATGGTGTTCAAAGGCGGTCTGACGGGCGAAAAGAAATGCTCCGTCCGCAAACAGTTGGTCAGCTCGGGCTGCGGTTACGCCAGCTGCCAGAAAGACACGACCACGGACGCGACCTGCACCTGCTCGAACAGCGAATGCTCGATCAGCAACGACACCGCCGCTTCCTGCACGTCGTCCAACAACGAATTCTGGAACGGCGACGGCAGCCACACCGCGAAACGCACCAACGGCTGTTTGGACTTCTACGGTTCGTACGCGACGATCACCATTCCGGACGGCGCGAACTATTCGAACGTCAACATTCGTTTCTGGTCGCGCGCCGCGGTCAACGGTTCGTTCACGACCGACACCCTGCGTTCGACCTATCACACCTCTTCGGCGCTGAGCAGCCTGAACACGACGATCACGTTCAACGGCGCGGTCAAGGCGAGCAAGGTCGAACTGGCGGAGGCTTCCTCCGGCGGAAAGGGCGTGACGATGAAGTTCCCGAAAGGACTGAGCGGTAACCCGTCTTGCAAAGTCGTCAAGCAGAAATCCGGCTCCGGTTGCGGTTACGCCAGCTGCCAGGATAACATGACGACGACGACGACCTGCACCTGCACGACGTCCGAATGCAAACTGAACTGATCTTTCCGGATTACGGATAACGAAAACAGCCTCTGATTTTTCAGAGGCTGTTTTTTTAGCCGCTGGCACAGGACGGAATCGCAACTGCGAGCCCCGACAGGGGCGCGGCAGTCCATTGAGGGCATAGGCAGACTGGGGGTTAACGGTCAGGCTGGACTGTGCGGCTGGCTCACTGTGGATTGCCGCGTCGGACT
>DJRZ01000042.1:17865-41050 GCA_002440235.1 Alphaproteobacteria bacterium UBA6347
GCGTCCTCCTCGCAATTTCGATTCTTTTTTCCCGCTTTTTTTGCGGCAACGACAGATTGCCCCCCCTGCGGTTTCGATGAATATCCATCGTCAAACAACTTCGGAAACAGAAATCGGGCGGAGAAGTCCCCCCCCCGCCCGATCCGCCGCCGTTCATTCGCAACAGCATTTGCCGTCTTTGGCGACCGTTTTCTTGCCTGAAAAGCACACGACGTCGACGCACGCGTTCACGCATTGACCGCCGCGCAACCGCTGTCCCGACGGACACGTCAGCGTCACGCAACAGCATTTGCCGCCGCTTTCCCGCGCCGTCATGCCCGTTTTGCACACGACGTCCTTGCAATAATCGACGCAGTTCGCGCCGTCCGGTTTCGATCCCGACGGACAGGATTCGCAAACGCCGTCCCCGCATTTCAAGCACCCGCCGCCGCATTGCGGCTTTTGAAACTCGCCGAACCTCTGCCCGCCGGTTACCGAATACGCCCTGCCGCGCCCCAGCTTGTACGCTTTGGCGTCCGCCGCGCGGATTGCGACGAACAATCCGACGTTCAGGCACAGAAAGAAAATCAGAAAGTTTTTCATCGCCGCCCTCCTTTATTTCGGAATACAGCAACAGCCGTCCGACGACATCGTCGAATCCGACGGGCATTGCGCGACGGTCCCTTCGACGCACTTGCCACTTTGCAGACTGTATCCGGCGTCGCACGCCGTGCAGGTCGTCGCGGACGAACACGCGGAACAGTTCGCGGGGCAATTTATAACGCACGCCCCGTTTTTCAGCGCGTATCCGGTTTTACAGCTGATTGTCCTCCCGTCGCTGCAATACGCGTTTTCCGGACAGGGGACGCAAACGTCATTTTGCGCCACATAGCCATATTTGCATTTATAGCAACGGTTCGGCTGGTCGTCGAAGCAGTCTTCGCAGTTGTCAACGTTGCAAATTTGCTGACACCTGACGGCGTTGCTCGGATACTCCAGATACGAATCGTATTTTTCTTCCACATACCCCGACGCGCATTTTGTGCAAAAAAGCTCTATGTTGTCGCCCGCTCCCGCGCCGTCAATGCACGACACGCAGCCTTTTTGCCCAAGTCCGCAAAGATAACACCCCACGTCATGGGTGTGATTTTTCATGAACAAATAGCTTTCTTGTTTCGTACTCCAAACGTACCCGCCTGGAAAAGTCGAATTTGACGTAACATTCAAATGATCGCAACTTTTCTTTTCGCAAATATCGGCTTGATTACCGCCTGTCGATACGCTCATAACACCGTTTTTGACGAACCTGGTCAAAACATAGTGCCCGTAGCATGACGGACAGTCGCCCTCACAAGTCACACAGCCGTTGACGGCGAAACCGCTGAAGACTTTTCCCGCGGAACAATTCGCGGCTTTTATCATCTTCACGAATCCGGCTAAAACAGCCGCTTCGTCAAAAGGAACATATTCGCCCGTAGCAAGATCACGGTAAGATCTGCTGCTTTCATCTTCAAAACGAACGCAGGCGCCGGCATCCGCGTTCCAAACAAAGTTGTCGAAACATTCTTTAGCGTCGGCTTTTATCGGCGCCGCCATAAAAACGGCGCATAAAAATAAAAAGATTTTCCTCATGTCTTCCCCTTTTTCAGGTTAAAAAAATGACCGCCGAAAGCGGTCGGGGAGTTGAGAAAACCATATCTAGCAATGATCCTTTTGACCTTTAAACGCCTTCGTTTCTTCCAAAAATATGGACGGGGCGCGTTCTGGACATACGTCAAAAGCTCCCCGAACCGACGGATCGGATTCAGGGACAAAGCCCGCGTTTCTGCCTGAAACACGGATTACGGCGCATCTCTGCGTCGGCTAGACAAAGAGCTTTCTCACGGCTCCGCGCCCGCTAAGGCGCTGGTTTGTTTTAACAACAAACTCCGTTTAGTCTATCCAGCCTGAAAAATAAAAACAAGGAAATTTTCAATCGGCGGGCGAATCCGACCCGCGGCGAAAAAATCCCCCGCCGACGCGGAGGATTTTTCGGATATAAGGAACATTCAGGCGTTCTTGCGGGTAATCCCCGCTTTTTATCGTTTTTTTACCGGTGCTTTCAGAAATCCGTCTGTCGGAAACATTCCTAAGCTTCTTTCAGGTTAGGCATAAAATGTGGCGAAATTATGGTGCGAATTGTGGCGAATTGTGGCAAAAACCAAACGCAAGTTATTTATCTGATTTTTCAATCGGATAGGCGCGGTTTATCGTTGCGAAAACGTCCTTTTTCAGGGTTTCCAGCTCCGCTTTCGTGTCGGATTCGCAACGGCAGACCAAATTCGGCGACGTGTTCGACGCCCGAATCAGCCACCACCCAGTCGTCGGAAACGTCCTTTTCACTCCGTCCGTCGCGTCGAAAACGACGCCGTCGCGCGTCAACGCCGTCTTTATTTTTTCAACGACCGCGAATTTTTCGGCGTCAGGACACGGAACGGCGATTTCCGGCGTGGCGAACGTTTCCGGAATTTGATCGATCCGATCCTGCAAAGGGGCGTTGTTCCGGTCGCCCGCGATGTTCAACAGCCGGACGGCGGCGTACAAAGCGTCGTCAAATCCGAAATATTTGTCCGCGAAACAGATGTGTCCGCTCATTTCCCCGCCCAGCGGCGCGCCCGTTTCCCGCATTTTTTGCTTGATAAAGGAATGTCCCGTTTTCCAGATCAAGGGGCGTCCGCCCAGCCGTTCGATTTCGGACGAAAACGATTTTCCCGACTTGACGTCCGCGATAAAAACGGCGCCGGGGCGCGATTTCAGGATTTCTTCGGCGAAAATCGGCAAAAGATTGTCGACGCCGACCATTTTTCCCCGCGAATCGACAACGCCCAGCCGGTCGGAATCCCCGTCGAACGCCAGCCCGAAATCGGCTTTTTCGCGCAGGACGGCTTCGCTCAGTCCCCGCAGGTTTTCGGGTTTCGACGAATCGGGAGCGTGAGCGGGAAAAGTGCCGTCGATCCGTTCGTTCAGCAGAACATGCCGCCCGTCCAGCCGTTCGACCAGCGCCGGAACGACCGCCCCCGCCGTCGCGTTGCCGCAATCCCACACGACCGTCAAACCGCGCCCGCCCCGTCCGTAATCAGCCAGCAGACGGTCGACGTAACGCGCCAAAAAGCTTTCCCGCCGCACGCTTCCCGCGCCCGTTTCAAAATCCCCCGCGTCGATCATTCGTCCCAAAGCGTCGATGTCGCCGCCGCAGAACGGCGCGCCGTCGATCAGCATTTTAAAGCCGTTGTATTCTTTGGGATTGTGGGAAGCCGTAACCATCACGCCCGCCGCTCCGGGCGTCGCGCAAACCGCGAAATAAAGCATCGGCGTCGGGCACAGTCCGATGTCGACGACGTCGGCGCCGCTTGACGCCAAACCGCGCATCAGCGACGACGACAGTTCCGGAGTGGACAGCCGCCCGTCCCCGCCGACGAAAATTTCGCGCAATCCTTTGCGTAAAACGACGCTGCCGAACGCGCGACCGATTGCCTCTGCCGTCCGCGGCGGCAGCGTCAAACCTGCAACGCCGCGGATATCCGCGGCGCGCAATATTGTTTTATCGAAAAATCCCGTATCAGGTGATGACATCGGGTTTCTTGCGTCCCGTTTTGGTTTTGACGCCCGAAATCTCCTCGGCGATTTCAATCAGTCCCGCCAAAGCTTCCTGCGGGTCCATGTCGTGGCGGGCGACGTTCGGTTCGTATTTTTCGATGTAAATGCGAATCGTAGCGCCCTGCGTCCCCGTTCCGGACAGGCGGAACACGATGCGGGATCCGTCCTTGAACAAAACGCGGATACCCTGATGCGCGCTTTCGCTTTTATCGACGGGATCGACGTATTTGAAATCGTCGAACGTTTCGACTTCGTATTCGCCGTAAAACTTGCCGGTTTCGCTTTCGGCTTTGGCGCGCATGGCGTCCATGATTTCGTTCGCGACCTTGCTGTCGACGGCTTCGTAATCGTGGCGGGAATAATAGTTTCTGCCGTATTTTTTCCAATGCGCCTTGACGATGTCTTCAACCGACATGCCGACGGCGGCGATGATGTTCAGCCAGTACAGGACAGCCCACAGCCCGTCTTTTTCGCGAATGTGGTTCGAACCCGTGCCGAAGCTTTCCTCGCCGCAGATGGTCGCCTTGTTGGCGTCCAGCAGGTTGCCGAAGAATTTCCAGCCCGTCGGGGTTTCATAGCAGCTCATGCCCATGCCGCGGGCGACGCGGTCGACCGCCTGCGACGTCGGCATGGAACGCGCGACGCCCGTCAAACCGCGGTCGTAACCGGGGGCGTTCCAGAAATTCGCCACGATGACCGCCAGACTGTCGCTGGGGTTGACGTAGAACTTGCGTCCCAAAATCATGTTGCGGTCGCCGTCGCCGTCCGAAGCCGCCCCGAAATCGGGCGCGTCGTCGGAAAACATGTAATCGACCAGTTCGCGCGCGTAGACCAGATTCGGATCGGGGTGTCCGCCGCCGAAATCCTCTTTGGGTTCGCCGTTGACGACAGTTCCTTTCGGGGCGCGCAGGACTTCTTCCAAAATGTGTTTGGCGTAGGGTCCCGTCACGGCGTGCAAAGCGTCGTAGCGCATTTTGAACTTGCCGGATTCGAACAGACGGCGGATCAGATCGAAATCGAACAGCTTCGCCATCATTTCGGCGTAATCGGCGACGGGGTCGACGATTTTGATTTTCGTTTCGCCCAGCACCTTTTCCCCGACGGTGTCCAGATCGATGTCGGGCGTGTCGGCGATTTTGTAGCTTTCGATTTTCTGCGTGTTGGCGTAAATGGCTTCGGTCACTTTTTCGGGAGCGGGACCGCCGTTCGAAATGTTGTATTTGATGCCGAAGTCGGCGGTCGGACCGCCGGGGTTGTGGCTGGCGGACAGGATAATGCCGCCGAACGCCTGATATTTGCGAATGACGCAGGACGCCGCGGGCGTAGACAGCAGTCCGCCTTTGCCGACCATCAGTTCGCCGAATCCGTTCGCCGCCGCCATTTTAATAATG
Organism: Alphaproteobacteria bacterium UBA6347; assembly: GCA_002440235.1. Classification (GTDB taxonomy): domain Bacteria; phylum Pseudomonadota; class Alphaproteobacteria; order CAAGCB01; family CAG-977; genus UBA11549. Next base: position 22,872 of record DJRZ01000042.1, read on the forward strand.
ATTTGAATGGCTTTGCGGTTAAAATAGCGACCGTCGCCGCCGACCACCAGAGTTTTGCCCCGATAGCCGTCCAGACTGTCGAAAATGGATTGCACAAAGTTTTCCAGATAATGCGGCTGTTCGAAAACGGTCACTTTTTTGCGCAGACCGGAAGTCCCCGGACGCTGACCTTCGAACGGCTTTGTCGGAACGGTTTTGATATTCATTCAGTCCCCCTAAAAGAATCAGGAATCAACAAAAACAATTTTATTCAAGGATTACGGATTAAACGCCGTCTGTCAAGACAAGCTTTCTTTAATTTCCGTTTTTCGCGCCGTCTTCGCCGATCGCCCTCAAGATCGACCGCAGTTCCTGACGCGCGGCGACGTGGGTCAGCGCCATCGCGCCGCCCGACTTGCCCGCGCCGACGTCCCACAGCGTCAGCCCTTTTAAAAACAGTTCGCGGAAAACGATTCTTTCGCCCAGTCCGGACAGCGGCATGAAATCGATTCTTTTCCCCAATGCTTCCAGCAGTTTCCAGATCAGCTTTTCGTTGCGCGTCGAAACGTGCATCAGCCTGTTGCGCAAAACGAACCAGCGCAGGGGCGGCATTTTCTTCGCCGCGCGTTTCTGGCGCGCCTGCCACACGCTTTGGGCGTAGTGTCCGGGGGATTTGACGGTCAGTTTTTCCGGATCGACCTTCGCCAGAACGTCCAGATCGACCAGACTGTCGTTCAGCGGCGTGATCAAAACGTCGGCTTCGGCGTGCGCCAGCCGGAACAGATAGCTGTCCGCTCCCGCCGTGTCGACGACGATCAGGTCGTTTTCCCCGCGCAGTTTTTCGATCAAGCCGGAAAAGTCGGCTTCGTCCGCCGCGCGCTGTTCGGGCGTCGGGTTTTCGCGCGCGGAAACGCAGACGTGTTCGGGCAGATCCAGCGCGACGCCGTGTTTGTCGGCGTAATCCGCCCTGTTCTGAATATAATGCGTCAGCGTGCCCTGCCTGCCGTCCAGATCGACCGAAGCGACCATTTTCCGCCGGTGCAGGAACCACACGATCAAATGCATGGCGAGCGTTGATTTTCCCGTTCCGCCTTTTTCGTTGCCGATGACGATGACTTTTCCGCGTTTCATTTTTCCCCCGTGTCCGTTTGAAAGCGAATCCTAACCGCCGCCCCGATAAAATTCAAGGCTTTTGGCTTGCCCGAAAAAACGAAACCGTATAAAAAGGATAAAGAGTTTTATTAAAGGATTTTCGCCATGACCGAACAGTACACGCCTTTGTTGATTTTGGGATCGGGTCCCGCCGGATACACCGCCGCGATCTACGCCGCCCGCGCTTTGATTACGCCCGTCGTGATTTCGGGCACGCAGCCGGGGGGACAGCTGACGCAGACGGGGGACATCGAAAACTACCCCGGCTTTCCCGAAAAGATCAGCGGGACGGAACTGACCGACAGAATGCGGGAGCAAGCCGAAAATCTGGGGGCGGTCGTCGTCGACGCCACCGCCGAATCGGTCGACCTTTCCCGCCGTCCGTTCGTCGTCGCGCTGGATTCGGGCGACGCGTACACCTGCGACGCGCTGATCGTCGCGACGGGGGCGTCCGCCAAATGGCTGGGATTGCCGAACGAAGACGAACTGCGCGGGTTCGGCGTGTCCACCTGCGCGACCTGCGACGGCTTTTTCTACCGCAAGAAAAAAGTCGCCGTCGTCGGGGGCGGCAATTCCGCCGCGGAAGAGGCGCTCTATCTGGCGAATCTGGCGTCCGAAGTCTATCTGATCCACCGCCGCGACACGCTGCGCTGCGAAAAAATCCAGCAGGAACGCCTGCTTTCGAACGAAAAAATCAAACCCGTATGGGACACCGTCGTCGCCGGATACGTCGGCGCGAAAGACAAAGGCGGATTGACGGGATTGAAGCTGAAAAACGTTAAAACGGGCGCGGAATCCGAATTGAGCGTCGACGGGGCGTTCATCGCCGTCGGGCTGACGCCGAACACCGCCCTGTTCAAAGGACAGCTGGATCTGGACGACGCGGGCTTTGTGAAAACCGCGCCGGGGACGCCCCTGACGTCGGTGGACGGCGTGTTCGCCGCGGGCGACGTGCGGGAAACCCTGTACCGCCAAGCCGTCACCGCCGCCGCGGGCGGGTGCCGCGCCGCTTTGGAAGCCGAAAAATACCTTTCCGCTTTGAAAAAGAATTAACCTCCGACGGTCGCGGGCTTTCCCCGCGGCTGTTTTTTTATCAAGGAGCCTCCGCCCATGCCGCAAAACGTGTTTGACACGATCCGTTCCAACGATTTCGAACGTCTGAAAGCCGATCTGACCGCCGGCGTCGATTTGTCCGTCGCCGAAAGCGGCGGAGTCACCCCTTTGATGGCGGCGGCGGTCAACGCCCCCGCCGACGTGTTGCGCCAGATGATTCGATGCGGCGCGGACGCGAACGCGACCGACGAAAACGGTTTGACGGCGCTGTTCTTCGCCGCGGGAAGCTCCCCCGATCCGCAAAGCGTCGCCGCCCTGATCGATGGCGGCGCGGACGCGAACGCCCGCGACAACCGCGGCGCGACGCCCCTGATGTACGCGGCGATGATGAATCCCGATCCCGAAACGGCGGACCGCCTGATCGAAAACGGCGCGCGCATTTCCGACAGGGACAAGGACGGCATGACCGCGCTGATGTGGGCGGCGAAGGAAAATCCGAATCCCGCCGTGTGCGCTTTGCTGTTCGACTGCACCGCCGACATTTCCGCGCTGGAAAACAACTTCGGCGCGACGGCGCTGATGTCCGCCGCCAAAGAAAATCCGAACCCCGCCGTCGTCACCCTGCTGATCGCCATGGGGGCGAACGTCAACAGCGCGACGAAAAACGGCATCACCGCGCTGATGCTGGCGTGCGGCAAAAACAAGAACCCCGCCGTCGCCGAAGCCTTGCTGGCGGGCGGCGCCGACGTGCGCCGAACGGACAAGGACGGCATGACCGCGCTGATGTACGCCGCGCAAGACAACATCAATCCCGCCGTCATCGGCATGCTGGTCAAACACGGCGCCGACGTGAACGCGAAAACAGGCAAAGGCGCGACCGCCCTTTTGCTGGCGGCGACAAGAAATCCCGCCCCCGCCGTCATTCACGCTTTGGTCGGGTTCGGAGCGAACATTCGCGACAGGGACGGCGTCCTGTCCGCCCCCGCCGTGTTCTGGGCGGCGTCGAACAATCCCAATCCGCGCGTTTTGGACGCTTTGCTGATCGAGGGGGCGAGCGTGCACGAACGCCTTGACGGCAAAACGCTGCTGATGGCGGCGGCGGGCGGCAACGTCAATCCCGCCGTCGCGGGGCTGTTGCTGGAACGCGGCGCCGATCCGCGCGCGAAAGACTCCGCCGGCGCGACCGCTTTGGATTACGCCAAAAACACCCCCGCCGCGATCGGCACGGAATTGTACTGGGAACTGGACCGCGCGGTGCACTCCCGATAACGCGAAAGCCCCGACCGGACGATCGGGGCTTTTTCAAACCGGATTTGATTAAAACGGCAAAGGTTTCGTCCGACACGCGTCAAACATGTCCAACGTCTTGTCGTAAGTGTCTGTTTTTATTTCCAGCAAAGCCAACAGCGTATGATACAGGTTGTCGTGCGAAAACGAATTGTTTTTCGACAGCTTTTTCAAACAGCCGTAATCCATGTGATCCTCGCGCTGCATCGTTTCGGACAGCCAGAGAATCATCGGCACCTCCTTTTGTTCCTTCGGCGCGATTTTGTAGGGGAAACCGTGCAGGTAAATGCCGTTTTCGCCCAAGGATTCGCCGTGATCGGACACGTACATCAGCCCCGCTTCGTACTGCGGGTATTTTTTCAATTCCTTGATCGCCTGACTGACGACGTAATCCGTGTACAAAATCGTGTTGTCGTAAGTGTTCACGATGGCTTCGCGCGAACACCCCTGAATGTCCGCCGTGTCGCACGTCGGCTGAAACACCTTGAACCTGTCGGGATAGCGTTTGTAGTACGTCGGACCGTGACTGCCCATCATGTGCAGGACGACGACCGTGTCCCGCTTGACGTTCGCCAGCTTCGCGCGCAAATCCTTCAACAGCGCCTCGTCGTGGCAATAATCGCCGAAACAGTGCTTCGGATCGTTTTCGGCGACGACGTCCTTGGTTTCGACGCGGCTGCACACGCCCTTGCACCCGTTGTCGTTTTCAATCCACAAAACGTCGTACCCGCCGCGTTTCAGCAAATCCAGCATGTTTTCCGTGAATTTGGCGTCGTCCACGTCGAACTTCGCGCGCGACATGTTGGAAAACATGCACGGCAGAGATACAGCCGTCGCCGTGCCGCACGACGCGACGTTGTTGAACGCGACGACGTTGCGCTTTTCCAAACGGGGATTCGTTTTCCGTTCGTAATCGTACAACGAAAAATTCGCCGCGCGCGCCGTTTCGCCGACGACCAGAACGAAAACGGTTCTGCGATCGTTTTCATACGGAACCAGTTTGGCCTGTTCGTCCAACGTCGTAAAATGACGCTTGGCTTGCGCCTTGCGCTTGAAATAGCGCACTGTGGAATGGATATAGTTAAATGTGTTAATCTGTTTGCGCTCCTCGCGATAGTTGCGTCCGTAAACAACAATATCCTTGTACGTCACCCCCGCAAAAACGCCGGCGATCCCCAGCATGACCGCGACGCGCGTCAAACGCGACGCCAGTTCCTGTTTGAACGGCTTGAACCCGATTTTAACAAACCCGACCAAAACGGCCGGCAAAACGCCCGTAAAAAAAACGATCAGACACGCGTTCACCGTCATCAAATCAGTTGCTTCGCGCACATTCGTTTCCAATACGTTGCGAATCGTATCGCTGTCAATATATACGCCCAGCCCCGTCATCACATAATTGGCGACGGCGGACGCGACCAGCAGGATCATCACCAGCGGCTTTCCGACATACGGAGCGACGATCAGATTGAAAATCAGGTACATCCAAAAGAACATAATCACGGGAACGGCAATCAGGAAAACAATCGTCGAAAATCCTTCGTATTCAACCGTTCGGAACACGAAACGCCAAAAAGCGATATTCAGAACGAAAGCGAACCACGCCGCCAGAACCGCGATAAAGGCGGAACTGCTGAAAACAAGCTTTTCCCTGATCTTTTTAATAAAGGGTTTAAACATTTCGATCCCCCTTTCCGGATTTAATGAAAGCGAAAGAAAACCGTTTATACCGTATTTTAAATTTTTTGACAACACCGGCAAAAAAAAGAGCGAACCGTTTCCGGCTCGCCCTTTTTGTGATTTCGGAAAGCGAAAGCTTATTTCGCTTCTTCCGCTTCGGCGGCGACGACGGGACCGGAATCCTGTCCTTTCGCCTTGACGTCGCGGTCGACCAGTTCGATGAAAGCCATCGGAGCGCAGTCGCCGTAACGCAGACCGGCTTTCAACACGCGGACGTACCCGCCGTTGCGGTCTTTGTAACGCGGAGCCAGCGTCGCAACCAGTTTTTCAACCATTTTTTCGTCGCGCAGGAACGAAATCAGTTGACGGCGCTTGTGCAAATCACCGACTTTGGCAGCAGTGATAAGCTTTTCAAAGACAGGACGCAGTTCCTTGGCTTTGGGCAGCGTGGTTTTGATTTGTTCGTGCTTGATCAGCGCGTTCGCCATATTGGCGAACATCGCGCGGCGGTGTGAAAAAGATTTGTTCAGCTTACGCTTACTGTTACGATGATTCATTTTATCCTCCAATCATGGTTTCGCTCGCGAAACCGATAATTCCAACCTTGACACCGTTCGATAACGCCCACCGTGAACGCTTCTCGCGCCGTATGTCAAAGCCCCGTCCGCTCGGGCGGGAAATTTTTAATACTGTTGTTCTTCCAAACCTTTGGACAGCGTTTCGATATTTTCAGGCGGCCAACCGACCACTTCCATACCCAAATGCAATCCCATCTGCGACAGCACTTCTTTGATTTCGTTCAAAGACTTGCGACCGAAATTCGGCGTGCGCAACATTTCCGCTTCGGTTTTCTGAACCAGATCGCCGATGTACACGATGCTGTCGTTTTTCAGGCAGTTCGCGGAACGCACGGACAATTCCAGTTCTTCGACTTTGCGCAACAGGTTGCGGTTGAACGGCAGTTCGTCTTTCTTTTCGGCTTCCACGTCTTCTTCGGGTTCTTCGAAATTGACGAACACTTTCAGCTGATCCTGCAAGATGCGCGCCGCGTAGGCGACCGCGTCCTCGGGTTTGACCGTGCCGTTGGTTTCAACGGTCAGGGACAGCTTGTCGTAGTTCGTAATCTGACCGACGCGGGCGTTTTCGACCTGATAAACGGCGCGCGTGACGGGGCTGAAAATCGAATCGACGGGAATCAAGCCGATCGGGCAGTCTTCCGGTCTGTTCTGGGCGGCGGGGACATAGCCCTTGCCCGTTCCGACCGTCAGTTCCATGTTCAAAACGGTGTCCTTGTTGTCCAAAGTGCAGATCACCAGATCCGGATTCATGATTTCGACATCATGCCCCGTTTCGATCATGGCGGCAGTCACTTCGCACGGACCGACCGCTTTCAGCGTCATTTTGTATTCCCGTTCGCCGTCATAGCGCAAAGCCAGCCGTTTGACATTCAGAATGATGTCGGAAACGTCTTCGCGCACGCCGGGAATGGACGAGAATTCATGCTGCACGCCGTCAATGTGGATCGCCTTTACCGCGGCGCCCTGCAAAGACGACAGCAGAACACGGCGCAACGCGTTGCCCAGCGTCATGCCGAATCCGCGTTCCAGCGCTTCGACGACGATGGTAGCCTTGTGCGCGTTTTCGTCGGTGCGCACGACATCGACGTTGCTCGGCTTAATCAAGTCTTGCCAGTTTTTTTGAATCACGAGTATTCTCCTGCTTTAAAAGTAACGTGTCCGTCGGACACAGCCAATAACGACCGGCAAAAAGCCGGAACGTCCGCCGGTTAAACGCGGCGGCGTTTGCGGGGACGGCAACCGTTATGGGGGACGGCGGTCACATCGCGAATCGCGGTGATGGTGAAACCGACGGCCTGCAAAGCGCGCAGAGCGGATTCACGACCCGACCCGGGACCTTTGACCCATACTTCCAAAGTTTTCATACCGTGTTCGGCGGCTTTTTTACCGGCGTCTTCGGCGGTGACCTGCGCCGCATACGGCGTGGCTTTACGCGATCCCTTGAAACCGTGAGCCCCCGAAGAAGACCAGGAAATAGCGTTGCCCTGGGCGTCGGTAATCGTCACTTTCGTGTTGTTGAACGTCGAATTGACATGGGCAACACCGGACGTAATGTTTTTGCGTTCGCGTTTTTTCGTGCGAACAGTCGTTGTAGCTTTAGCCATGAACTAATTGCCTTTCCTGTTAAACGGCTTTCTTCTTGCCCGCGATGGGTTTAGCGGGACCTTTGCGCGTACGAGCGTTCGTATGCGTTCTCTGTCCGCGGCAGGGCAGACCTTTGCGATGACGCAGACCGCGGTAGCAGCCCAAGTCCATCAGACGTTTGATGTTCACGCCCACTTCGCGGCGCAGTTCGCCTTCGACGTGGTATTCGTGGTCAATCAGTTCACGCAGTTTCAAAACATCGTCGTCGGTCAGTTCGCTAACGCGACGGGCTTCGTCGATGTTCAGTTTCCCGCAGATTTCGCGGGCCAGAGTCCGACCGATGCCGTGGATATACGTCAAAGCGATTTCCACGCGCTTGTTCGTCGGAATATTCACACCAGCAATACGTGCCAAGTTAAATCTCCTATAACAAATCAAAACCTGTCCGATTCCCGCGGAATCGGACACACTTCACCGCAAGGCGTTATACTGCGGACACCTTACAGAGATGCCCAAACTATACTCAACCGCCCGCAAAGTCAATACTTCCGCGCCGATTTTTTACCGTTTTTTCAAACTTTTTTGCGAAAAGCCGCTTTATAAAAAGCGTCCCGTCACGCTGTTCGCGTCCGCCTTGATTTCTTCGGGCGCGCCGGCGGCGACGATTCTGCCGCCCGCCTCGCCGCCCGCGGGTCCCATGTCGATCACGTGGTCTGCCGTCCGGATCACGTCCAAATCGTGTTCGATAACGACGACCGTCGCCCCGCCGCCGATCAGCGCGTCGAACACCCGCAACAGCGTTTGAACGTCCGACGGGTGCAATCCGATGGTCGGTTCGTCAAACACGAAAACGGCGTCCGACTGCGCCCTGCCCGTTTCGCCCGCCAGTTTCAGACGCTGAGCTTCGCCGCCCGACAGCCCCGGCGTTTCCTCGCCCAGCGTCAAATAGCCCAGTCCCAGACTTTCCAGCGTTTTCAGCTTCGGCAGAACGCTTTTCATATCCTTGCAAAAACCGATCGCCGCGGAAACGTCCAGCGCCATCAGCTCCGGCAAAGACAGCGACGCGCCGCTTTTATTCGTCAGCCTGACGTCGCGCGCCGATTGATCGTACCGCGTTCCACGGCAGCGGGGACACGGGATTTCAACGTCCGGCAGGAACTGAACGTCCAGACTGACGACGCCCGTCCCGTCGCAAACGGGACAGCGCAGACGACCGGTGTTGTAGGAAAAATCGCCCGCGGTCAGTCCCGCGCTTTTCGCGTCCGGCGTTTTGGCGTACAATTTGCGCAGTTCGTCGTGCACCCCCGCGTATGTCGCGACCGTCGACCGCACGTTGGCGCCGACGGGCGTCGCGTCGATCAGCCTGACCCGCCGGATTCCGTCCGCCGACAGGGATACGATATGAGCCGGCGGTTTCGCGCCGTTCGCTTCCAAAGCGGGGACGAGGCTTTCCAGAACCATGGTCGTTTTGCCCGATCCCGACACGCCGGTCACGACGGTCAGCCGCCCCTTCGGAATTTCGACGCGCAGGGGCTTGACGGTGTGAATCCGCGTCGTTTCCATACAAATCGTCCCGTTCGCGAACATATCGCGCGCGGGGATCTTCGCCCTGCCCCGCTCCGCCGTTTTTCCGTTCAGAAAAGCGCCGATGCGGGAATTTTCGTCCGTTTCGATTTCGCCGACCGTTCCCTGCGCGACGACCCGTCCGCCGTCGCCGCCCGCCCGCGGTCCCATTTCGACAATCCAGTCGGATTCCTTTAAAATCTGCGGATCGTGATCCACCAAAACAACGCTGTTGCCGTCCGCGACCAGATCGCGGATCACGCCGTTCAGTCCCGCGATGTTCAACGGGTGCAGTCCGATCGACGGTTCGTCCAGCACATACATGACGCCCGTCGTCCTGTTGCGCACGGCGCGCGCCAGCTGCGTTCTCTGCCGTTCGCCCGTCGACAGCGTGCAAGACGCACGGTCAAGCGACAGATAAGACAGTCCCAAATCCGTCAGACGCCGCGCGACCGACAAAAACGAATCGCAGATACTGTCCGCCATCGGACGCATTTCCGCGGGCAGGACGGCGGGAACGCCCCCGACCCATTCGACCAGATCCGACAGCGGCATCGCGCACGCTTCGTCCAAGCCGATGCCGCGCAACCTCGGCAATCGCGCTCGGTCGGACAACCGGCAGCCGCCGCAATCGGGGCAAACGTCCTCTTTTAAAAATTTTTCGACGCGCTTCATGCCCTTTTCGTCTTTGACTTTCGCCAAAGCGTTTTCGACGGTGTACACGGCGTTGTAATAGGTAAAGTCCAGCTCGCCCGCCTGATTGGACGATTTGGCTTTGTACAGGATATGCCTTTTTTCGGCGGGACCGTGGAAAACGATGTCCTTTTCCCGATCGGTCAAATCGCGGAAAGGAACGTCCGTCCGCACGCCCATCGCGCGGCACACGTCCGTCATCAGCGACCACATCAGACTGTTCCACGGCGCGACCGCGCCGCCGTCGATCGTCAGACTGTCGTCGGGTACCAGAGTCGATTCGTCCACCGCGCGCACCGTTCCCGTGCCGCCGCACCGCCGGCAAGCCCCCTGCCCGTTAAAAGACAGGTCTTCGGCGGACGGCGCGTAAAACCGCGCGCCGCACACGGGACAGACCAATTCCCTGCCCGCCGCGACCGCCAAAGACGGTTCCAGATAATGCCCGTTCGGACAGCGGTGCTTCGCCAGCCGCGAAAACATCAGGCGCAAACCGTTCAGCAACTCCGTCCCCGTTCCGAACGTGGAACGTATCCCCGGAACGGCGGGTCTTTGATGCAGCGCCAAAGCGGCGGGAACGTGCAGGACTTCGTCGACGTCGGCTTTCGCCGCCTGCGTCATGCGCCGTCTGGTGTAGGCGGACAAAGCGTCCAAATAGCGGCGCGATCCTTCGGCGTACAGCACGCCCAAAGCCAGCGACGACTTGCCCGATCCGGAAACGCCCGCGATTCCGACGATTTTGTTCAGCGGCACGTCCACGTCGACGTTTTTCAGATTATGCACCCGCGCCCCGCGGATTTGGATCGCTTTCGGGGCGGCGTCTCGACCGTCTGGCATTTTTTTCACCCGCGGGAAAGCGCCGCTTTGCGCGTCATCGCGTTTTCAAGAATCGCGACGTTTTTCGCCTCTTTCAACAAAGCCGTCTGCAATTCCCGATCCGACGCGCGACGCGCCAGAACGACCACTTTGTTTTTGGGATCGCGGACGGAAACGGCTTTGCCCAAGCTTTCCATGGTCAGGGAATACCCCGCCCGTTTCAGCGTTTCCAATTCCTTTTTGGCGCGCGCGTCCCGACAAACATTGTTGACGATATGGTTCAGACGGCGTTTTTCCAACAAAGAGCCTTCTTTTTCGAAATCGACTTCCGCCTTTAAATCGCGGAAAAAAGTCTGCTTGTATTCGCCGGAAAACACCCGCTTCAGCAAACCGGCGCCTTCGCGGGCGGAAAGCCCCCCGTCGCGCACTTTCAGATCCGCGTACGTCGAATCCTTTTCCTGTCCAGTTTTTTCCAAACGCGCCTGATAGAACCTTTCCGCCGACTTGCGCGTTTTCGAACCGACCGACAGCTTGTCGCGCTCTTCCATCACGTCTGGGTCGGTTGACCAGTAGCACTTGCCGTCCGCGTCCATGCAGTACGTTTCGACGATTTGGCGCGACGAGAGCCTTTGCCCCCCCGGCATTTTGGAAAAATCGCCCGATTTGGCGACGGCGTCCATTTCCTCAATCAGATAGGACCGTTCGTATTCCTCGGTGATCGACGGATTTTCAAACCAGCCGTTAAACGCGGCGCGAAGCATGGCGGAAGTGACTTTTCCGGATTCGTCGGCTTTGGAGGAAAAAGCCGAAACGATCAGCGCGTCCCTGTCGGCGCCGGCGGCGTACGGTGCGTTGTTGCCCGTGTTTTTCTTGATTTCGTAGCACGCCGCGACCGCCGCCGCCTCGGCGTCGGCCTCCGCCGCGCGGTAAAGCTTCAACTCCGTTGAAAACTCGCTGTTTCCCCTCGCCGTGTTCCACGGGGAGCGTATATCCTGCTGGGCGTGGCGGGATTCGTGAACCAGCGTCGCGACCAAATCCTCGTTCGGCATGGACGGATTAAGGAGAATCCTTTTGTTTTCGGGTTCGCAAGCCCCCAGCGCCCCGAACATATGCTCCATTTCCAGCGTGTATCCGGCGTCGCAGGCTTCCTGCAAAATCCTTTTGCCGAACGGAGACCCTTTGGCGACCGTGTTGACGAGATGCGCCAACCGGTTCTTTTGTTCCTGACTTTCCCCGATCAACTTGAATCCGACCAGCGGTTCTTCCCATTTCAAAGCCGCCGCGGACTGCCGCAATTCCTCTCTCGCTTCATCAAGAATACCCATGGCGTCCCTCCTCTGCCGGAAACGGAATTATTGACCGATGATTTTTTTGATTTTTTCGGCGACCTCGTCCACGCCGCCCGTGCCGTCGATCGTTTCCAACAGCCCCTCGTGGCGGTAATAAGGCAAAACGGGCGTCGTCATCATGCGGTACGTTTTCAAACGGCTGACCACCGTCTGCCAGTTGTCGTCTGGGCGGCGGACGAAATTAGATCCGCCGCATTCGTCGCATTTGCCGAACACTTTCGTCGGCTTCAACGTGTCGTGATACATCGCGCCGCAATCCGCGCAGGAAAAACGCCCGATAATGCGCTGAATGATCATGTCGTCGGGGACTTGGATTTCGATAACGTGGTCCAGCCGGCGTCCCTTTTCAAACAGCATTTCGTCCAGCGCCTTCGCCTGCGGCAACGTGCGCGGAAAGCCGTCCAGAATAAACCCCTCTTTGCAGTCTGCTTCGTCCAAACGTTCCGAAATGATCGAAATGATCATTTCGTCGGGAACGAAGTTTCCTTTGTCGATCAAGGCTTTCGCCTGCAAACCGACCGGCGTTCCCGCCCGTCCGGCGTTTCTCAGCATTTCGCCCGTCGACAAATGAGGTATGCTCAGCCGGTCACGCAGCAAACGCGCCTGTGTTCCCTTTCCGCCCCCCGGAGGAGCCATCAAAACAAGGTGTTTGCCGTTGCTGATCACTTCAAACGTCCTTTAAGTTTGGCTTTGCGCATCAATCCCTCGTACTGGTAGGCGATCAGATGCGACTGGATCTGCGTCGCGAAATCCATCGTGACGGAAACGACGATCAACAGCGTCGTGCCGCCCAGAACGAACGGAACGGAATATTTCGCGATCATGATTTCGGGGAAACAGCAGATCGCCGCCAAATACAGCGATCCCACGACCGTCAGACGCGTCAGCACGTAATCCAGATATTCCGCCGTGCTTTTCCCCGGACGGATTCCGGCGATAAAGCCGCCTTGACGTTTCAGGTTGTCGGCGGTGTCTTCGGGATTGAACACGACCGCGGTGTAAAAGAACGTGAAGAAAATGATCAAAGCGGCGTAAAGCGCCAGATAAACGGGCTGACCGTGCGCCAGAATCGACGACAGGGCGACCAGCCAATCGGCGTTGTTGCCGCTGTTGACGGACATGTTCACGATCGACATCGGCAACAGCAAAAGCGAGCTGGCGAAGATCGGCGGAATGACGCCCGTCGGATTCAATTTCAGCGGCAGGTGAGAACTTTCGCTGTTCATCATGCGACCGCCCATCTGGCGTTTCGGATACTGAACCAGAATGCGGCGCTGGGCGCGTTCAAAAAACACGACGAACCACACCAAAGCCAAAGCGACCAGCAAAATCGCGAACAAAGCGACCGTCGACAGCGATCCCGCGCGCGCCAGTTCGAACGTCTGCGCCAATCCCATCGGAATGCCGGCGACGATGCCCGCCGTGATAATCAGCGACGAACCGTTGCCGACGCCGCGCGCCGTGATCTGGTCGCCCAGCCACACGATGAACATCGTGCCGCCCAACAGGGAAACGACCGTCGTAAAACGGAACCACGCCCCCGGGTTCAAAACGGCGGACGTTCCGGCCGAACCGATCATGGATTCCAGCCCGATCGCCAGACCGTAAGCCTGCACGATCGTGATCAGAACCGTCAGATAACGCGTGTACTGCGTCATCTTGCGCTGACCCGATTCGCCCTCTTTTTTCAAAGCGATCAGCGACGGCAGAACCGACGCCGCCAGCTGGACGATAATGGACGCCGAAATGTACGGCATAATGTTTAAAGCAAATAAAGTCATACGGGACAAAGCGCCGCCCGTGAACATATTGAACATTCCCAGAATGCCGCCCGCCTGTCTGGAAAAGATGTCTTCCAAAACCGTGGCGTTAATTCCGGGCAGGGGAATGAAAGTCCCCAAACGATAAACAACCATAGCCCCCAGCGTGAACAAAAGACGTTTTTGCAGATCGGTCGCTTTCGCGAATGTTTCCCACCCTAAACCGTTTGCCATTTTTTGCGTTTGAGGAGCCATTTTCATTTTCCACTGATAATTAAATTAAAACGCGCAAAAGAGGGTTTTCCCCTCTTTTGCAATTTTACGGATTCGATTATTCGGCGATGATAACCTGACCGCCGACCTTTTCGACAGCCGCTTTCGCGGCTTCGGTGGAACCGGCGACCTTGATGGTCACTTTCGCCGTCAGTTCGCCGTTGCCCAGCAAACGCAGACCGTCGAAAGCCTGTTTCACAACGCCGGCGGCGCGCAAAACGTCGATATCGATTTCTTTGGAAGCGTCAACCACGCCCTTGTCGATCGCAGCCTGCAAACGGTCCAAATTGATTTCCGCGTATTTGTTCGCGAAAATGTTATTGAAGCCGCGCTTCGGCAAACGACGGTAAAGGGGCATCTGACCGCCTTCGAAACCGTTAATCGCCACGCCTGTACGAGCCGTCTGACCTTTTCCGCCGCGACCGCCGGTTTTGCCTTTGCCGCTGCCAATGCCGCGGCAAATGCGCATACGACCTTTGCGGGCGCCGTCGTTATCACGAATTTCATTCAGTTTCATATTTTTAACTCGCTTTAAGTAAATCGGCGCGCGCCGTCCGGATTTCAAACGGCGCGCAAACCGTTCAGTCTTCAACCACGGTCACCAGATGGGCGACCTTTGTGATCATACCGCGTACGGCAGGCGTATCCTGCAGCACTTTTTCAGCATTCATCTTTTTCAGACCCAAACCCAGCATCGTGGCGCGCTGAACTTTCGTCGCGCCGATGATGCTTCCGGTCTGTTTGACTTTAATCGTCTTCGCTTGTTCGGTCATCGTCTTACTCCTTCACGGCGACAGCGTTGGCACCGTCGCGGGCAACGATCAAATCACCGACTTTTTTGCCGCGTTTGGCGGCGACCATGCGCGGAGAGCTGACCATTTTCAAAGCGGCGAACGTCGCCTTGATCATGTTGTGCGGATTCTGCGAACCGATCGATTTCGCGACGATGTCCTGAATGCCCATCGTTTCGAAAACGGCGCGCATGGGACCGCCGGCGATGATCCCCGTACCGGCGGGAGCCGTTCTCAGAACGACCTCTCCGGCGCCGAATCTGCCGCGAACGTCATGGTGCAACGTGCGGTTTTCGCGCAACGGAACACGGAACATTTCGTGTTTGGCTTTTTCGGTGGCTTTGCGGATCGCTTCGGGAACTTCGCGGGCTTTGCCGGAAGCGAAACCGACGCGTCCCTTCTGGTCGCCGACGACGACCAGAGCGGCAAACGCCATGCGGCGACCGCCTTTGACGGTCTTCGCAACACGGTTGACATACACAAGCTTGTCAACGATTTCGTCCATCTCGCGGTCGCGATCGTTGCGCTGATCAGCGCGCTCACGATCGTTTTCGCGTTCTTTTTCGCCGCCGCGGCGGCGTTCTGTATTAGGTGTACGTGCCATAATTACATTTTCCTATTAGAATGACAAACCGGCTTCACGGGCGGCTTCCGCCAAAGCTTTCACGCGACCGTGATAGACATATCCGCCGCGGTCAAAGACGACTTCTTTGACACCGGCTGCCAGAGCACGTTCCGCGATCAGCTTGCCGACAACGGCGGCGGCGGCAACCGTAGCTCCGCTTTTCAACGAAGCTTTGACTTCTTTTTCAGCCGTGGAGGCTGCAGCCAAAGTCTTACCTTCTTTGTCGTCGATGACCTGACCGTAAATATGCAGTCCCGAACGGAATACGGACAAACGCACACGTCCGGCGGATTTACGCCGCAGGGAAGCACGGGTACGGATACGACGGCCTTCAAATTGGATTCTTGCCTTGCTCATTTTCGTTCCCTCTTACTTCTTCTTACCTTCTTTACGCAGGATGTATTCACCCTCGTATTTGATGCCTTTTCCTTTGTAGGGTTCGGGCGGGCGTTTGGCGCGGATAACCGCGGCGAACTGTCCGACGACCTGTTTGTCGACGCCGGAGATTTCGACGTTCGTCGGCGTCGCGCAGGCGACTTTCAATCCGGCGGGAATTTCGAAATCGACATCATGGCTGAAGCCCAAGCTCATTTTCAGGATTTTGCCCTGAACCTGCGCCTTGTAACCGACGCCGTTGATTTCCAGTTTCTTGGAAAAACCGTCGTGGACGCCTTTGACCAGATTGTTCAGGCGGGCGCGCGTCGTCCCCCAAGAGGAACGGTTGATGCCGGTTTCGGATTTGCGCGGGGAAACCCACAGTTTGTTGTCTTCAAACTTCAAATCGACGTCGTCGGCAGCCGTATATTCCAATTCACCCAACTTCCCTTTGACCTTGACGTGCTGACCTTTAACGTCAACCGTAACGTCGGCGGGAACAATGACAGGGTATTTACCAACACGAGACATGTTTAAACTCCCCTCTTAGAACACTTTGCACAAAACTTCGCCGCCGACATTGGCTTGGCGAGCTTCGTGATCCGACATGACGCCCTGCGGCGTCGACAGAACGGAAATACCCAGCCCGTTGTAGAATTTCTGCAAATCCTTGACACGGGAATACACGCGGCGTCCCGGCGTGGAAACGCGGGCGATTTCGCTGATGACCGGACGGCCTTCAAAATATTTCAGTTCAACTTTGATTTCGTCGATGCCTTTGCGGACGTTCACGCGCGAATAGCCGCGAATGAACCCTTCACGCTTCAAAACTTCCAGCACGTTTTCGCGCAGTTTCGAAGCCGGCACCGTAATGTCGCTCTTGCGAGCCTGCTGACCGTTACGAATACGGGTCAGCATATCTCCCAACGGATCGGAAAATGACATGGTAGTATCTCCTTACCTAACTTGATGTTACCAACTAGACTTAACCATGCCGGGGATCTGACCGTTCGAGGCCAAGTCCCTCAACACAACACGAGACAGTTTGAACTTGCGGTAGTTGCCGCGAGAACGACCTGTCAATTCACAACGCAGATGAACGCGCGTCGCGGACGAATTGCGGGGCAATTCGGCCAGCTTCAACACGGCGTCAAAGCGTTCTTCTTCGGAAACCGAGCGGTCTTTGATTTTCGCTTTAAGAGCGTCGCGGCGGGCTTTGTATTGTTTAGCCATGCGTTCACGTTTCTTATTGCGTTCGACAGCGCTTGTTTTTGCCATTTTTTGTTCTCCAATCGCTCAAGTTATTTTGCAAACGGCATATCGAAACCGGCGAGCAGAGCCTTCGCTTCCTTGTCGGTTTTGGCCGATGTGCAGAACACTATATCCAAACCACGGATTTTATCAACAGAATCGTAATCGATTTCCAAGAAAACGATCTGTTCCTTCAAACCCATAGCATAGTTTCCCTTGCCGTCAAAGCTTTTATTTGAAATTCCGCGAAAATCTCGCACACGCGGCAACGCCATCGTGACCAGACGATCCAGAAATTCATACATGCGTTCGCGGCGCAGAGTGACTTTGCAACCGATCGGCATGCCTTCGCGCAGTTTGAAAGCCGCGATGGACTTTTTCGCGTGCGTCACGACGGGCTTCTGACCGGAAATGGCGGTCAGGTCGCGGACGGCGGCGTCGACGGCCTTGCGGTCTTCAACGGCGTCGCGACCGACGCCCATGTTGATGACGATTTTTTCCAAACGGGGGATTTCCAGTTGGTTTTTATAGCCGAATTCCTTTTCCAGTTTGGGACGGATTACGTTTTTGTAATGATCATACAGTCTTGCCATATCACCTACTCCTCTTATTTCGCGGCGATGACTTTGCCGGACTTTTTCGCAACGCGGACTTTTTCGCCGTCGACGACCTGATAGCCGACGCGGGTGGCTTTCCCCGTTTCCGGATCAATCAAAGCCACGTTGGAAACGTCAATCGGAGCTTCTTTCGAGATGATGCCGCCGGCATTCGTCTGCGAAGGACGCGTATGGCGTTTGACGATATTGACACCTTGGACAACGACCTTGTTGGTCTTGGGCATGGCGCGCAGGACTTCGCCCTGCTTGCCTTTGTCACGACCGGTCGTCACGATGACCTGGTCACCTTTTTTGATTTTCATTTCTGACCCTCTAAAACTTAGATTACTTCGGGCGCCAAAGAAATAATTTTCATATATTTCTTCGCACGCAATTCTCTGGTCACCGGGCCAAAAATACGGGTACCGATGGGTTCTCCGTCTTTGTTGATCAGAACGGCGGCGTTGGAATCGAATCTGATTGCGCTGCCGTCGGTACGACGGATTTCCTTTTTGGTACGCACGATAACCGCACGGTGAACATCACCCTTTTTGACACGTCCGCGCGGTATCGCTTCTTTGATAGAAACAACAATAACGTCGCCGACAGATGCCGTCTTACGTTTGGATCCACCTAATACCTTTACGCACTGCACTTTGCGCGCGCCCGAGTTATCAGCGACATCCAGGTTGCTTTGCATTTGAATCATGGGATAAATCCTCTACTTTCCCGTTTAACCGGCATCAACCAGAACTTCCCAAGTTTTGGACTTGGAAA
>DJRZ01000042.1:41086-46096 GCA_002440235.1 Alphaproteobacteria bacterium UBA6347
TTGAACTGGTTGAGTTCGTCATGAGCGGCGTACTTTTTGGAACGCCGGATGAATTTTTTATAAATCGGGTGCATGACGCGGCGTTCGACTTTGACGACGACCGTTTTGTCCATTTTGTCGCTGACGACAACACCCTGCAAAATACGTTTGGGCATCTTTATTACTCCTTAGACCCCGTTTTGCGTTCAGCCAAGATCGTCTTGATCTGAGCGACTTCGCGTTTCACCTGACCCATACGCGCGGTATTCGTCAGCTGACCGCTGGTTTGCTGAAAACGCAGGTTCATGCCTTCTTTTTTCAGGGCAATGATCTGTTCATTCAGCTGATCATCGGTTTTAGCACGCAAATCTTTAATTTTAGCCATAGCTTACGCCTCCTCAACAACGCTGCGGGAAACGAAACGCGCCTTGATCGGCAGTTTAGCGGCAGCTAAATCGAAAGCTTCGCGCGCAGTCTTTTCGGATACGCCGTCAATTTCAAACATGATGCGACCCGGTTTAATGCGGCAAACCCAAAATTCAGGGTTACCCTTCCCTTTCCCCTGACGAACTTCAGGGGGCTTTTTCGAAACGGGAACGTCGGGGAACATGCGCAACCAGAAACGTCCCTGACGTTTCATGTGGCGCACGATCGCGCGACGAGCCGCTTCGATCTGACGAGCCGTCACACGTTCCGGCTCCATGGCTTTCAGACCGAAAGATCCGAAAGCCAGCGTCGTTCCGCCTTTGGCAACGCCGTGAATACGACCTTTGAATTGCTTGCGGAATTTTGTTCTTTTAGGACTTAACATCTCTCACTTGTCCTTTCTTAGCGTTGAGCGTCCGACAGACGTTTATCCTGCGCCATCGGGTCATGAGCCAAGATTTCGCCTTTAAAAATCCAGACTTTGACACCGCAGGCGCCGTATGTCGTATGCGCGGTGGAGGTTCCGTAATCCACATCCGCACGCAGCGTATGCAGAGGAACGCGACCTTCTCTGTACCATTCGGTACGGGCGATTTCGGCGCCGCCCAGACGACCGCCGCAGTTGATGCGGATACCTTCCGCACCCTGACGCAGGGCGGACTGGACGGAGCGTTTCATCGCGCGGCGGAAAGAAACACGACGTTCCAACTGCTGAGCGATGCTTTCGGCGACCAGCTGAGCGTCCAAGTCGGGTTTCTTGACTTCGACGATGTTCAGGTGGATTTCGCCGCCCGTCATCTTTTGCAGTTCGTTTTTCAGAGCGTCGATATCCTGTCCCTTTTTGCCGATGACGACGCCGGGACGCGCGGAATGAATCGTAATGCGGGCTTTTTTCGCCGGACGTTCGACAATCACGCGGCTGATGCCCGCCTGAGCCAGCTTCTTCTTCAAGAAATTGCGGATCTTGAAGTCTTCGTGAAGCTGTTTGGCATAATCAGCGTCAGCAAACCAACGGGAATCCCACGTGCGGTTAATTCCCAAACGCAAACCAATCGGGTTAACTTTCTGCCCCATTTTAACGGTTCTCCTCGTTTTCGCGTACAACAACTGTCAGGTTGGAAAACATCTTTTCAACACGACCGGCACGACCGCGGGCGCGAGCCTGCCAACGTTTCATCACCAGCGCCTTGCCGACATAAGCTTCGGCGACGACCAGTTTGTCAACGTCCATGTTGTGATTGTTTTCGGCATTGGCAATCGCCGACTGCAATACTTTTTTCACTTCGCCTGCGACGCGGCGCGGGGAAAAGCTCAGCTGAGACAGGGCTTTTCCGACTTCCATACCGCGAATCGAAGCGGCGACGACGTTCAATTTACGCGTGCTGCTGCGAATCGTGCTGGCGCAAGCTTTTGCTGTTTTCATTTCTTTTTTCGCTACCATGTTCTTAGCCCTTCTTGGCTTTGTTGTCGCCCGCGTGACCGTTGAACGTGCGCGTCGGGGCGAATTCGCCCATCTTGTGCCCGATCATGTTTTCGGTAACGAGGACAGGAATAAACTTTTTACCGTTATAAACGCCAAAAGTCAAACCCACAAATTGCGGAAGAATGGTTGAACGGCGCGACCAAGTCTTGATGACTTCATTTCGACCCGATTCACGTACCTTTTCTGCTTTCGTCAGAAGGTAACCGTCAACAAAGGGACCTTTCCAAACGGAACGAGACATAATCTACTACCCTCCTAATTAAGCTTTTTTCTTCGAAGCATGACGACTGCGCATAATGAAGACGTTGGTCTTCTTGTTCGTGCGAGTCTTCTTGCCCTTGGTGCACTTGCCCCACGGGGTGACCGGATGACGACCGCCCGAGGAACGACCTTCACCACCGCCCAACGGGTGATCGACAGGGTTCATCGCGACGCCGCGGACGGAAGGACGAACGCCCAACCAGCGGGAACGACCGGCTTTGCCGCCGTTTTCGTTCTGTTTGTCGGGATTCGAAACCGCGCCGACGGACGCCAGGCATTCACCGCGAACCAGACGCAATTCGCCCGAGTTCAAACGCAACTGGGCATAACCGGCGTCTTTACCGATCAACTGGGCGTAGCAACCCGCGGAACGGGCGACCTGACCGCCGCGACCGGGGTTCAGTTCGATATTGTGGACGACCGTACCGACAGGCATGTTTTTCAACAGCATGGCGTTGCCCGGTTTGATGTCGACTTTTTCGCCGGAAACGACCGTGTCGCCGACCTGCAGACGCTGCGGAGCCAAAATGTAAGAACGTTCGCCGTCTTCATATTTGACCAGAGCGATGAACGCCGTGCGGTTCGGATCGTATTCCAGACGTTCCACCGTAGCGACGACGTCGAATTTGTCGCGTCTGAAATCGATGAAACGATAACGGCGTTTGTGACCGCCGCCCATACGGCGGCTGGTGATGCGCCCCTGATTGTTGCGACCGCCGGTTTTCGTCAAACCTTCGGTCAGTTCTTTAACGGGACCGCCTTTGTACAGATCGCCGCGTTCAACCAGAACGAGGTGTCTGCGGCTGGGAGTGACCCCTTTAAAAGTTTTCAAAGCCATCTCTTAAACTCCCGTCGTAAAATCAATATTCTGACCTTCTGCCAGCGTAACGATCGCTTTTTTGGAATCGCTGCGTTTGCCGATTTCGCCGCGGAAACGTTTCGTTTTGCCGCTGGTGCGAACGGTGTTGACAGATTTAACCTTAACGCCGAACAAAGCTTCAACAGCCGCTTTGACTTCGGTTTTCGTAGCCGTCAACGGAATACGGAAAGTCACCTGTCCGTTTTCGGAAGACTTCATGGCTTTTTCCGTGATGACGGGGTGCAACAGCGTGTCGTACATTTTTTCCGTCACTTTGATTTCCGGTTTACTCATTTCAGTCGAGCCTCCAAGTTTTCTGCGGCTTCTTTGGTCAGAACCAACGTGTCGCGGCGCAGAATGTCATAAACGTTGGCACCCTGCTGCGGCAGAACGTCGATACCGACGATGTTGCGCGCGGACATGGAAAAATTGTCGTCCAATTCGGCGCCGCCGATGAACAAAGCGGAAGACAATCCCATCTTTTCCATTTTGGACAACAGGTCTTTCGTTTTCGCTTCCTGCATTTTCAGGGCGTCAACGACGACCAGCTTTCCGTCTTTGGCTTTCGCGGACAAAGCGCAGCGCATGCCCAAACGACGGATTTTCTTCGGCAGATCCTGTTCATGGGAACGGACGACCGGACCGAAGCTGATGCCGCCGCCACGGAACTGCGTCGCGCGCAACGACCCCTGACGGGCGTTGCCCGTACCTTTTTGCTTGTACGGTTTTTTCGTCGTGCCGCTGACTTCGGCGATCGTTTTCGTCTTGTGCGTTCCCGCGCGACGATTCGCCAGCTGCCAGTTGACGACCCGGCTCAAGATGTCGGCGCGGACTTCGACGGCGAAAACGCTGTCGGCCAGTTCCATCGAACCAACATTCTGGTTATCCAGATTGACGATATCACATTTCATCGCCCTTATTCCTTCACTTCATCAGAAGCTGCGACCTTTTCTCCCGCAACGGCAGCCTTGGCTTTCAGACCGGCAGGCATGGGAACGTTTTCGGGAAGAGCTTTCTTCACAGCGTCTTTAATCAAAACATAAGCCCCTTCAAATCCCGGAACGGCGCCTTTGACCATGATCAAACCACGATCGGCGTCCGTCGCGACGACTTTCAGGTTCTGGACGGTGACGCGTTCGGCGCCCAGATGTCCAGCCATTTTCTTTCCCTTGAAGACACGACCCGGATCCTGACGGTTACCCGTGGAACCCAACGAACGGTGAGAAATGGAAACACCGTGTGTAGCTTCAAGACCGGCAAAGTTGTGACGTTTCATAGCACCGGCAAATCCCTTACCGACGGAAGTGCCGACGACATCGACGAACTGACCCGCAATGAAATGATTGGCGGACAATTCATCGCCGGGGTTAAGGACGCAATCCTCACTAACCCGGAATTCAACCAGTTTGCGCTTCAATTCGACGTTGGCTTTGGCAAAGTGGCCACGAACCGATTTGGAAACACGGTTTGCCTTTGTTTTACCAAAACCCAACTGCAGCGCGACATAACCGTCTTTGTCCTTTGTGCGGACAGAGACGACTTCGCATCCCTCAACCTTCAAAACGGTGACGGGAACGTGAGTCCCGTCTTCCGTAAAGAGGCGAGTCATGCCCATTTTTTCAGCGATAAGACCACTACGCATGGCTCTTTTATCCTTTAAAGTTTAATTTCGACGTCAACACCGGCAGCCAAATCGAGCTTCATCAAAGCATCAACCGTCTGCGGAGTCGGATCGATGATGTCAAGCACCCGTTTGTGAGTGCGGATTTCAAACTGTTCGCGCGACTTCTTATCAACGTGCGGCGAACGGTTTACTGTAAACTTTTCTATACGAGTTGGCAAGGGGATAGGACCACAAATTTGCGCTCCCGTGCGTTTTGCCGTGTTTACAATCTCGCGAGTCGACTGATCTAACAACCGATGGTCGAAAGCTTTCAGACGAATTCTAATATTTTGACCTTCCATGATCAATTTCCTCTGTTACTCAATGATTTTGGAGACG
>DJRZ01000014.1 GCA_002440235.1 Alphaproteobacteria bacterium UBA6347
TACTGCGCCAAAGCCCGTTCCAAACGCGCCAGATCACCCAGCAGATAGACAAAGCGCGCGCCGGACACCTTGGCGGCCTGATCGAAATCCATCATGCCCAGCTTGGCGCCGATTTCGTCGTGTTCCAACGGTTTGAAATCGAACTTGCGCGGTTCGCCCCAGCGGCGGATTTCGCGGTTCGTCGTGTCGTCCAATCCGTCGGGAATATCATCGGCGGGACGGTTCGGCAACGTTTTCAAAACGGCGTCGATTTGGTCGCACAGCGCGCAAACGTCCTCTTCCGCGTCAGCCATACTGCGTTTCAGGGCTCCGACCTCGTGCATCAGGACGTCGGCGTCGCCGCCGTTTCTTTTGACTTCGGCGACCTGACGGGACAAATCGTTGCGGCGCGACTGCATTTCCTGCAAGTCGGTCTGCGCCGCGCGGTACTTTCTGTCCAGTTCCAAAACTTCGGCGGAACGGGGCTGCAACCCGCGGCGTTCCAAGCCTTTGTCAAACAATTCGGGGTTTTCCCTGATCCATTTAATATCGTACATAGTGCCTCCCAGCAGAAAAAATTTTATTACTTATAGTCCCGATCCGTTTTGTTTTCAAGGGATTGAATATACCAAACGGCGCTTTCGTACAAAAACATCAGCGGCAAAGCCAAAGCGAACTGACTGACGATGTCCGGCGGCGTCAAAACGGCGGCGACCGTAAAGACGAACACGATCGCGTAGCGGCGGAAATCCCGCAGGTTTTGCGCCGTGATCACCCCCAGCCGCCCCAGCACGGCCAAAACGACGGGCAGTTGAAAGCTGAGCCCGAACGCCAAAATCAGATCGGTCAGAAACGACAGGTATTCGCTTAATCTGGCTTCCAAAACGACGGGCAAAGCGTCCTTTTCCGCCGCCAGCCGCTGAAACGACAGCAGAAAACGGAACGCCACGGGCATCAGCGCGTAAAACACGAACAGCCCGCCCGCCGCGAACAAAACGGGCGACAGAAAGAAAATCGGACGCACGAACGCGCGTTCCTTTTCGTACAGCCCCGGCGCGACGAAACGCCACGTCTGAAACGCCGCGAACGGAAACGTGAAAATCACGGCGGCGAAAGCCGACAGTTTCAAATGCGTGACGAACCCTTCCGCCACGCCCGTGAAAATGACGCGCCCCGAACCGCCGACCTGCCCCGTCGCCCGCGCCAACGGCGTCATCAAAACGTCCAGCACATAGCCGGACAGCGGATAAAGCGCGCAAAACGCCGCCGCGAAAAACAGGAACGTCTTCAACAGCCGACCGCGCAGTTCGGACAGATGCCCCGTCCAGCTCATCAGTTTTTCATCGTCTTTTTGTTCAACGATGTCGGGCGGCAAAACGTCATTCGCCATCGTTTTTCTTCCGCTCCCCGTCCGTCTTTTCCCCGTTTTGCGCGTTCAGCGCCCGTTCGGCTTTGTCCGCGATTTTATCGGCGTCATACATAATGTCGTCAATGACTTGCGACGTCTTTTTAACAAATCGGTTTAACTTTCGATACGCCTTTCCGGACGCGCGCAAGACCTGCGGCATCTGCTTCGGTCCGACCGCCAGCATGGCGATGACGACGATGACGGCGAATTCCGCGCCGCTGATTCCGAACACGGGTTATTTATCCTGTTTTTCATCGGACCGGTCGGCGGCGGGCTTGTCGTCCTCTCCGTCTTTCAATCCTTTTTTGAACGCGCTGAAGCTTTTACCCAGATCCTCCGCCAGCGCGGGCAGTTTGCCGCGTCCGAACAGAACCAGCACGATCAGCAAAATCACCATCAGTTGAAAAAATCCGATGCTCATCAGTTTGTTTCCTCCGTCTAAGCCGAAAAAATAACCTAAATTCACCATTAAAAAACGGACGCACCGTCCCATGAAGTTCGAAACGACGTCCAGATCCGTTCCGGAATATCCGCCGAACGCCGGCAGAAAAATCAACAGGAAGACCATAATCCCCATACCGTACTTTTCCGTCCGCGCGAAACGCAAAGCCAGCGGCAACGGCAACAGCCCCGTCAAAATCCGACCGCCGTCCAACGGCAGGACGGGGATTAAATTGAACACCATCACCGACAGATTGAAAACGATCGTGTTCACCAAAAACTGCGCCAGCGGCGCGGGCGGCAGAACATGCAGAACGTTTTTGCACACGCTCAACACGAAAAACGCCGCCAAAGCCAGAAGCAGATTGGTCAGCGGTCCCGCCAAAGCGACGCGAACCATGTCTTTTTTGGGATCTTTCAGACGAGCGAAATTCACGGGAACGGGTTTCGCCCACCCGAAAACGAACGGCAGTCCCGACAGCACCAGCAACAACGGAAACAGCACCGTCCCGACCGCGTCGACATGACGCAGCGGATTCAGGGACAGACGCCCCGCCCGCTTCGCCGTCGTGTCGCCGAACCACAGCGCGGCGCACCCGTGCGCGATTTCGTGCAGAACGATCGCCAGCATCACGGGAACGAACAGAACCAGCCAGGACAGAACGGTGTCAAGCGCACTCATTCATCACCGCCGTTTTTTGCGCCAGCCGCAGACGCGCCGCGTCGCAATCGAACGGGTCCGCGCTTTCGACAGCCGACGCGCACAGTTTCCGACCGCGGACGTAGCGTTCCATCGCGCGGGCGGACAACGGTTCAGCCGCGGACGCGATCAAATCCATTTCGTCCATGTCGCCGTTGCAGTGCAGAACGGCGTCGCACCCCGCCGCCAGCGTTTCCGCCGTCAGATCGGACAGCGCGCCGGACAGCGCCTTCATCGACAAATCGTCGCTGATCAGGAATCCCTTGAATCCGATTTCGCCGCGGATCACGTCCTGAACGACCTTTTCGGACAGGGAAGCGGGGTTGTGTTCGTCGACCGCCGTATATAAAACGTGCGCGGTCATGCCCCACGGCGCGTCCGCCAGACGGGCGAACGGCAAAAAGTCCGTTTTTTTCAGCGTTTCGAAATCGTCGTC
>DJRZ01000025.1 GCA_002440235.1 Alphaproteobacteria bacterium UBA6347
TCGCGCGTTTTCTGCGCCGCGTCCAAAGCGGTCAGCACCCGCCGCAACCTGATTTCGTCGGCGGCGAAGTCGTCCAGCAAGGAAAAATAAGCCGAAAGCCGTTTCAGCCCGTCGTCCGTTTCCGTCGACGCGTTTTCCCGAGCCCGCCGCAAAGCGCTCAGCCATTCGGCGTCCCGTTCGTCCAAGGCGCGCGACGCCGTTTGTTCCGATCGATCCGCGATTTCGAACACCTCCCGCAACAGGGCGGAGATTTCGGCTTGTTCCGATTCGGGATCAAGGCGCGCGATCCGGTCGAAATCGTTTAACATATCCAGCGTTTCGATTTGCTTCGCATAGACGCGCAAAGCGTGTTCGCCCTCCGTTTCCGGCGTTATCGCCGTCCGCCACGCGCGGCGGAACCGCGGCGTCGCCGTCCCCGTTTGCCACACCTGCGGCAAAGGGTCGCTTTGCAGATACGGACGGGAAAACACCTTTTCCGGCGCCCACGCGTTGTTCGCCGGATTCATGAAAACGTCCGCCGCCGCGCCGTTTGCCGTCAGGCTCAACAGCGCCGCCGATACAATCCCGATGGGCGTTCTGGCTTTCAAATCAGCGGACTTCCCTAAAAAAAACACGGTTCGATTAAAAATACTTTTTCAGATAAAAGCTAAAAAAAGGTATAAAGAAAAGCGAAAAAACGATTCTTTTGCAAAGGAGCATTGCCCATGACCGCAGCACCGCGCGGCGAACGCCTGAACATCGGCATTTTCGGCAGACGCAACGTCGGGAAATCGTCGTTGCTGAACGCCCTGTGCGACCAGCCCGTTTCCATCGTTTCCGACACGGCGGGAACGACAACCGACGCCGTTTCGAAAATTTACGAACTGATTCCCGTCGGTCCCGTCACCTTTTTCGACACGGCGGGCGTCGACGACACGGGCGACGTCGGCGAACTGCGCGTCGCCGCGACGCGGAAAGTCATGAACAAAGTCGACATCGCCCTTTTGGTGACGGACGAAACGGGCGTCGGCGAACGCGAACGCGCCCTGATCGCCGAAATGACGGCTTTAAACATTCCTTTCGCTCTGGTCGCGAACAAAAGCGACAAATCCCGTCCCGCGGTTTCGAACGTCCCCTGCCCCGTCGTCGCCGTTTGCGCGAAAACGGGCGAAGGCGTCGAAACGTTGAAACGGGTGTTGAAAGATCTGGTTCCCGAACATATGAAAACGGCGCCCGCTTTGGTGCGCGATTTGGTTTCCGCGGGACAGACCGTCGTTTGCGTCGCGCCGATCGACTCCTCCGCGCCCAAAGGACGTCTGATCCTGCCGCAGGTTCAGGTCATTCGCGACGTTTTGGACGCGGGCGCTTTCGCCTGCGTCGTGCAGAACGATCAAGATTATCTGAAAGCCGCCGCGAACATGAAAACGCCGCCCGCTTTGGTCGTCACGGATTCGCAGTTGATTCGCGCCGTCGCCGCCGCCGTTCCCGAAAACGTCCCCCTGACGACGTTTTCAACGCTGTTCGCGCGCTACAAGGGCGATTTGAAACTGCTGTACGACGGGGCGAAGCGTTTGCGCGACCTGAACGACGGCGACGCCGTTTTAATCGCCGAAGCCTGTTCCCACCACGTTCAGGACGACGACATCGCACGCGTCAAAATGCCGGCTTTGATTAAAAAAGCGACCGGAAAGGACATTCGTTTCGAATGGTCGGCGGGCATCGACTTTCCCGCCGATTTGGACAAATACAAGGTCGTCGTGCATTGCGGCGGGTGCATGCTGTCGCGGCTGGAAAACCTGCGCCGCCTGAACGAATGCGCGCGCCGCGGCGTCCCCGTGACGAACTTCGGCATGACGCTGTCGGCGATGCAGGGCGTCTTGGACCGCGTCATGAAACCGTTCGGAGAAACGCCGTGAGAAAATCCGTCTTGCCGTTTGTCCTTGCGCTGACGGGGTGCGCTTTGTTTTCCGGCGGCAAACAGCCGTTTTACGAACGCGAATACGCCCTGCCCGCCGACGCGCGCGAATGGGCGAAAACCGCGCCGTTAAAGGATTTGTGCCGAGCGACGAAAAACTGGCGGCACGAACATATCCGCGCCGCCGCGTTTGACGAAATCGCCGCGCGGGACATCGACACGCGGGAATGCTACAAAACGGGAACGGAACTGACGCCGTAGAAAGGAAAATCAGATGTCTTGGTTGGACGAAGCGCGGGCGATCGCGAAAAACAAACAAACTGGGAAAAACGGCGGAGGCTTTGCCCCCGACACCGCCGACGGGCGCGAAAGACTGACGCGGCGGCTGAAAATGCTGTACGATGATGCGACGGAGCGCGAAATCGACAAAGCCGTCGACGACGCGCTGGACCGTTTCGACGCGCCTTACGACGAAAAAGCGTTCATGACGTTTCTGCAAACAAAACTGGAAGACTGAACACCCGCTTCCATTTTTGAAAGAATCGACGAAACGAAAAATCAAGTCGTTGATTTTTAACGGTTAATGTGCGAAAATATTTCGTTAAAAAAGTCGGAGGGGTACTTTAAAATGGGATTGCTTTCGGACATCTTTTCGGGCAAAAAACGCCAAGCCGCCCTTGACCGCGTCAAGGAAAAGGCGGCTGTCCTGACGGTCGCGGGCATGTCGTTTCTGTCGCCGGCGAACGCTTTTGCCGGCAATCCGGTCGGCGGGGACGCCGTTTCGGACAGAACGGAAATCGTCGCCGATTCCGTCAAAGCGCGCACCGATTCCGTCGTCGCGAAATTCGACGGCAGCCGGCTGAAAGACGCCGCCGAACGCATGATGAAAACCAAAACGGGCGCGGCGGTTTTGACGGGATTGACGAAAAAAGACATTCCCGTCGAAGTCACGTCGGACATCAGTCCCGATCTGGGGGGCGCCTACTACCCCGATCTGAAAAAAATTTTGATCAATCCCGAATGTTCCGACGATTTGATCGCGTCCATTCTGGTGCACGAAGGCACGCACGCCCTGCAAGCGGCGAACGGGTGCAAAGTGGGACCGTATTTGAACATGCGTTCCTATTTCACCATGAACAAGGCGATGGAAGCCGACGCCATGAAAAACCAGCTGTTCGCGGCGGCGGAGCTGAAAGCGCTGGGGGACGCGTCGGTCTACGACGCTTTCGCGCGCGAGCACGGAAATCTGGTCAAAGCCTACGAGGGATTTTGCAAACAGTTCGGCGAACAGACCGATTCCGTCGCCAAACATACGATGCTGGCGTATTACAACGACCGCCGCTATGTCAAAACTTACGAAGACCGGTACGTCGACGCGCTGAACACGTTTTTTTCGGCGGCGAAGAAAAAGAACGCCGCGTCGGGAATTATGCAGTTCGACTTTTCCGACGCCGAAATCATCAACCGCGTTTGCCGGCTGAACGGCAATTCCTACATGACGGCGGCGGACACCGTGTTTTTACAGGACAGCGCGCGCAACTACGTGTCGCAAGGCACCTACAACCGTTTGGACAAGCTGTCGAAAAAGCACGCCGCGACGCTGGACAAATCGGCGGCTTTTTCCAAACCCGACGCGTCGCATCAAAAGTTTTACGTCGTCGATTCAAGGGGAAAAGTTCTGCACCCCGCGAAACCCGCCCCGAAATCGAAACAGCCCGCGCCGAAACAATTTGCCGCGCGCCGCGTCGGACGCGACGACGGACGGTAACGCTCCGCGCCGTCTTTCTTGCCCCGAAAGCAAATTGCCGAACGAAAGCCCCCGAAACGGGGGCTTTTCCTTGGTCATTTCGAAATGCAACAACACAGATCGGCGCTCAGCGTTTTGTCGGGCGGACAGAACGCGACCTGCGTCTTCGGCTTGACCGCGCAAGCGCCGTTTTTCAGAACATACTCGCTTTCGCATTTCAAACACGCGCCGGAATCGTCGCATTCCGAACAGTTCGCCGGACAGGCGGGTTGTTTGACGCAAGAAGTTTTATCAGCCGTAAGCGTGTAGGAATCCCTGCAAACCAAACATTTATAGACACCATTTTCCACAGCGCATTTTTGGCAGTCTGCAGAACAGCTGACGCAAACTCCGTGCACGTTTTCATAAGTACCGTCGCTACACCCGAGTGTGCAAACTTTAGAGGATTCGTATTTAGATCCATTGTACACCATATTAGTGATGCATTTATAATCTTTACAGCTGAAGTTCCAGCACCCGATAATTTCCCCGTTGCCGGCAACAAAATAAGTATCTTCTTTCACCTTCGTGCATAACGGACGGCTTTCGCCAACGCTTTTACCCACATCCGCCGTCAAGCTGTTCCCGTCCGACATCAAAAAGGCTTCCTTGCATTCTACGCATTGTTCTTTCTCACCCATAAAATCCTGCTGGCATGAGTCGCACTTTTTATCAATGCTGTTCCAATACTGACCGTTTGGACAAGTCTGAGCACGCGCGACGGGTGCCGCCGCCGACACGGCACACAAAAACAAAAGGAATCTTTTCATAACTCTCTCCCCTTTCCAGATAAAAACAACCGCTTGAAAAAGCGGTTCGGGGAGTTCGAAAAATCATGTCAAACGGTGATCCTTTTGACCTTTAAAGCGGACGCCGTTGACGGCGCGCTTCTGAACATACGTCAAAAGCTCCCCGTTCCGTACAAGGAAATCGGGGATACACTTCCGCCGCGCGACGCGCGCAACGGTGACGGCGCAGTATCTCTGCGTCGGTTTGACAAGAGCTTTTCGACGGCTCCGCACCTCTTTTTCAGG
>DJRZ01000036.1 GCA_002440235.1 Alphaproteobacteria bacterium UBA6347
GGGGCTCGCAGTTGCGATTTTGTTTTGCCGACCGTCTTGCCGCGCTACATATCCATCGTCGTGCCGCGACCGCGCATCGCGAACGGGTGCGCCGACGTCGTTTGCAGGGACGGATTGTACATCAGGCTGTTCGGAATGCAGTCGCATTCGGTCGCGATCTTGATGCCTTTCGCCAGTTTGTTTTCCTTGCGCAGTTCGAACAGGCGGCTGACGATGCGGTCGCGCAGCGTCCACGGATCGACCGTGTTGACAAAGATTTTCGTCACGGCTTCGAAACCCGCGGGATTGCTGATGCGCCATTTGATCAGAATGTGCCACGGGACGGCGACGTCAACCGCGGGCGGACGATAGTACCATTCTTCGTTGCAGGGAATTTCGCTGCCCATCGCGGCGTGGCAGGCGTGCACCAGATCGGACATGCCCTTGATCTGTTCGGGCGTCTGGTTCCACGGCTGGTTTTTTTCAGCTTTGGAATAGATCGCCAGCGTCGGATAGCGGTGTCCGAAATCGGCGAACGCGACGGCGTAGTCGTTTTCGGCGAAGACCAGATTTTGGTATCCCGCGTAGTTCACGGCGTAGTCGTTGTACATGTTGGGGTTTTCGCGCGCCAGTTCGAATTCGGCGGCGTTGGACGCGCTGATGCCGTCGATCGCGACCAGCTGTTTGTGCAGGTGGTCGAACGACGCGCCGGCTTGGTTCAGCCAGTTTTGGAACACCGTGACGTAACGGACGTAGCGGTTGTTCAGATAGATGTCTTTCAGCGCGCCGATCGTGAAGTTGATGTACTGGTAGTGCATTTCCGGCGTCAGCGTCCCCGACGACGCGTTGACGTCGTCCGATCCTTCGACGAAATGGCGTTTGCCGACGATCAGTTCGTGACCGCCCGCGAAAAAGCTGTTCGCCATTTTCAGCTTGCGTCCCGACGAAATGCTGTCGATTTCCTCGCGCGACAAGCCGCTCATTTTCAGCTTGGCTTCGATGATGTCCAGAACGTGCTGGCGTCCTTCGGGTTCGGCGATGTAGGCTTCGCGGTGGGCGTTGGCTTTGTCGGAAATGACGTAGGCGTAGTTCTTTTCCCAATATTCGTAGGAAATGATTTCAAACAAGTTCGGAATGCGGCGGAATTCCGCGGTCGTGTCGAACAGCTGCGACACTTTCAGGTTTTCCAGAACGCCGAACGTGCCGTCCGCGTTTTTGACCAGACGCGATTTTTCGGGCGGCGTTTTCAAATAGTTGGACGGGCAGAACGAACAGAAATCCTCGACGCCGGAATGGGGGGCGGGCTTCGCCGCGTCGGCTTTTTTGTTGACGGTGGGTCGTTTGCCGCGACCGGGGACGGTCCACACCTGCGTTCCGGTGAACGGGTTGACCTGTTTGACGGTGCCGTCGGGCATTTTTTGCAGGAAGTTTTGTTCGAACACGCTGTTCAGCATGGCAAATCCTTTGACAGAATGGTAAAGACGTCTTTCGTCCTATTGTTTTATAAAATATCGGCGGGAAAATCCAGCCCTTTAATCGAAAAAAATCCCCGTTCGCCGTCGATAAATGATTGACGAAAGCCGCCTAAAAGGTAATTCTTAATGCAGAAAATTTTTTTCGGAGGTTTTTATCGATATGAAAGTTATGTTTGTCACGAACGAATACCCCCCCTACATCTACGGCGGCGCGGGCGTTCACGTCGAATATCTGTCCAAAGAGCTGGCTAAACTGATGGAGGTCGAAGTCCGCAGTTTCCACGACCAGCAGTCGCAGGACGGCAATCTGGTCGTCAACGGCAAAACGCCCGACGCGTCGCTGTTCAAAGACTGCCCCAAGGAACTGACTTCGCCGTTAAAGGCGTTGTACGAAGGATTGGTCTTCGCGGGCGAAAACATGACCGCCGACATCGCGCACTGCCATACCTGGTACGCGCATTTCGCGGGCATTCTGGCGAAAATGCTGTACGGCATTCCGCTGGTCGTCACGGTGCATTCGCTGGAACCCCTGCGCCCGTGGAAACGCGAACAGCTGGGGCGCGGCTACGACGTGTCCAGCTGGGTTGAAAAAACCGCGCTGGAAATGGCGGACGCCGTAATCGCCGTTTCCACCAGCACGAAGGAAGACGTCCTGCGCCTGTTTCCGAAAATCGATCCCGACAAAGTGTCGATCATCTACAACGGCATTGACGTCAATCAGTACAAACAGGTTGAAAACACCGCCGTTTTGCAGAAATTCGGCATTCGCACGGACAAACCCTACGTCC
This sequence comes from Alphaproteobacteria bacterium UBA6347, assembly GCA_002440235.1. Lineage (GTDB taxonomy): Bacteria > Pseudomonadota > Alphaproteobacteria > CAAGCB01 > CAG-977 > UBA11549. The sequence goes on from DJRZ01000036.1 coordinate 2,243, forward strand.
TGTTCGTCGGTCGCATGACGCGCCAGAAAGGGTTGCTGTATCTGCTGAAAGCCGCCGCGAAGCTCGATCCCGACGCGCAGCTGGTTCTGTGCGCGGGCGACGCCGACACGCCCGAAATGAAAGCCGAACTGGAAGGCATGGTCAACGCGCTGAAACAGATTCGCTCCGGCGTTGTCTGGATTCCCGAAATGGTTTCGCGCGAAGAGGCGATCGCCCTTTATTCGCAAGCCGCCGTGTTCTGCTGTCCGTCGATTTACGAACCGTTCGGCATCATCAATCTGGAAGCCATGGCGTGCGGCACTCCCGTCGTCGCCAGCGCGGTCGGCGGCATTTGCGAAGTCGTCGTCGACGGCGAAACGGGGTATCTGGTCGATCCCGACTTGTCGGACGTTTTCCCGCACGATCCGAAGGACGGCGACGCGTTTGGCGCGCGTCTGGCGGAAAAGATCAACCTGCTGATCCGCGATCCCGCTTTGGCTAAAAAGATGGGACAAGCCGGACGTCTGCGCGTCGAAAAACATTTCAGCTGGCAGAGCATCGCTTTGCAGACCAAAGAGCTGTACGCCAAACTGATCGAAGCGAACAAAGCCGGAAAGTAAAAACCGAACATCGAAAAACAGCCCCGCGGGGCTGTTTTTTTTACGCGCCCCTCGTTTTTTCTCTTGACTTAAAGCAAACTTTAAATGGCAGACTTTTTTCGTAATCCGGAAGAAAAAGGAGCCTTTTGATGAAAAAGCTTTTCGTATCGTTTGTTTGTTCGGCGCTGATGGCGGCGCCGTGTTTCGCAAAGGAGTCGACAATGAATGAAAAATCGTCCCTGACGGCAGAGGAAAAAGCCGTCGTTTCCGTCGCGGCGACCGCCGCCCGCGGCAATTACGGCGCGCTGAAAACCGCGCTGAACGGCGGGCTGGACGCCGGCGTCCCCGTCAACACGTTCAAAGAAATTCTGGTGCAGCTGTACGCTTACGACGGCTTTCCCGCGTCGCTGAACGCTTTGGGAACTTTGCAATCGGTCGTGGCGGAACGCGGCGGAAAAGACGAAGCCGGCGCGGAACCGTCCCCCCCGCCCGCCGGGAAAAGCGTCGATTTCGGAACGGAAAACCAGACGAAACTGGTCGGACGCGAAGTCAAGGGCGGGCTGTTCGACTTCGCCCCCGCGATCGACGAATACCTGAAAGCGCACCTGTTCGGCGACATCTTCGCCCGCGACAACGTCAGCTGGAAAACGCGCGAAATAGCCACCGTCGCGATGCTGTCCCAGCTGCCGCACGCCGCGCCGCAACTGCAAAGCCACATCGCCATCGCCAAACACAACGGCGTGACCGACGCGCAGGTTGACGAAATTTTGAAAATCGCCGCCGCGCGCGACGAATCCGACTTTGAAAAGCAAAACGTGTTCGGCAAGGGAATGCTGAACACCGCCTACGCCAAATACTTCATCGGCGATTCGTACTTGAACCCGCTGACAAATCCGAAAGAAACGGATCTGCACATGTCCAACGTGACGTTCGAACCGAAAACGCGCAACAACTGGCACGTTCACCGCGCGAAAACGGGCGGCGGACAGATTCTGATCTGCACCGCCGGCGAAGGCTGGTATCAGGAATGGGGCAAACCCGCCGTTTCGCTGAAACCCGGCATGGTCGTCACTATTCCGGCGAACACGAAACACTGGCACGGCGCGAAAGCCGATTCGTGGTTTTCCCACATCGCGATCGAAGTGCCGGGGACGGAACAGTCCAACGAATGGCTGGAACCCGTTTCGGACGCCGAATATTCCAAACTGTAAGGAACGCCTTATGGAACGTCGCGAATTTTTGAAAAAAACGCTGGCGGCGGGCGCGATCGCCGCCGTCGCGGGCGTCGTCAAACCCAAAGCCTTCGCGGCGGCGGAAAAAAGCGCGAAACCGATGAAAATCCTGATTTTGACGGGCAGTCCGCGCAGAAACGGAAATTCGTCGGCTTTGGCGGATGCGTTCGCCAAAGGCGCGGCGGAAGCGGGACATTCCGTCCTGCGTTTCGATGCCGCGTTCAAAAACGTCCACCCTTGCGTCGCGTGCGACCGTTGCGGCATGAACGGCGATTGCGTGTTCGACGACGATTTCAATTTCGTGCGCGACAACATCGTCGACGCCGATCTGGTCGCTTTCGCGTCGCCGATGTATTATTTCGGGCTGTCGGCGCAACTGAAAACCGTGATCGACCGGTTCTACGCGATCAACGGCAAAATCCACACGCCGAAAAAAGCCGTTCTGCTGATGACGTACGCGAACACCCGCCCGTCCCAAGCCGTCCCGATCGAATCCCACTACGACGTTTTGCTGGACTATCTGGGCTGGACGGACGCGGGACGCGTGATCGCCTCCGGCGTTTGGCGGGCGGGCGCCGTCAATCAAACCCGATATCCGCGACAGGCTTACGAATTGGGGAAAAGCCTGTGACATCTTCTCAAAACGGGGACGCCGCCGCGCCCCTGTTTTTTTTCAGCTTCGTTATCCGTCGGAACGTTTTGCCTTGACTTTTCCGAAAAAACAATCACAATATGTTATATAAATGCAAAAGCAGGGTGCCGATGTCAGGACGAGAGGCTTCTTCCCTCGTCTTTTTTTTATTGAGAGGATAAAAATGACGGTAAGCAGTCAAACGAACAAGGTGATTTATATCGGGAACGGGGTTGCGACGGAATTTGCAATCCCGTTTTCGTTTTTGGAACGGGAGCATATCAAAGTCAGGCAGAAAAAGAACGACATACAGACGGAACGGACGGACTGGACGGTCAAAGGCGGCAATCTGGTGTTTGCGGACGCGCCGGAATCGGGGGCGGAAATCGCGATTGTGCGCGAAGTGCCGCTGACGCAGGAAACGGACTATCGCGACAACGAAATTTTGCACGCCGAAACACTGGAACGCAGCTTTGACAAGCTGACAATGCAAGTCCAACAGCTGGCGGAAAAATCGGCGCGCGCGGTGACGGTGGATATTTTCGACGACACGGCGGCGGACAGCTTGATTCCGTCAATCCGCAAAGCTGTTTCCGATTGTCAAACGGCGGCTGAAACATCAACGGCGCAAGCGGAAAATGCACAAGGCAAAGCCCAAAAAGCGGAAGAATTTGCGGTTAACGCAAGGAATTCGGAGATCCATACGGCAGCAATGTTGGAAACGAAAGCGAATATTGATGCCGACAATTTATCAATCAACGGAAAAAAGAACATAGCCGCTTACGTTTTTCCAAACACGACCGGAGCTGTTCACGGGATTTTCAATTCGCGGATAACGACAACGGAGCAAACATTTACAGCGACGCAAAGTGGCTATTTATGCCTTGCCGGAGATTTGGATGCGTACTCATATCTGATAGGATATTTGAATGATGTTTCTTTGTTTCGCAACGGTAGCGTTACAAATTCGGGAACAAGCGGTTTTTCAGTTTTCATTCCGATGAAAGAAGGGGATACGTTCACAATAAAAGCATATCAAAACACATGTTCTCTTTATTGTAACGTTTTTGTTCCGTCTAATTTTTAATGGAGGAAAAAATGTTTGTATTAAAAAACGGAAACGGCGAAATTATCCACTACAGAAAAAAACTTGCCGATTTGAAAAAAGATCAATCAGTTGCCGGTTTAAACGGTTTTATTGAAGAAACCGATCATCAGGAAACTGATTTTCTGTATTCGAACGGCATATTTTGGATAAAAGGCGAATACCCGGAAATCGTGGAAGAAAAGAGAAAAGGCGCGATTCGGAATTCCCGAAAAAACGCCTTTGAGCAAAAAACAGATCCGCTTCTTTTGGAAAAGTTGGAAAACGTTTCGTCCTTTGATGATTTTCTAACTATTTTAAAGGATTGGAAGTCTGAAAAAGATAAAATAAGAGGAACGCTTCGTTAAAAAAATCAATCCGCAACGATTATTCAATCGTTGCGGATTCTTATATCATTCAATTGTAACTAAAGGACTTTTTTGATTTAAATAATATTCATCATTCACAGCCTATGACCACATAATATTATGTTTTTTGATTTCTGCCGGAGTTCCGGCTATAATGCAATATTCTTCATCAAAAGCACGATTCACGATAGAACGCATTCCTATAACACAATTAGAAGGAATAATCGCTTTATTCAGAAAAACGACTTCCTGTCCTATCCATGTTCGATTATGCAGAATAATATCTGATTCGTTATTAACAATTTTTTTTGTATTTATATCAAATATCAGATGCTCTTGATTGCCGCGAAAGAAAATTGATCCTGCAAATAAATTTTCATTTCCAACAACTATTTTCCTTTTTTGTTTTGAATGTGCAAAAAAAATAAATATCCCCATTGAATATATTTCCATTTCCGATAAAAATTTTTGCATCAGAAGTCTCACCATAATTTGGTGGAGAAAAAACAATAATCATATGCCCGACTATTTTATTTTTATGTCCAAAATAAACAAAATGATTATTTCCATGTACACAAATTTTTACGGCAGCGTCATTTCCGCAAAACCTGTTTAGTACAAGCTTGTTCATAATACATCCTTCATCTAGTTGAACATCAAAATATTTTTTAATTTTATCAAAATTAAATATTCTTTCTCCATCAAAAATGATGCAGTTATCAAGTAATATTTGTTGTTTTTCAATGATGATAGGGGGGGGCAGATTGCTCTTTTGATGCATTTCCGTATTTCTTATTTAGGTGTTTCCAAAGTTTGTAGCCGATTGATTTTTTCATGAGAGCCTCGCTGTTATTTAATTTCATCCAAAATGATCTGTTCAAATTTCCGCCCCATTTGTTCTTCGGTTGGGAAATTCCGTTCAACAAATTCTTTTCCGCACCGGGCTTTTTTCTTCATCAATTCCGGGGCGTTGAATATCTCAACAAGTTCTCGCGCCATATTGTCCGGCAAAGGATCAAGCAAAAAGACGTTGTCTTCCGAATTCCCGTACTTTGACAACGGATCGTCATAGCGCAAATCCCCCACGGGGCAACCGCAAGCCATCATTTCATAAGGAACCAGAGAAGGATTTGTTGTCGAGAAAACCAAACCGAAATCGGCGTTGCGGTACATATCCGCCAAATCGGTAATTTTGGGCAGAACCTTTTTTATTGTGCAAGGAAAGGAAATCCAATCCGGATTCACATGTTCCGAACCGAACAGTATGATTTCGACATCGGGACGTTGCGCGTGAAATTTTTCCAATGCTTGAACGCCCAATTCAAAACAGCGCCTCGGCATTTCCGGTTTCGCAAAGAAAACAAGATTTTTGTTTTTTTTCGTCCGAACACTGTTCGTATTGTAAATGCCTTTATCCATCGGAAATTGGAAGTAATCGGATTTTACGCCGTAGCGTCTGGTAATGCAGTTATGCATCCACGGACCGGAACAAATGTGCGAGAACCCAAGCCTATAAGAGTTTTCCGCTAATATATAATTGGACGACATCGGATTGAACAACGCTTCGAAATCCTGCGTAAAATAGAACTTATATTTAAAGTGATTTTCATTTTTTTTGATTTCGTATGCCGTAGTCCAATATGTTGCGATGGCGACATCGTAATATCCGATATTCCCGTCGTATTTTATGAAATTTATGCCGTCCATATCATAAAACCATCTCTGGCAATTTTTCTTCATTATGTTGGCGGGCAAATCGGAATCCATGTAATAAACCGTAACGTTGTGTCCGAATTTCTTCAAAGAGTTAACCGCTCTGAAAATATTTCGATGACCGCCTCCACCAGCAATCGGAGCAGGAATCAAAAAAGCGATGTCCAGACAATGAATGTCGAACGGTTTTTGTTTTCTGCCATATGCTGTCTTTAAAAAGTCGTCGTATTCGTTCTTATCCTTCTCCTTTGAAGCGATAATTTTTTTATAAGCGGCTACGATTTCATCAATTCTGTTGCCTATATAATAATGTTGAAAAGCATATTCGTAGGCTTGTTCGGCGATTTCTTGCCGCAACTGTCTGCTTTCAACCAATTGCGATAGCGCGCCGAACCATTCATCGTCATCGGCTGCGATGAAGCCGGTTTTCCCGTTATCAATGCATTCGCAATAGGACGGAATGGGCGACGCCACAGTCGGCACTTTAACAATAGCCGCTTCAACAAATTTTAATGCTGTTTTAGCTTTATTAAAATCATTATCAACCATCAACGGGGCCACGTTAATGTCCATTTTTGCCGTAAAATCAAGAAGATCCAAATAAGGCATTAAATCGTAACGAACGATCTGCGATTTAACGTCGTCAAATTTGTCGGACAGTTTTAACGGACCAACCAGTACAAGACGCGTTTGCGGATATTTTTTTAAAATTTTATGCACAGCGTTTTCAGCAGACGGAAAATCGTTATTATGGCTTGGCGTTCCGGACAAATAACAAATATCGATTGTTTTTTTGTCTTTTCGTTTCGTTTTGTTTATTTTATCAGCCCGTTCAAATTGTTTTTCAGAAATCAGGCATGGAAACATAAATGTTTCTTCAACAAATGGCTTAATTTTTTTAACCAGATAATTGCTAGAAACGAAAGCCGCGTCACAGTTAAATATTGTATTTTTATATGCTTCGATATCTTTTTTAACTTGATTGTATTGTGAAACAGTCCATGTGTTATAATTCGGATAACACTCTATTACTGTATCGTCAAATATTAAATCATCAACATTGAAAATACACGGTATATTAAAAATTTTAGCACGTTTAAAAATATCAAACACCATTTCATTCATTTGATCATTTACAGCTAAACGGAAAAATACAAGCACGGAAAACGAACACAGTGCATCATCTGATATTTCATAAGGATAATATATTGTTTTAGTTTTTATATTTTTCCGCTCTAATGCATCACAAATATCCCATACATAATACCTTTCGCTACGACCATCTGGGCAACCGACGAAAAAAGCGATTTTTATATTCGATTGCGTTTCCGTCAACAACAATTGATTTTTATTGATAATTTTTTTCTTGTAATACGGAATTCCCAAAAAACTTTTCTTAATAATTCCATTTCTAATTGTTTTCTTTTTTATCGGTACAATCAACATTGTCTTTTTAACAATTTTTTTTGCCGTTATTTCAGTTTGCTTTACGATAAAACGCATTTTTTATTCCTCAAAATTTTAAAAACGAATACTTCAGTACACTTTTCCCGTAATGACGCGCAGGGTCAGGTGGTCCATCATCATGTGCAGGTCTTCGGAAATCTGCATGTCGTCGACGCCCATGTTGACGGAATGGGCGCAGATTTGTTTCAGCTTGCCGCCTTGGTATCCCGTCAGACCGATCGTCACGCCGCCGCGGTCGTTCGCGTATTCAATCGCTTTGACGACGTTTTTGGAATTGCCCGACCCGCTGATGCCGATGACGTAATCCCCCGGCATGAAAAAGTTTTTCAGCTGTTCAACCATGGCGTCTTCGTACGCGACGTCGTTGGAATACGCCATCATCGTCGCCGTGTTGTCGTTCAGACAGATGAACTTGAAACGCTTGTCGTAACCGTAAGACGCGCCTTTGTTGAAATCGCAGCAGAAATGCGACGCCGTCGCCGCCGATCCGCCGTTGCCCATGATGAAAATGGTGCGTCCTTCGTCGCGGGCGATCAGCAGCAGGTTGATGAAATCGTTGATTTCGGCATGATTCAGCCGGTCGATTGTGGATTTCAGTTTGTCCAGATATTCCTGAATGTCGGGGGTAAAGTCCGTCATTTAAAAACGCCCTTTCAACGAATGTTTATTGTAGTGAAGAATGACCGTGCCTTTGTTGTCGAATTTGAACGGCATTTCTTTCAAGTTCGCCAAAGCGTTGCGGACGCGCTGATGATTTTCCTCTTTGACATAGAACAGCAGGAAACCGCCGCCGCCCGCGCCCAGCAGCTTGCCGCCCAAAGCGCCCGCGCGCATCGCCGCGGCGTGGTGTTCGTCAATGAACGGATTGGATATGCCGCCCGCCAGTTCTTTTTTGTATTCCCAGCCGAGCTTTAAAATTTCGCCCAGAGAATCGATGTTGTTATGCAGCAATTCTTCGCGCAAATCCTTTGCCAGCTGCACCATTTTGTGCAGATTGGCGATTTTCGCCGCGTCGTCGGTCGTGTTTTTCTTTTGCTGTTTCAAAATGTCGCCCGCCGCGCGCGTTTGCCCCGTATAGAACAGCATCAGATTGTTTTCCAACCGTTCGTAACCCTCTGTCGTCAAATAGACTTTTTCGACGTTGACTTTGCCGCTTTTTTCAAATTCGATAAAGTTCAGTCCGCCGCAGGCGCAAGCGTATTGATCCTGTTTTCCGATCGGTTCGCCCAGCAGGTCGATTTCGACATGACACACTTGTTCGGCGATTTCCTCTTTGCTCATGTACGTTTCGTTGTACGCGTTGCACAAATGAATCAATCCCGCCGTGAACGCCGAAGACGACGACAATCCCGTTCCCGACGGGATATCCGCGCTGGACGACAAATCGACGCCTTTGATCTTGTGCAGTTTGAACACTTCGCGGATAATGGGGTGCTTGATGCCGTCGACGTTTTCCGCGTGTTCAACTTCGGCGTATTTCAGAAAATAACCGTCTTTGAAAAAATACGGGTGCATGGACAGGTAGCAATACTTGTTAATCGCCGTCGACAAAACCGCGCCGCCGTATTTTTCGTAATAGTTTGCCAAGTCGCTGCCTCCGCCCGCAAAGCTGACGCGGAAAGGTGTGCGCGTGATAATCATTTTTCCCCCTCTAAAATCCGTGAAACCGCTTCAAACACATCGGGAACGTCTTTGCCGATTTGCAGCGTTTTGCATCCTGCGGCTTTGCCTGCCTGCGTGTCCGCGTCCGAATCCCCGACCATGTACGAATTTTCCAAATCAATGTTGAAATCACGCGCCGCTTTGAACAGCATGCCCGCTTTGGGCTTGCGGCAGCCGCAGTCGATTTTTAGCTCCGGCACTTCACCCGCAAAACCTTTGTCGGGGTGATGCGGACAGAAATAAATCGCGTCGACGTAGGCGCGTTCGTTGCCCAGCAGAGTTTCCAGTTTCTTGTGTGTTTTTTCAACTTCGGCGAACGTCGTGAAGCCCTTGGCTATCATCGGCTGATTTGTGACGATGACCGCCAGATAGTCGCTGTCGTTGATTTTCCGGACGGCTTCGGCGGCGCGCGGCAGCAAAGTCAGCCCGTCAGCCGTCGGATGCGTGTCCATGTTGACGTTCAGCGTCCCGTCGCGGTCAAGAAAAACGGCACGGCGTTTGTTCCTGCGGTTTAAGCGGGCAACGCGTCCCGATTCAAAATCGGCTGAAATCTGCGCCAAGCGGTCTTTCGTTCCCATGTCGCGAATAAATTCCGCCGTGTGATAGGCGCGCAAACACCCGCCCCGTTCCACGACGCGGGGAAAAATGTCTTTGCCGAAATCCGCCATTTTGTCCGCTTCAATGTAATCGAAAATCGCGGGCGACAGAATGTACACCGCCGAGTTGTTCAAGTTTCTGTAAATCAAATCGGGGGCGTGAGGTTTCGGTAAGAATCCCGTCACGCGGTTGTCGTCGTCGATTTCGACCAAATCGCTGTCGTACGGGTGGTTTCCCGGATGGACGATTAAAGTGCCGACGCTGCCGGTGTCCGACGCGTCGAAATTCCGGAAAGCGTTGATGTCGAAGTCCATCACGACATCGCCGTAAAAAACCATGAAACGGTCGCGCAGTTCGCTTTCCAGCAGCTTCAGACTGCCCGCCGTCCCCAGCGGATACGGTTCGACGACGTGACGGATTTTTACGCCCCACTTCGACCCGTCGCCGAAATAATCGGAAATGACCTCTGCTTTGAAACCTGACAAAATGAACACTTCGTCAATGCCGTAACTTTTCGCCAGTTCGATTTGGCGTTCCAGCAACGGCTTTCCCGCAATCGGACACATGGGTTTCGGAATGTCCGTCAGCCCCAGTCTGGTTCCTTTGCCGCCCGCCAGAATCACAAGTTGCATAAGTCGTTCTCCAAAATGTAATCAATGGCTTTTTGCACGGCTTCGTCGGAACTCAGCGACGCTTTCCAGCCCAAAGCATGAATTTTGTCGAGGTTGTAGCGGAATTTCGGCACGTCGCCGACCCAGCCGCGTTCCCCGCCCGTGTAGCGGATTTTCGCATTCAGCTTCATTGATTTGATAACCATTTCCGCTATTTTCCAAACGGGCGTGTTGCCTTCGACTCCCAGATTGAAGAAATTGATTTTGTCGTCGGTGTGGCGAATGACAAACAAAATCGCGTCGACCAAATCCTTGACGTACAGATAAGGTTTTGCTTGCTGCCCGTTGCCCAAAACTTCCAATTCCGCGGGATTCTTTTTCAGCTTCATCACAAAATCGTGCAGAATGCCGTGCGTCGTGCGTTCGCCGCACACGTTCGGAAAGCGCGTGATGAACGCCTGCATGCCGTAGTTTTCGCAAAAGCTGGCGATGATGCCTTCGCTTGCCAGTTTGCACGCCCCGTAATGCGACGTCGGGAACAGGGGACCGAAGTTTTCCTTGACCTCTTCGCCGTGCGCATCGCCGTAAATGGCGGAAGTCGACGCGAACATCAGCTTTTTGACGCCGAAACGGCGCATGGCGTCGACAATGCGGAACGTCGTCATGTACGTCATGTTCAAATCGACCGTCGGATCGGCGTGCGACCGCGCGATGTCCGAATTGGCGGCAAGGTGGAACACAAAATCGAACTTGCGCTGTTCAAAAACGGAATCCAGCAAGGCCGCGTCCAGAATGTCGCCTTTGACAAAGGTGAAGTTCGGATTTCCGAAATGGTGCGCGATGTTGCTTTCGCGTCCCAGCGACAGGTTGTCATAGGCGACGACGGCGTGTCCTTCGCTCAGCAGACGGTCAATCAGATGCGACGCGATGAAGCCGGCCCCGCCGGTTACCAGAATGTTCATTTCTTTTGCTCCTTGAAAAACTGATCGATTTTGAACCAGAATGGCAAATCCGATTTCATCAAAGCCCGCCGAAAATTCGTCTCGCGAACGGTGTGGCGAACGATGTAACGGAATATTTTATTAAAGTAACGGCGTTTGTATTTATCGTTTAAATCGGGAAAACGGGTTTGAAGATCCGCGACCTGCCGATGATAGGCCGTCCAATCGTCGACGGTGAAACTGCGCCGGTGACGCCAGTCGAACGGCGCGCCGATCAGACGTTCCTGCCATTTCCGCTGCGCGGCGAAAGACGCGTCGCGGATCAATTTTCCGCCTTTTTGAACGCTGATGCTGTTTGCGTTATCGATTTTATCCAATAAAACCGCAGGCAGATTGGCAAATGTCGCCGCCGCGACGGCGGACAGATAAAATTCGTAATCTTCGACCGGAGAATCCGGAAATTGCAAACCATATTGTCTGATCGTTTCCGCACGCGCCATAACGGTCGGGATTGCGAGGGCGCCATCGTAAAACACCAAACGGAAACGGATGTCGGAATCGGCGACGGGTAGTCTGATCTTTTTTCCGTTGGCGGTATAAAACGTTCCCAGAACATCAACCGTCCGGTTTTGCTCCATAAAATCAAATTGTTTTTGAAATCGGGTCGGACACGAATAATCGTCCGCGTCCATAAAGGCGATGTATTTTCCGGACGCCATGGACATTGCTTTGTTTCGCGATTGAGCAAGCCCCAACCGGCTGTCGTTGTGAATGTATTTCAGACGGTCGTCACCGAACGATTTGTAAAATTCCGATTCGTCAGCCGCCGTGTCGTCAACGACCAAAACTTCGAAATCGCGAAAAGTCTGGCTTAAAATGCTGTCAACAGCCCGTTTGCACAAGACTTTGTCCACATTGTACGCAGGAATAACAACGGATATTTCAGGCATTTCGGCAATCTCCGGCAAAAGGCGAACGGGAATTGCAAAAGCAGGACACCGTGATCCTTTCCCCGCGTTTTAAGCTTGCGGCTCTGGACATGTTCGGGGCTTCCCGTTCGTAAAGAGTTGAGCGAAAGAGGCTAATCATCATGCGACGTTTTCCTTTTTTGTTTTGAACTGCATTTGATACAGGGCAGCGTATTCGCCGTTTCGGGCGATCAGTTCCTCGTGCGATCCCTGTTCGACGATGCGGCCTTCGTTAATCACAAAAATCCTGTCCGCGTTTTTCACCGTCGAAAGCCTGTGCGCGATGACCAGCACCGTTCTGTTTTTCATCAGGTTGTCGATGGCTTGCTGAACGACGGCTTCGGATTTGTTGTCAAGGGCGGACGTCGCTTCGTCCAAAATGACGACCGGCGCGTTTTTCATAAACGCGCGGGCGATGGCGACGCGCTGTTTCTGTCCGCCCGACAGCAACACCCCGCGCTCTCCGATCTCCGTATCCAGACCTTTGTCCAAGGTGGCGATAAAGTCCGTCAAACACGCGTCCTTAACCGCTTCGTCCAGTTGTTCGGGCGCGTAGTCCGTCTTGCCCAGCAGAATGTTGTCGCGGATCGTTCCGTTGAACAGGAAGTTGTCCTGAAACACGACGGCGATGTTTTCGCGCAAATCGCGCAAGTCGATGTTTTTCACGTTCACGCCGTCGATCAGGATTTCGCCCTTTTGAACGTCGTAAAAGCGGGGAAGCAAGCTGACGAACGTCGATTTGCCGCCGCCCGAATTGCCCACGAAAGCGTACATCTTGCCGATTTCCAGCTTGGCGGACACGTCTTTTAAAATGGGACGGTTCGGCAGGTATTCAAACCCGACGTGTTTGTATTCGATATTTCGATGCACGCCGTCGATATGCACGGGGTCGTCGGCGTTGCGGACGGCGGCTTCGCTTTCCAATATGCCGAACACGTTGTCCATCATAAGCAACGACATGTACACGGACGAAAAACTGTTGCCGATGCCTTTAATCGGCGTGTAGAGCATCAGTAAAGCCGCGATGAACGACACAAAGTTGCCGCTGGTGATCTGACCGGTGACGATCAGGCGCGACCCGTACCAGATGGCTCCCGCGATGCCCAGCGACACGATGAAGTGGATCAGCGGGGAAAGCAGACCCGTCTTCTGCGTCATCTTTAACAGCAGTTTGAACAGGTCTTTCAAATCTTTATTAAACCGCGCCGCTTCGCGTTCCTGCAAATTGTACGACGCGATGATCCTGTTGCCCGCGAACGTTTCGTTGTAGTGCGTCGTCAGCGCCGCCAGTCCGCCGATCTGGCGGCTGAGCAACCCTTTGATTTTCCGGCGGATAGCCGCCAGCGGATACAGCGCGCCGAACATGAAAACCAGCGCGATGACCGCCAGCCGCCAGCTGTTCCAAAACAGAACGCAAATCAAAGAAACCGAAGAGAAGAAACGCGTCGAAAACTGTTTCAGATTGGACAGCAGCCCGCTGCACGCCATTTCGGCGCAGGTGCTGTAGCTCATGTTGACGGCGCCCGACGACGTGTGATCGAAATACGCCGCGTCTTTGTACAAAAGCTTGCGGTACAAATCCGATTTCAGATCCGCCGTAATCTTTTGACCGACCCAAGTGTTCAAATACGTCGCCGTGTAATTGCACAGACTTTGCAACGCGCTTCCGACGATCAGAATCAACGGCAGCAGCGAAGCGGCGCGCGCCTGCTTTTCAATCAAAACCGTGTCCATGTACGGCTTTAAAATCCACGCCGTCAGCGCGTCGAACGATCCGATCGGAATCGTGATCAAAATCGCCAACACCGCCCTGCCCAGATACGGACGAACGTACGGGTACATCTTGCGGTAGTTCGCCACCGCGGGCGCGTTGAACAAGCGGCGGAAAAGGTCAGGCATCGCGTCCCTCCGCCCAAGCGTCCAAATCGAACGTTTTCAGTTCGATCATATAGCGAAAGATTTGATAGTCGGCGTCGACCGCGCGGTGTTCGTTATCAAAAAACTGCCGCAAGGAAAATTTTTCTTTCGCGTCCAAATTCCGACCGATCATTTTTTTATTGCAAAAATAATCGTAGCTTTTGCTGTAATAGTGGTTCAGCTGGACGTCGGGGCGGATTTGCTTTTTGCGCAGTCCCGCGTAATACGCCGGATTTTTCGGACAGACGCGGTTGAAAAAATGGAAACGGAAAAAGTGCGGCGAACGCGATTTTTTCGAAATCAGCCCGCTGAACTTCGTGTTCAGAACGCTTTTGTACGAATTGAAATTCCAGCACAGCGTGAACTGTTCCGTCACGTTTTTTTCGGGATCGTCCTTCACAATGCCGTTCGATCCGAACATTTTCCAATAAAACGACACCGACGGGAATTTGTTGTAGCGTTGCAATACCGTTTTCAGATTCATCGTCCCGACCGGCACGGCGAATTCGTCCAAATCGAAAAACGCGATCCAGTTCGATTCCGCGGAATGCTTTTCAACGCAATCAAAGTAAGCCGGCATCTGACCGAACGAAGCCGAATCCCGCCACTCGATTAAAGTGACCACGCCTTTGTCAAGATACGGCTTTAAAACCTCCTTGTAATTATCGTTCGACGAAAAATCATCGTACAGATAAAAATGATCGACGCCCGCCAGCAGGTAATAGTTCAGCCATTCCCGCAAAAAACGCCCTTCGTTTTTGAAAATCGCGCACACGGACAGAAAATGCTTCTTCGGCGGCTGTTTTCCGGAAAACAGAACGCGGCACAGCGCGTTGTTCAGTTTCAGACGGGCGTAGCGGCACAGGGTGTGAACCCAATTCATGACATGACTTCCTTGACCAGATTATCCCACTGCCGCCAAATGTTTTCCGGCGCGAAACGGCGCATGCTTTTTTTGGCGCTCTCCCCCATTGTCCGGCGCAGATTTTTATCGGACATCAATATTTTCAACTTTTCAGAGAAATCGTCAACGTCCGAAACCAGATATCCGTTTTTACCGTCATCGATCAATTCGTTGACGCCCGATGCGGATTGAAAACCGACAGCCGGCAACCCCGCCGCCATCGCCTCCGCCAATCCCATTCCGAATCCCTCCATCTTTGACGGGAAAGCGCATATCGACGCCGTTGCCAGAGCGGCGGTAACGTCGGCCGTGACGCCGTGAAACAGTATTTGTCCGACCGCGCCGTTTCGCTGCGCCAAATCAACGCAGGCGTTTTTATAGGCGGGACCGGTGATGTCGCCGTACAAATCGACGATCCAATCAGGGAAATCTTTGGCTATTTTGCAAAAAGCCGCCGTCAATTCGTATTGTCCCTTGTCCGGCTCGACACGCGCCAGACAAACGATCCGTTTCGCCGCCGTGTTCGCCGGCGCATCGTTCAACGCGACGCAATTGCCGATGACGGCGATCTTGCCGTCATAATACGAGCGCAATTTTCCCGCGAAAGACGGTTGCAGCACCTGAACGGCGGCGACTTTTTTCAATGTTTCGACACATTCTTTCTTTTTTTTCTTTTTGAAAAAATACTCGGGACAGGAATGAAGCATTACGATAACGGGCGGCAGAGAATTCTGTCCGCGCAGAATTTCCTTTGCGCAAACGGGCGACGCCGCTATGACGATGTCGGGTTTGAAAGCGTTTATAACCGCACGATTTTCCCGCGCGATAAACGCATCGCGATCAAAATACGCCCCCGCCAGTTCGCCGAAAACTTTGCCGCACAAATGGCGCAACTTGCCGAACGGACTGTCGTGCTGAACCAGATCCACGCGGGGATCCAATTGGTAAAAGGGCGCCCCGTCGCGCACGTCGCGCGTCAGCAATAAAACTTTGTTTCCAGCCGCCGCGAAATGCGACGCCAAAGCGCAAACCGCCTTTTCCCCGCCGCCGGACGTGCCGATCAAACAATTCCGTTTGTAAATCAGAATGTTCATTTTTCCGCCGCCCCGCTAATTTCAAACATACCCTCTCTGCGCGGACATTCATCGCGCGCATCGAACCGGACATTGGTCCGTTCTCTCAACTGCGGATTTTT
>DJRZ01000001.1 GCA_002440235.1 Alphaproteobacteria bacterium UBA6347
TCCACGCTTCGTATATCTGCAAGCTGCTTTTCCCTTTCAGATACCCCATAAAGCCTGATACGCTGATTTTCGGCGGTATCTCCACCAGCATGTGTATATGATCGGGGCATGCCTCCGCTTCCAGCACGTTCACTCCTTTCCATTTACACAGCGTTCTCAGTAGCTTCCCTATTTCATAGCGTTTCTCGCCATAAAACACTTTCCTTCGATACTTCGGCGCAAATACTATGTGATATTTGCAGTTCCATGTTGAATGTGATAATGTATGTACTTCATTCATTTGAATTACTCCTTTGACATCTTTAGTCGCGGTTCACCAGACCTACGCCTATTGTATCAAAGGAGTTCTTTTTCCGACCATAGCTGTAAGCTTCTTCGAACCCCGCGCCTAGCGCGGGGTTTTCGAAATACAAAAAGAACCGCCCGCTACGAGGGCGGACGTCTTTTCCAAGCACAAAAAAGACGGAGTTTTCGCCCCGTCTTTTTATCGACCGCGCGGCGCGGCTTCGGTCGCGCTTTGCGATTTTTTTCAGAACATTCGTTTGCGGGCGTCCGCGACGCGACGCCAAAAATCGGCTGGTTTCAAAACCTTGACCCGACCGTTCCAAGTGTACAAATGCCACGCCATGTCAAGCACTCCGCCCGCTCGGAACCGCACCGGCAAACTTCCGTCGGGACGTTTTTCCGTCGTCAGCAAAATATGGCGAAACATCACATCTCCGATTTTCCGCCCGTTGATTTTGACAGGCTGCGCCCCGCCATAAACGGCGCGGAAATCACGGACGCCGCTTTGCGTTGGTTCGACTGGGCGCGGTATTCGTCGCGGCAAAAAACGCGCATCTCGCTGGGCGGCGTTGTCGGGACGTTCACTTTGCGCGGCGATTTAACGCCCTTGACGTCGTATTTGATTGCCGGACGGGACTTTCATGTCGGAAAAAGCGCCGTTTTAGGAATGGGAAAATACGAAATTACGCGAATTTTCGATAGAAACTGAAAAAGAAGACGCCAGAAATTGACGTGTTCGCGTCGCAAGATGTTTTTGCGAAACGGGAAAAGGATTTCGGAATCTCCGCCCTTTTGCAGGGTTTTGTTACACTCTCCGCCTTTTTCCGTTTTGCGTCTTTTCCCGGATTTTACCGTACGGCATAAGATTGCCCGTTCCGGCGCCGCGTCGTCGGGCGAAAGCGCGCGCAAAAAAAGGGGGCTGTCGAAAAGCGACAGCCCCAAAAAAAGGAAACAAGGAGAAAAACGTTTAAACGAGAATGTCGAGCATTGCGCCCCGACCGTCCGCACTGGCAACAGAGATCCGTTGTGACGATTCCGTAAGGAGGGTAGCCGCGACCTGTTGTTGATCAAGAACAGCCTTTGCGGCAGCCAGTGCCACAGAGTTTTGCAACATCTGCGTCTGTAACGCAACAACCTGTCCAACGACATCGGAAACGTTCATAAGACCCTCGCCCAAACAATTCCTCATATCCGCTTACTATTGTATCAAATCCGGCGGAAAATTCCACCATAAAAAAGCGCGGCGGATAGAAAAAAGGAAAAGCGGACGAAAAACGGGCGGTTTTCAAAGTGTCCCGCCCGTTTGTCGAAAATCAGGAAATCGCCCCGTGGCAATGTTTGTATTTTTTGCCGGATCCGCACGGACACGGCGCGTTGCGCGACACTTTGCCCCATGTGGACGGATCGTTCGGATCGATTTCGTCGGATTTCGTATAGCGGAACGGGCTGTGTTCGAATTCGCGTTCGGCTTCGCGCCGCGCTTCGGGCGGGTTGCCGAAAGCGTCCGCCGGATCGTCGTGGCGTTCCGTCATCACGCTTTGGTGCCGGCGGCTTTCCTCGATCGCCTGCACCGTTTCGGGGGCGAGTTCGACATGCGTCAAAAACTGCGTGATTTGTTCGCGCATGTTGCCCAGCATGTCGCCGAACAGGTAGAACGCCTCTTTTTTATATTCGTTCAAGGGATCTTTCTGACCGTAGGCGCGCAGTCCGATCGTCGTGCGCAGGTAATCCAGCACCTGCAAATGTTCTTTCCACACCTGATCCAGAATTTGCAGCGTGACGTTTTTTTCGATCATGTTCATCAGACCGTCGCCGAAATCGCGGCGTTTGCGCGCCATCAGCGCGTCGGCTTCCGATTGCAGGCGTTCGGTCAGTTCGCGCGTGCCGATTCCGTCGGACACCCAAGCGCCGATCGGCAGATGCAATCCCAGAATCCTGTCGGCGTCCTCCGTCAGAGCCTTGACGTTCCAGTCTTCGACGGCGGCGTCTTCGGGCGTGTAGGTTTCGGTCATCGCCGCGATGATTTCGTCGCGCATGTCCTTGATCGTGTCGGTGATCGTTTCCGCGGTCATCAGTTCCTTGCGCTGGTCGTAAATGACTTTGCGCTGGTCGTTCATGACGTTGTCGTATTTCAGCAGGTTTTTGCGAATGTCAAAGTTGCGGGCTTCGACCTTTTCCTGCGATTTTTTCAGCGTTTTCGAAATCCACGGGCTGGAAATGACGTCTGTGTCCTCCAATCCGCCCAGCGGTTTCAAAAAGCGTTCGATTCTGTCCGCGCCGAAAATGCGCAACAGATCGTCTTGCAGGCATAAAAAGAATTTCGACGCGCCGGGGTCGCCCTGACGTCCCGAACGTCCGCGCAGCTGGTTGTCGATGCGGCGGCTTTCGTGGCGTTCCGTGCCGATGACGTACAAACCGCCGGCTTTCATCGCGATTTCGCGACCTTCGTCGATTTCCTTTTTGATTTGCGCGGTGCGGCGTTCGCGTTCGGCGGGATCCGTCACGCCGGCAAGCTCTTGTTCGACGCGCATTTCCAAATTGCCGCCCAGCTGAATGTCGGTGCCGCGCCCCGCCATGTTCGTGGCGATCGTGATCGCGCCTGGCATGCCCGCCTGAGCGATGATGTACGCTTCCTGTTCGTGGTGGCGCGCGTTCAGGACGTTGAATTTCAATTTCGTTTCCCGACGCAGGCGTTCCGCCAGCTGTTCCGATTTTTCAATCGACGTCGTGCCGACCAGAACGGGCTGTCTGCGGGCGGCGCATTCCTTGATCAGTTCGATGACGGCTTTCAGCTTCTGGTCTTCCTTCCAATAGATTTCGTCCTGATGATCGATGCGGATACAGGGCTTGTTCGTCGGAATGTCGATGACTTCCAGCCCGTAGATTTCGGCAAATTCGGCGGCTTCGGTCATCGCGGTGCCCGTCATGCCCGCCAGTTTCGGGTACAGGCGGAAATAGTTTTGGAACGTGATCGACGCCAGCGTCTGGTTTTCCGGCTGGATTTTGACGCGTTCTTTGGCTTCCAAAGCCTGGTGCAGTCCGTCGGAATAGCGGCGTCCCTCCATCATGCGTCCGGTAAATTCGTCAATGATGACGACCTGTCCGTTGCGCACGATGTAATCGACGTCGCGCTGGAACATTTTATGCGCTTTCAACGCCTGATCGACATAGTGAATGACGGGCGCGTTCACGGCGTCGTACATGGCGCCGGTGATCAGACCGGCTTCCCGCAGCAGCTCTTCCATGTAAAGCGTGCCGCTTTCGGTCAGGGAAACGGTGCGCTGTTTTTCGTCCTTTTCGTAATGTTCGGGTTTCAGCTTGGGGATCAAAGCGTCGACCTGAACGTATTTTTCGGACGAATCCTCGGCTTGACCGGAAATGATCAGCGGCGTTCTGGCTTCGTCGATCAGAATGGAGTCCACTTCGTCGACGATGGCGTAGTTGAACGGACGCTGAACCATGTCGTCGATCGAAAATTTCATGTTGTCGCGCAGATAGTCGAACCCGAATTCGTTGTTCGTCCCGTAAGTGATGTCGCAGGCGTAGGCGGCGCGGCGTTCCTCGTCCGACATGTCGTGCAGGATCGACCCGACCGTCATGCCCAAAAACCGGTAGATGCGCCCCATCCATTCCGTGTCGCGTTTCGCCAGATAGTCGTTCACGGTGACGACGTGGACGCCTTTGCCCGTCAGCGCGTTCAGATAGACCGCCAGCGTCGCGACCAGCGTTTTGCCTTCGCCCGTGCGCATTTCGGCGATCTGTCCGCGGTGCAGGACGATGCCGCCGATCAGCTGGACGTCGAAATGGCGCAGTCCGATGGTTCTTTTCGACGCTTCGCGCACGACGGCGAACGCTTCGGGCAAGACGTCGTCCAGCGTTTCCCCGTCCGCCAGCCGTTTTTTCAGCGCGGGCGTTTTGTTTTTCAGCTCTTCGTCGGACAAAGCCGAAATTTCGGGTTCCAAAGCGTTGATTTTGGCGACCGTTTTTTGCAGGCTTTTGACGTATCTGTCGTTCGCGCTGCCGAAGATTTTGCGCATCAAAGAACCGATCATCGTGAAAGAATCCTTTATATATAAAAGTGAAAATCAAACAAGTTAAGCCCACATCGCCCGCCGTGTCAATCATTCCGTGCCGCGCCCGTCCAAAAAGATGCTTTCCGCCCGCCGTTTCGGAAATTTAGTTTTACGCGCGCCCGAAAAATGGTATGATGCCGGCTGATATTTGAAACAACTTTGAAAGGTTCCATTCATGTCAATGAAAGCTATCACGACGGCTTTGATCGCCCTGTGCGTCGCCATGCCCGCGCAGGCGGCTAAAAGCAAAGCCAAAGACGTCACGACGGATCTGGTCGTCGCGACGGTCGACGGCGACAAGATCACCATCGGCGAAGTCGAAGCCGTGCGCGCCGCCAACCCGCAGCTTGAAAGTCTGCCGCTGGAAAGCGTGTACGAAGCCCTGTTGGACAATATGATCGACCTCGACATCGTCACCGCCGCCGCCCGCGCCGCCAAAGTGCAGGATTCCGACGAATTTAAAAAAACGATGCGCGACGTCGAAAAATCCATGCTGGCGCGGTTCTATCTGGAACGTCTGGCGAAACGGGAACAGACCAAGGAAAATCTGGAGGCTTTGTACGCCAAATACAAAAAGGACAATCCCCCGCAGGAGGAAATGTCCGCCGCCCATATCTTGCTGAAAACGGAAAAAGAAGCTTTGGACGTGATCAAACAACTGGAAAAAGGCGCCGATTTCGCTCAGCTCGCCAACGAAAAATCCATCAATAAAATCGAAGGCGGGGAATTGGGATATTTCTCGCGCGAAGTGATGGTGCCCGAATTTTCCGAAGCGGCTTTCGCCATGAAAGAGGGCGAAATTTCCAAAAAGCCCGTCAAAACGAAATTCGGCTATCACGTGATCAAAGCCGGTCCGCGCCGCTTGGCCGAACCGCCCAAATACGAAGAGGTCGAAAAAGAGCTGATGCAGGCGCAGGCGGCGAAAACCGTCGAAGAAGCCATGACGAAGATGCGCAAAAAAGCGAAAATCGTCAAAACGCCCGTCAAATTTGAAAACGGCAAAGTCGTCGCGAAATAAACGGCGCGATTCGCCGCGGTCAAACTCCCCTTCGTCTTGCGGCGAAGGGGAGTTTTGCGATTTAAACGACACAAACCCGAAATAGCGGCTGAAAATGATTCCGAAACTGGATAGCGGCGCGGCGGTCCGTTGACGGTGTCGACGATGCGAATAAAATCGAAACTGCGAGCGGAGCGAAGCAGTCCACTGGTAGAATCAGCGGACTGAGTCCTAACAGTCGAGGCAGGACTGTGCGGCAGAGGCACTTGGATTGCCGCGTCGCTA
>DJRZ01000004.1:0-37438 GCA_002440235.1 Alphaproteobacteria bacterium UBA6347
CCGGCGGCAGTTCCGCTTCCTCTTCGACGGGGATTTCGGTTCGATCTTCGTTTTCTTCCGGCGCAGGCAGTTCCGCTTCTTCGGGCGGCGGTTCTTCCGCCGGCGCGTCCTGCCGTTCCGTGTCGTAATAAACCGTTTCGCCCGCCAGCGTCACATAATAGCTTTTTCCCTCTTCGTCCATATAATAGGCGTTTCCGGCGTCGTCGGAATAATAAAACCGCCCCGCCGCGTCGCGGTAGAACGGCGTCCCCGTTTCGTCCACATAATAATAGTAGCCGTCCTCGCTCCAATAACAGCGGTTGCCGTCCGCGTCCAGATAATAAACCGTGCCGTCCGCGTCCGTGTACGGCGTGTCGTTGAAATAGGAAACGGGCTGTTCCGCGTTTTCGTCCGAAACGGAATCCGCCGCCGGTTCGGCGGGTTCGACGGGTTCGGGCGTTTCGACCGCGTCCGCCGGCGAAATTTCTTCCGCGTTTTCAACGATTTCAGCCTGTCCGGACGGTTTTTCCGGCGTTTCCGCCGCTTCGGCGTTTTGAGGATAATAGACGGGCTGTCCGTTTTCGTCGACGTAGTACGGATTGCCGTCCGCGTCGATGTAATACGCCTGTCCGTTTTCATCGACGTAATACGGCGTTCCGCTTTCGTCGACATAGTACGCCGCGCCGTCCGCGTCCAGATAATACGGCGTGCCGTTCGCGTCGATGTAATACGGCGTTCCCGATTCGTCCATATAATAAACGTTGCCGTTTTCGTCCGTGTACGCCTGCGGTTCTTCGCCAACCGCCGCCGTCGGATCGAAATAGACCGCCTGACCGTTTTCATCGACGATAAAAGCCTGACCGTTTTCGTCGACATAGTACGGATTGCCGTTTTCATCGACGTAATACGGCGTCCCGTTTTCGTCGACGTAATACGCCTGACCGTTTTCGTCGACGTAGTACGGATTGCCGTTTTCGTCCAGATAGTACGGGTTTCCGTTTTCGTCGGTGTAATATTCCGCGTTGCCGACATAACCGTACAAGCCCTGATCCTGCTGAACCTGAACGGTTTGACCGCCATCGTACCCTTCGGCGTCCCGATAGTTGTACACGTCGTCCGCGGGCAGTTCGGCGGCGGCGACCTGTTCCTCGTCCCCGTTCGAATACCCGTAGCCCCAGTTGTCGTCGTAGTCGAACCCCGCCTCGTCGGACGCCTGTTGTGACAGGGACAGCGCTTCGTCCAGATTGACCGTCCAGTCGGACAGGTCGATCTTCGGCTGTTCGCGCGGTTCCGCGGCGGGCGCGCCGCCGTCGGCGACCGGTTCGGCCGGCGGCTGTTCGGCGGGCGAAGCGGAAACATGACTTTGTTCGTCATAGCCCGACGTGTACGGCGTATCGTAATAGTCGTGAACGGGCGGCGAAACGGGTTGAGGCTGGGAGAGCGGCTGTTCCGCGGCGTTTTGCGCGATTTGATTTTCGATCGCCTTGGTGTAAATGACTTCTTTTGTTTTGGTCTGCTGTTTTGCCAAAGCCTGCGCCAGCGCGCTCGACTGCGATTCGGCGACGACCCGCGCCTGTTCCGCCAAAACTTCCTGCTGGACGTGCGCCTGCGTTTCGGCGACGACCCGCGCCTGCTCCGCCAGAGATTCCCGCTGAACTTTCGCCTGCGTTTCGGCGACGACCCGCGCCTGCTCCGCCAAAGACTCCCGCTGAACTTTCGCTTGCGTTTCGGCGACGACCCGCGCTTGCTCCGCCAAAGACTCCCGCTGAACTTTCGCTTGCGTTTCGGCGACGACCCGCGCCTGCTCCGCCAGCGCCTCGCGTTGAACCGCGCTTTGCGATTCCGCGACAGCCGCCGCGACAACGCGGGCTTGGGTCGCCAAAGCCTCCGCCTGAACATTGGCTTGGGATTCCGACATGGCTTGCGCCATGACGCGCGCCTGTTCCGCCAAAGTTTCCCGCTGGACTTTCGCCTGCGTTTCGGCGACGACGCGCGCTTGCTCCGCCAGCGCCTCGCGCTGAACCGCGCTTTGCGATTCCGCCATCGCCGACGCGATCGCCTTGGCTTGGGCGGAGATGGTTTCGGACTGCGTCGCCTTTTGCGCGCGGATCATGGCTTGGGCGACGGCTTGCGCCTGCGACGTCAGCGTTTCCTCGCGCACCGCTTTTTGCGATTTGGACAGAGCTGCCGCGATTTCCTGCGTCTGTTTGGAAAACGCCTCCGCCATCAAAGTCGCCTGAAAACGTTGCGATTCCTCCTGCCGGTGAATCAGCTGCCCCATCGTTTCCGCCAGAACCGTGCTTTGCGTTCTGGCGACGACGTCCGCGATCAGGCGCGCCTGTTCTTCGGCGTTCATACCCCCGCCGGATGCGGCGGGCGCGGAAACGAAAGACGACGCGGCGGGCAAGCCGCCTTCCGCCATCGCCTTTTTCTGCATTTCCAGAATTTCTTTTTGCGCCTGAACCTGCGCCTGCGCCATCGCTTTCGCCTGCGCGGCGATCGCGGCTTCGCTTTGAACGGCGGCGGCGGCGTTGTTGTTTTCGATCACGATCTGCGCGGGCTGAGCCGCGACCTGTCCGAATCCGCCGTTTTTTTGAATCGACGAAAACAACGCCGCCAAAGTTTCGTTCGAATGCTTTTGCGATTCGGCGATTGCCTTGGCGATCATGCTTCCCTGAACTTCCGCCGCGCTCTGCTGGGATTTGGAAAACGCCTCCGCCATCGCGCGGGCGGTCATTTCCTGACTTTGCGAAAAGATCTTCGCCATCGTTTCCGATTGCGTTTTCGCCATGGTTTCAGCCGATTTCAGCTGAGCCTGAGTCAACGCCTCCACCAGCGATTCGATGCTTTTCGTCCCCAATTCGGACGATCCCGTTCCCTGCACGACGATGTTGCCGCCCTGAACGGGGACGCCCTGCACGGGAATCGTCTGAACGGGAACGGCGACGGGCTGTCCCTGCGCCGCCTGCAAATACTGCATGCGCAGTTTGTCCTGAACGCTGGAAATTTCCGTCGCGGAATCGGACGACGCCAAAGTTTCCCGCGCGCGTTTCAGCGTTTCCGCCAATTCGGCGGCTTCCTGCCGGCGCGCCGGATCGTTGCGCGCTTCGGACAGCGTTTTCGCCAGCAGTTCCATGTTGCGGCGCGCGTCTTCCTGCGCCTGCTGCATGACCGCCAGCTGGCTCTGGTTCATTTTTTCCTGCGCCGACGCCAAAGCGTCCGCGATCGTTTTCGCCTTCGCCTTTTCTTCGCGGGAAACCAGTTCCTCGCCGTCGTCGTTTTCGGATTCGTAATCTTCGCCGTACTTTTGGCGTTCCAGATATTCCAGATAGTCGCGGACGTCCCGCCCCCCCGGAATGTCCGGCAGGGACGCGCGCGCGTCGTCGTCGATTTCCAACAACATGTCGTTGTAGCGCGTAACCAAATCTTCGCGCAGAACATGCAGCTGACGATAGACGTTGATGAACCGTTGCGCCTTTACATACGGATCCTCTTCCCCGTCCGACGCCGCGCCGGGGAATTTCGGCTTCCATTTTTTGGTATCCTTTTTCGGCGGGCTCATCTTTTCTCCACAACCACGGCGTTGTCCGGCGTCCGCGCGGGCGGGCACGGTCGAACCGATACTACAACGCCGCAGATTAACATATATTTAATCCGCGGCGTCTTATCTGTCCGTCAAACCGTCAGGGCAGCTGGATCTGCACGACGCGGTGCAGAGCCGCCGCCTTGTCTTCGGGGATTTCGATTTTTTCCTCGGGGTTCCACAAAACGCCGAACATTTTGCCGTCGATGTCTTCGCGCACGCTGATCAGGCGCGCTTCGCTTTCGCCGGTGTACATCACCGCGATGTCGCCCAATCCGACCATTTTCGTCGGATCGACGATCAGCACGGACCGCGCGGGCAACAGGTTGCCCAGCCGTCTGGTGCACAGCGAAACCGCGTAAGCCGACATCGGATTGACCGCCCCCGTCTGACACGACACCGTCCCCAGCGGCGCCTGACGGTCGATGACGATCGTTCCGTTTTCGCCGGGCTGACCGTAAATCTGCAGCACCGTTTCGGCGCGGTCGCGTCCGCCCGCCGTTTTCGCGACGGGCAGTTCGGGATAGCCGGATTTGACGCCGGCGACCGTGCGGTAGCGGGCGTCCGTGCGCTGAATGAACTCTTCCAGCGCGCCCGCCTTGTCCAAATCGTAAATCTGTTTTTGCAGTTCGTCGTTCGTGTATCCCAGCGCGCGGGCGATGCGGGAAATTTCGTCTTCGGACACCTCGCGCTGTCCCATTTCGATGCGGTGGTACACGGACAAAGTCAACTCCGAACCGTCCGCGACGTCCGCCAGCGTCAGGTTTTTCTGCCCGCGGATATAGCGCAGACCCGCGCCCAGCATTTTCAGTCCGCAGCGTTCGTTGACGCGGTTGCGGCGTTCCTGTTCGCGCCGCCACGCCTGAACGACGTCGGGTTGCGAACTGGCTTCGTTGACAAAGATTTCCTGCAACGGGCAATCCAAAAATTCGGCGATGCGCACCAGCTGTTCCTGATCGATGCGCCTGTACCCTTTTTCGATTTTGCTGACGGCGGACAGGCTGACGCCCAGAAAATCGGCGAGTTCCTGCATGGAACGCCCGCGGACGCGGCGGTACATGCGAATTTGGTTCGGAAAGATGATCTCTTCCATTCTGCGAATATCCTTATACAACGGCGGCGAAAAACGGCGCGCCCTTTTCTTTATAACGTGTTTTAAATCAAAAAACAAGAGTCCGCTTTTATTCCGCGACGCCCCGCGGGCGGTCGGAAAGCGGCGCAAAAAAAACAAGCCCCTGCGATTCCAAGGGCTTCGAACTGGCTGGGGCGGCTGGACTCGAACCAGCGAATGACGGAGTCAAAGTCCGTTGCCTTACCGCTTGGCTACGCCCCAACAACGCGGATAGCAACAGATAATCTTTTTTCACCCCTTTCGTCAAGAGATTTATTCGTTTTTCAAGTTTTTGATTGTTTTTTTATCAAAATCGTTTATTGTGTGCCTTGTGACGCGCCCGTAGCTCAGCTGGATAGAGTATCGGCCTCCGAAGCCGAGGGTCGTGGGTTCGAATCCCGCCGGGCGCACCATTTCGATTTTTCGCTTTCGGGCGATTCGCCTTTTCCGAAACGGCGGCGGCTTCGGTTTGCGCGCGGAAAACGGCGGACAAAGAAACCGGAACGTCCCGTTTGGCGGGAATTTTCGGTCTTTTCCCCCGGAAACGGATATTTAACTTGACGAAACGGGCGTTTGACGGTAAAAGGAAACCCTGTTTTTTCGTTTGAAGGAATTTGTGTTATGGCAAAACGTTGCATCATTACCGGAAAAGGCGTACAGACCGGAAACAATGTTTCTCACGCTAACAACAAAACCCGCCGTCGGTTCATGCCGAACCTGCAGGCTGTTTCGTTGCTGAGCGAAACATTGGGCACCACGGTCACGTTGCGTGTTTCTTCGCGTGGTCTGCGGACGATCGAACACAACGGCGGATTGGACGCGTTTTTGCTGTCCACGTCGAACGGCAAGCTGTCCTGCGACGCGAAGCGTTTGAAAAAACGCATTCAGGGCGCCGCGGAAAAGAACGCCGCCAAAGCTTAATCGTTCCGATAAAGAAAAAGCCCCGCCGTTTTAACGCGGGGTTTTTTTGCGCCTTTTTCCGTCCCGCCGCGCGCCGATCGTTTCCAACCGGAAAACGGCATCGCTTGAAAAGCCGAACGTTTTTCGAATCACCCCGCGTTTTCGGCGCGATCCTTGTTTCCGAAAAAGTTAAAACCAAGCCGCGTTTCGGTTAAAACCAACCCGCGCGCGACACAACGTCCGCGGCACGCGAAAGCGGCGGAGAGCATTCCCTCCGCCGCTTTGCGTTAAACAGCCGCGATCAGCCTCTTTGTTTTCTGCTGCTCAGCATGACTTCGAACGCCGATTTTTTCGTTTCAGCCGAGAAGTTTTTCAAATTCAGCGGCGAAGCGCGTTCCGCCGTTTTCAGCGATTCGGCGTATTTTTTCATCGTGTCGAACGTGCGCGCGTCTTTTTTGCGCATCACGGTCGCCGTCTGCGGGTTGCCCGTGAACGTTTCGACCAGATATTTGTGCGTTTCGGCGACTTCGTTGAACAACGTGGCGGCGACGTTTTTGTCCATGCTGCCCGCGTTCATCTGATACTGAGCCAAAGCCGCGGTCGGTTTCTGTTTGGCTTTTTGGTCGACCAACGTCGCCAGAACGGGATCCGCGCTGACTTTCGCCCACGTTTCCTTGTCGGAACGGATCGCGAAAGCGGCGATTTGCGTTTCTTTTTCCGCGATCAGCGCTTTTTTGAAATCCTTGCGTTCGGCGCGCATGGAATCGATCGTCTGATCCATCGTCATTTTTTCGGGTTCGCGCTGATAGGCTTTCAGCAACGCGCCGGACAAAGCCGTGGCGGAACGCAGTTCGTTTTTGATGAAGTGGACGATCGCGGCGTCGCCCGAAACTTCGGTCGTCGACTTGATGTCGTCCAGCTGTTTTTTGACGACGCGGTTCGCGGTCAGCATGGCTTCGACGTTCGGCGCCTGTTCAATGACGGCGTCGACGACCTTCAGCTTGTCGGCGGCGAATTTGTCGTTGCGTCCATTCTTTTTGCCTTCGACGCGCAAAGTTTCCTTTTCGGCGCCCAGAACGGCGTGCATGTCGGCGCGGGTTTCGGCGTTGTCCAGCTTGTCCAGCAAATCCGCCTGATACTGCGCGACGCTCAGCATGCGTTTGTTCGCCGCGCGCTTTTCAGCCGCCTGTTCGCGTTTCAGCTTTTTCAGCAGTTCGGGCGAGAAGTTCTGTTCCGGCGCGGGCAAGCCCAAATTCGCGTTCAGCTGGGCGGCTTCCATATAGCCGTTCAGTTCGCGCTGCAATTCGTATTCCTGTTCCAGCACCTTGTTGTCGATCGGCATATGGTCGCGGGACACCTGCACGCGTTTCATCATCTGTTCGTATTTCGGGTGTTTTTCACCGGTCGCCAGAGCGATCGACATTTCAGCCATCTGCTGACGCGTCAAACCGTAGGTTTCGGACATGACCTGCGCCTGTTTGATGACTTCCAGATCCGTCATTTTCTGCAACGATCCGTCCGCCAGATGTTCCTTGGCGTATTTGACCGTGGCGTCGATGACGTCCGTGGTGTGGTATGCCAGCGGCGATCCCAGCTGTTTGATCGTGTTGGCGACGTTTTTGTCCGCCATCAGCTGTTTGAATTTGTTTTCGTATTCGGGATCGTCCGGGTTTTGCGCATGGGATTTCGCTTCGGCTTCGCGGATTTTTTTCACGAATTCCGTGTCGTATTTCGTGTCGTCCATGCGACGGTCAACGCACATGCGCAGATATTCGATGCGGCAGTCGCCCCAGATTTCGGCGCATTTCGTGTTGCCGAAATCGCGCGCCAGCTGCAGAACGGCGTGCGCGTCGGCGATGCATTCCGTGCGGTGGCGGCACATCACGTTGTCCAGTTCCGTTTCGGCGATCTTTTCAACCGAATTGTAGGCGGACGCGTAGTTGTGGTCGGTCGCGTGCCCCAGTTCGTGATACAGAACCAGACGGCGGAATTCGTCGAAAGAAACGCCTTGTTTCTTGCGGCGTTCCTCGGCGCCCAGAACCATGTCCAGCACGTTCGCGTTCATCGCGTCGGGGTTGTCGCCGACGACCAGATTGACGTTGCCCAGACCCGCCAGATTTTCCGTGGTCGGAGCGATCGCCGCGCGCATCGAAAACGGATTGCGGTCGGTGATGCCGGCTTCGGAAACGGATTTCAGAATCTCTTCCTGCGTCAGGAAGGTCTTGCCCTTGCCCGCGGCGGCTTTCTGCAACTTGTCTTCGACGTACATGTACAGGGATTTGCCCAGCGAACGGTCGTCCGCGGTGTCCAGCAGATAGCGTCCCTGAACCGCGTCGGGGTCGATGATGAACAGCGTCACGCCCGGCATGACCGTGCGGAAACGTTTTTCCATGCTTTCAAAGAATTGGTGGGCTTCGGTGTCCAGCGCGGGGGATTTTTTCAATTCCGCGGGGGTTTTGACCGTCAGCGTGTCCGCCGCGTCGCCCATGGAAATAACGGAAGTCTTCCCCTGCGGCAGCAAATGAAAGAACGGACGATCCTGCAAATGGTCGGGACGATCCAGTCCGCTTTCGAAAACCGTGATTTTGCCGGCGTTCATAAAGGCGTCCAGCAACGGGGTGTTGGTTTGATTTTCCATATTATTTTCAGTCATAACAATTCCTAACATGTCGATGACAACGTTCAAAAGATACGGGTATCTTGGAACTCCGGCGCGGGAAAGTCAAGGAATTTTTAGACAAACGCCGCATTTTTTTCTGAAAATATTTTATCGAAACCCCATTGTTTCCGCCGATTTCGGCTTTGCGGGCTTTTAACGAAAACGAAACGCGCCCGTTTGAAACGAATCAAGCCTTTCGTTTCGCGCCGAATAATGCTAATGATTTTATATAAAGCGAAGGAGTCCCCGCATGAAACACCCGTTCCGCCGCGCCGCCGCGCGATTCATTGACTATTTGCTGTGGTCCATGGCAATGGTTTTGCTTTTGGGCGAAAAAATGGGCGACGTTTATTCCCCGTCGTGGCTTTTTTACGCGTCGTTCTGGGTTTTCGTCCCGATCGAAGCCGCTCTGATTTCCGTGTTCGGGACGACGGCGGGCAAGGCGATGCTGGGCGTTCGCGTCGCCGGCGCGGACGGGAAAAGGCTTTCGTTCGCGCGGTCGGTCAAACGGTCGGTCGCCGTGTTTTGCGCGGGCATGGGGTGTTTTCTGCCCTACGCGTCGCTGATTTTGCCGCTTTACGCGCTGTTCAGTCTGGTCAGGCGCGGAACGCTGTTCTGGGACGACGGCGTTTCGGTCGAATGCGTCGCGACGTCGCGCGCGACCAAAGCGGTTCTGGCGGCTTTTCTGGTGTTTCTGACCGTCGGATACGGATTGACGGCGCGCGCGATCTGGCTGTCGCGCGATGTCGACCTGCCGGAAATCGAAGACGCGTTCGCCAAAAACTTCTTCGGCGGCATTCACCCGAAAATGCTGGAAGCCCTGTCCGAAAAATCAATTCTGTCCGCCGAAGCCGCCGAACAAACCGCCGCCGATCTGGCGCAAATTCAGAACATGCTGAAACAGGCGGGCGAAGATCTGGAACGCGCCAAAAATCGGGCGCGTCTGCGGATCGCGCGCATTCCCGCCGCGGAATTGCGCGCCGAGCGCAACGACGCTTTGGACGATTTCACCGCCCGCGCGGATTCCTTTCTGTTCGCCGAAAGCATGCGGGTCAGCCTGTTTGAAAACCTGATCGCGCCGTTTCGGGACGCGGACAGGAACCGTCCCGTTTTCATCAACGGGCGTCCGCGTTACGACGACGCGGAACTGAACC
Source organism: Alphaproteobacteria bacterium UBA6347 (assembly GCA_002440235.1). GTDB lineage: Bacteria > Pseudomonadota > Alphaproteobacteria > CAAGCB01 > CAG-977 > UBA11549. The sequence goes on from DJRZ01000004.1 coordinate 9,387, forward strand.
GCCAATACGACAACTTCATGGCGAATTTGCAGGCTTTTCTGCTGTCGTTCGAATAAATCAGGCGGCGGCGGACGTTCCGGCGCGGCGGCGTTTGCGTTCGCGCGTGTACCAGCGCGCCAGCGTCGCGACGGACAGGACGGCTCCGGCGACCGACAGCCCCAATCCCCAGCGCACGTCGAACCCCAGTCCGACGATCAGCGCCGCCAGCAGCATGGACGACACCGCGCCGACGTCCCAGCCCAGTTCGGTGTAATAAGTGAAATACAGCGGGTGGGACGCGCGTTTCGTCGCGTTGTACACGGCGGTCATCAGCCCCGTCATCGAAAAGCAATAGGCGATCGCGGCGAAAAAGTCGCACGCGATGACGGCGGGGACGGAATAGGCGAAAAAGCCGCGCACGGTTAAAATCGCGATATGCATGCCGTAGCCGATATAGCAAATCTGCCGCCCTTTGCCTTTGTCGATCAGCCGACCGAAGACCATTGATCCCATCGCGCGGAAAAACGCCGCCAGCGCGAGGATAAAACCGAAATTCTGATAGCTTTCGCCCAGCAGCATGAACACGATCAGCGGCCAGATCGATCCCGCCTGATAAAACAGTCCGTCGCCGACGAACACGACAAAGCCGAAATGATCGACGTGCTTCCGTTCTTCGCGCGTCGCGGGGACGGGCGGCGGCAGGGACGGCGTTTTCAGCAGCGGCAGGACGGCGACCAGCGTCAAAACGAACGGCATCGTAAAGGCGTAGAATTTGTCGATCGACAGCAAAATCCCGCCGACCAGCGGTCCGACGACGGCGACGACCGTCGCGATCGCGTCGCGGACGCCGACGCTGGATCCCCTGTCAGCCTCATCCCCGATCGACGCGAAATAGTTGTGGTACGACACCCAGTAAAGCACGTCCGCCAGCCCCGAAACGACGATGAACGGTATCAAATGCCACGTCAGCCCGTCGATCGGCAGCATCGCGGGATAGCGCATGGCGAAAGCAAACGTTCCGACCGTCAGCGTCCAATGCACGCCCTTTTTCAAACAGCACAGCATCGCCAGCGGACGGGTCAGCGTGCGCGAAAACAGCACCGCCGCGTACACCAGAAACGTCAGTTTCAGGCTCAACCCCTGTTTGTACAGATAAGCCAGCGTGAACATGGAGCACATTTCCCACCCCATCGCGCGCAAGCCGTAGTGGGCGTTCAAATAGTTCAGCTGTTTGTTTGAAAAGAACGACATTTCGTCAGCCCCCCCCCTTAGAACGAAAGCGATTTCAGCGCGGTCCGGAATTCGTCCGCCAGATCGGGTCTGTCAAGCGCGTATTCGACGTTCGCCATCAAAAAGCCGATTTTGTTGCCGCAGTCGAATCTTTTCCCCTCGAACCGCATGCCGTGGAAAGGCACGCGGTCCAGCGTCGCCGCCATCGCGTCGGTCAGCTGGATTTCGCCTTTCGCGCCGGTTTTCTGCTTGTCCAGTTCGGCGAAGATTTCGGGCGACAGGATATAGCGTCCCAAAATCGCGCAGCGCGACGGCGCGGTGCCGGCGGCGGGCTTTTCGACCATGCCGTTGACGCGCACCAGTTTTCCGTCGTCGTTTTCCAGACTGAGGATTCCGTAGCGGGACGTCTGCTCTTCCGGCACTTCCTCGATCGCGACCAGATTGCCGGCGGTGCGGGGATATTCGTCAACCATTTGTTTCAGGCACGGCGTTTTGCAGTGGAACAGGTCGTCGGGCAACAAAACGGCGAACGGTTCGTCGCCGACCAGATCGCGCGCGCACCACACGGCGTGTCCCAGCCCTTTGGGTTCGCTTTGCCGGGTGTAGGAAATCCTGCCCGAATCGAGCGTGCTTTCGCGCACGAAGTTCAGCAGATCGTCCTTGCCGTCCTTTTCCAGCAGACGTTCCAGAGCGGGGCTGGAATCGAAATGATCCTCAATCGACGTTTTGCCGTGTCCCGTGACGAAGATGAAATGTTCGATGCCGGCGGCGGCGGCTTCCTCAACGGCGTATTGAATCAGGGGTTTGTCGACGACGGGCAGCATTTCCTTCGGCATGGCTTTGGTGGCGGGCAGGAACCGCGTCCCCAGCCCGCCGACGGGAAAAACGGCTTTGCGAATGCGTTTGTTCATGGGTGTATTCCTTTCGATTCCGGAAACGGCGTGTTTTTACCCTTTTACCCCATTCCGGCGGGTAAAGAAAATACAAAAATGAATTGACAACGGACGCCGGAATTGCCAATTTTAGCAAGGCTGAAACAGCCGATACGAAAAGACGCAGTTCCCCCGAAAAAACGGGAAACACAAAACGCTGAAAAAGAACCGAAAAATAACCAAGGAGTTATTACCGTGAATTTTGTCTTCCTTTCGCCGCATTTTCCGTCGCACTACGTGAATTTCGCGGACCGCCTGAAAAAAATGGGCGTCAACGTGCTGGGCATCGCGGACGCCGCGTACGATTCCCTGACGCCGCAGCTGAAAGAATCCCTGACCGAATACTACCGCGTCGACAATATGGAAAACTATGACGAAGTCATGCGCGCCGTCGCGTACTTCATTCATAAATACGGTCGCGTCGACAGGCTGGAATCGTTCAACGAATACTGGCTGGAAACGGACGCGCGCCTGCGCACCGATTTCAACATCGAAGGGACAAAATATCCGGAAGTACTGGAAAGCAAACGCAAATACCTGATGAAAAACCACTTCCGCAAGGCGGGCGTCCCCTCCGCGCGCTGCCATTGCGTGACCACCCGCGAAGAAGGCGAAAAATTCGTCAGGGAAGTCGGCTACCCCGTGTTCGTCAAACCCGACATCGGCGTCGGCGCGTACGCGTCCTACACCATCAGAAACGAAGAGGAATTCAACCGTTTCTACGACAACTACCCCTCCGTTCCCTATGTGATGGAGGAATTCGTCAACGGGCTGATCGTCACGTTCGACGGCATTACGAACTATGAAAACGAACCGATTTTCATGACCAGCCACATCTTCCCCGAAAACGTGGCGGAAACGGTCAACGCGGGCGACGATCTGCGCTATTATTCCGTTTTGAAAATCGACCCCGTTCTGGAAAAGGCAGGACGCGCCGTGCTGGCTTCGTTCAACACGACGGCGCGCTTCTTCCACTTTGAATTTTTCAAACTGTACGAAGACAAAAAAGGTCTGGGCAAAAAAGGCGATTACGTCGCGCTGGAAGTCAACATGCGTCCGCCCGGCGGCTGCATGCCCGAACTGATGGACTACGAACACGACACCGACGTCTATCAGATGTACGCCGACATGATCGTGCACGACAAACTGTACCAGCCGACCGAAAAGAAATACATCGGCATCTACGTCGCGCGCAAAGACTGCTTCAACTACGTCCACACGCACGAGGAAATCGTCGAAAAATACGGCGAACACCTGATGCAGTACGCCGACGTCGACGCGATTTTTTCGCCGGTCATGGGCGACCACATGTACCTGATGCGGGCGACCACGCAGGAAAAAGCCGACGAAATCATGAACTTCGTTCAGGAAAAATGCTGATATGAAAATCGAATACTACAACGAATACAGCCCGAATCTGGGACGCCATATGGAATTGAAAGTCTACGGACACGCGGGCAAACCGGTTCTGGTTTTTCCGTCCCAATGCGGTCGGTTTTACGAATACGAAGGATTCGGCATGATCGACGCCGCGTCGGGCTTTATCGAATCGGGCAAGGCGCAGTTCTTCTGCGTCGACGGGCTGGACTGGGAAACCTTTGTCAGCGACGGGTGGCCCGGCGACCGTCTGCGCCGTTTCGAACAGTATTTCAACTACGTCTGCGACGAAGTCGTCCCGTGGGCGCTGGACATCAACGCGATGGGCAGCAACTACCGCGCCGGCGGCATGATGACGACGGGCTGTTCAATGGGCGCGCTGCACGCGGCGAACTTCTTTTTCCGCCGCCCCGACCTGTTTGACGCGGTCGTCGCGCAAAGCGGGCTGTACAGCTGTCGTTCGTTCTTCCCGAATTGCGAAGAGGACGGGGTCTATTTCAATTCGCCGATGGAATATCTGCCGAACATGAACGATCAGGGGACGCTGGATCTGTACAGACGTTCCGAAATCATCGTTTCGGTCGGACAGGGCGCGTGGGAAAACGAATGTCTGCACGACACCCGCGTTCTGGACGGCATATTGAAAGCCAAAGGCATTCCCGCGTGGGTGGACTATTGGGGCTACGACGTGCCGCACGATTGGCCCGCGTGGCGTCAGCAGCTGCCGTATTTTCTGGGGCATTTGCTGGGATAAGATAAAAAACGGGGCGTCAAAGCCCCGTTTTTTTATTTTCTTTTTCCAAAAAACGGGGTAAATAAGAAAACAGGTCGTCCCCGTAGCTCAACCGGATAGAGCATCGGTTTCCTAAACCGGGGGCTGTGAGTTCGATTCTCGCCGGGGGCACCAAAATTAAAATTCCGCCGTTTCGGCGGAATTTTTGTTTTGGTATTTATGACAAGAATCGAACTCGCGGGGGCGCTAAATTTCTGATTTTTTGTTTTATGTCAAACGCTTGCAAAGCGAAAAATTCCGGACGGCGTCCGTTTCCGCCGAAAGAACTATCCCGCTTTTTTAACGTTCAGCGCGGCGATGATCAGGCGGTAGGCTTCGGTAATATCCTTGAAATGCTCTTCCGCCGCCTTGTCCCCGCCGTTCGAATCGGGGTGGTACATCTTCGCCAGCCGTTTGTAGCTGGCGCGCACGGCTTTCAGTTCGGGCGGAAAGGCGACCTCCAATATTTTGGCGGCGGCGACCAGAGCCGGATCGGCGCGCGCGGAAGTCCGGACGTCTGGCTTGGGCTGTTCCGCGCCGCCGAACGCCTCCCGTCCCAGTCCCAGCGGATCGGAAAACATCGTCGGATCGATGCCCGCGCGTTCCCCCAGCCGCCACGTCGGACGCTGCCAGCACGCGTCCTGTTTCAGCTCCGTTTCGATTTCTGCGGGCGTCATGTCGCGGTAGTAATCCCACTGCGCGTTGTATTCGCGGACGTGATCCAGACAGAACCAGTAGTAATCCGTCAGGCGGCGGTCTTTGGGCGCGCGGTATTCGGCGGGCTTGCCGCACCCCGCCTTGTCGCAAACGTGCGCGGGCGCGGCGGAGCGTTCCGCCGGATCTTCGAAAAAGAACGTCCGTTTCGCGCGCCGTCCCATCGTTTTCAGCCCTCCGCTTCCCCTTCGGGCGGACGGTAATAGTCGCGCCATTGATTTTTCACCATTTCCCCCGAACTGTCCCAAGCCAGACAGGTGTCCAGCGGATCGGGCTTCACCCCGCGGCAGTATTTCATCATGCGCACCTGCGCGACGGTCTGAAAAGCCGCCCCGGCCGCCCCCAGCAGCAGGGAAAACAAGTGGGTGCACCCCTGTTTGACGGGAATGCGGCGGCGCAATTCTTTGGAAAATCCGGCGACGATTCGCAGTCCGACGGCGTTTTGGAACGCCGCCTGCGCCAACGGGCACTGATGATACGGGTGTTTGTCGATACTGACGCGCAGACCGCGAATGAACAGATCGTCGTCGACGGTCAGACACAGCGTCATTTCGTGGAACGTTTCCCCCGCGCGCACCATTCCCCCGCGGTCGACGCAGGGACAGTCGACGGCGCGGCGGTCGAGAAACCGTCCCTCTATGTCCCACAAGTCGTCCGTGCGGCGGTAGCCGACGTAATCGACGTGGCGGAAATAAATCTCTTCGCGTTCGACGGGCGTATCCATTTCAAACATATCCTTCCGCGTTCAGCGTTTTTTCGACAAGGGCGGGATCGACGTCCCTTTTCAGGAAACCGTCGCCGACGGATTTCAGCAAAACGAAGTTCAGCCGTCCCCGCGACGCTTTTTTATCCTTTTTCATAAAGGGAATCAACTCCGCCGCCCCGTATTCGTTAAAACGGGTCGGCAGTCCCCATTTTTCAAACCGTTTCGCGATCTTTTCGGGAACGTCCGGCGCGCATTCGCCCGCCGCCGCCGACAAAGCCGCCGCGAAAACGCACCCCGCCGCGACGCCTTCGCCGTGCAGGACGGTCATGCGGCTGGCGGATTCGACCGCGTGTCCCAGCGTGTGCCCGAAATTCAGCAAAGCGCGCCGTCCCGTCCGTTCAAATTCGTCGTCGGCGACGACCGCCGCCTTGACCGCGCAACAGCGTTCGACGGCGGCGACGCAGGCGTCGGCGTCCGAATTAAGCACTTTTTCGCCGTTTTGTTCCAGCCAAGCCCAAAAATCCCCGTCCAGAACCAAACCGTACTTGGCGACTTCGGCGAAACCGGCGCGCACCTGCCGCGAATCCAGCGTTTTCAGCGTGTCGACGTCGATAAAGACGGCTTTGGGCTGATGGAACGTGCCGATCAGGTTCTTGCCCGCCCGCGCGTCGACCGCCGTTTTGCCGCCGACCGAACTGTCCGTCTGCGCCAGCAGGGTCGTCGGAATCTGGATAAAATCGATCCCCCGCAGCAACAGCGACGCGCAAAACCCCGCCAAATCGCCGACGACGCCGCCGCCCAGCGACGCGACCGCGCATGTTCTGTCGCACCCGTCGTTCAGAATTTGCTCCATCACTCTTTGCGCCGTTTCCAGCGTTTTGCTTTTTTCGCCGTGTTCGACGACGACGGCGCGCGTTTCGACGCCCGCCCGTTCGAAAGAATCGGCGACCCGCTTCAAATAAAGCCCTTCCACGACATCGTCGGTGACGACGAACACCTTTTTCGACCGCAGGAAAGGCAAAGCCCTATCCCCGACCGTATCCAGAAATCCCCCGCCGACGAACACGGGATAGGCGTGTTCGCGCAAATCGACCCTTACCGTTTTCAGCCCGCCGGTCATTTTCTTCCTTTCGCCGCGAAATCGTTGATTTTCGAAACGATCCGGCGCAACAGCCGCCCCATCGTTTCATCGCCGCACGCCACCCGCAGATCCGCCTGTTCGTAAAACGGACGGCGCACCGCCATCATATGTTCGATCACCGCGCGCGGGTTTTCGACGTTCAGCAAAGGACGGTGCGCCCTGCCCATCGTGTTGCGCGCGACGGCTTCAACCGACGCGTCCAGAAACAGCCCGACGGCTTTGGCTTTGACGTTCGCGCGCGTCGTTTCGGACAGAAAAGCCCCGCCGCCCGCCGCCAAAACGCACTTTTCGCCGTCCAGCAGACGCGCCATGATCCGCTGTTCCGCCTGACGGAACGCCGCTTCGCCGTAGCGTTCGAACAAATAGCAGATGTCGCCGCCCCCCGCTTTTTCGATTTCGACGTCGGCGTCGACGAACGGCAGGGAATAAATCCGCGCCAGCCGTCTGCCGATGCTGCTTTTGCCGCAGCCGGGCATGCCGACCAGCACCAGCGTCCTGTCCAGCGGATAGGGGAAATGCAATACCGTTTCGTGTTTTTCGGGCATTTTTTTATTGTCGTCCGTTCGGTTGTCCTGTAAATCTAACGATATATTAACTTGATCGCGCGATAAGAAAAGAGATTTTTAATTCCGTCCGCGCAGAAAGGGAACAAAATGCGTCGCAAAACCCGCTGGTACATCTATCCGATTGTTTTAGCCGTCGTCGGAATCGCCGTTTTTCTTGCCGTCCACGACATTCAAATTCCCAAAACGACCGTTGAAAAAGAAATCAGCTATGACCGGTTGCAAAAGTAAGCTTCTGGCGTTCGCCGCCGCGTTCGCCGCGCTGTCCGCCCCCGCGTTCGAAACAAAGGCGGCGCCGGACGACGTCTACCTGATTCCGCCCGTGTCGCTGCTGCCGTCCAAAAAATCGGCGGCGAACGCGTTCGGACTGATCGAGGCGGACAAAAACGCCCCGCTGAACGCGAACCTGTGGCAGAACACGGCGTTTCCGACCGTCGCCGAAAAATTCGGAAAGATTCCGCATCTTTTGCCCGCCGCCGCCGAAGACCTGCGCATGAAACTGCTGCTGACGGCGGGAAATCCGCCGCAGGGAACGGTCGGGCAGGCTTTCGTCACGCTGAAGCTGAACCGCCTGTTCGAACGCGGCGCGACGGACGAGGCGTTCAAACTGGTTCACAAAATTCCCGAAAAAAGCCGCGCGACCGAACAGAACAAAATCAACGCCGACGTTTTGCTGACGCGGGATTTGCAGCCCGCCTGCTATCTGAACGACAGAAATTCCGACAGCGTGTTCTGGCTGCACCTTTCCGCCGTTTGCGCCGCATACGACAAAAACGCGCGCAAAACCGCCGCCGCGCTGGAATCGATTCGGGAACAAAGCCGCGCCGACGCCTTTATCGAAAACGCGGCGGAACATTTTTTGAACAACCGCCCCCTGACCGCCGTTCCCGCGACAGTGACGCCGATCGCCGCCGCCGTGTGGCGCGCCGCGGGTCGTTCCCTGACGGAATTGAAGGGCAAGACAAACGCCCTGTGGTTTGAAAAAATGTTCGTCGCCGACGACGCGATCCCCGTCGAAAAACGGCTGGCAACCGCCGAAAAGCTGGTTCAGCACGGCGTCCTGCCGCCCGCGAAACTGCGCATGTACTACCAGCAGGCGCGGACGTCGATGAACGCGTCCGCCCCCGAACTGACGCGCGCCCGCATGGTGCAGAACGCCGCCGCGCTGACGTCGACGCCGGACGACAACATGCGCAAGCACCACTTTGTCAAACAGGGCATGCTTTCAGCCGAAGCGTCGGGCGTTTCCCGCGCTTTCGCGGCGGCGGCGAAAGACGTTCTGCAATCCCTGCGCCCCGACGCGGACACCCTGCCCGACGGCGCGAAAATCATCAAAGCGTTCGCTTTGGCGGGGCTGGGCGACCAAGCCGTCGAATGGCAGACGAAAGCCGAACGGATCTTTCCCAAATCCGAAGCGGCGGCGAAAGGCTGGATCTACGCCCTGTTCGCGCAGCCCGACAAAAACAGGCGGTTTTTCATTTCGTCGCTGGAACGCCTGATGGCTTACGCCGAAAAGAACGGCGAGGCGGACGCCGGTTTCATTCGCAAAATCGACCGCGTCATGCTGTTGTACAAACTGACCGGCATGATTCCCGAAAACGAAAGCTGGTTTTATTCGTCGTTCGCCCCCGGTTCCCCGACCGCGGCGTACGCGGCGATGAAAAGCGCGCCGCCCTTGGCGAAAAACATGCCCGTCAGCATCGCCGTTCTGGACGCGCTGGACGCGCTGGGCGGCGGGTTCGACGGACTGGCGCGCGCGGTCGCCCTGCTGAACGCCGCGGGATTGAACGACGCCGCCCGCGACATCGCCCTGCAATCGCTGGACGCCGCCCTGTCCGTCGATGAATAGGGATCTGATCGCCGCTTTCACGGAAACGATCGTCGCCGAACGCGGCGCGGCGGCGAACACGGTCGAAGCCTACACCCGCGATTTGGAAGACTGCGGCGGATTTCTGGATTCGAAACGACGCACGTTCGAAAACGCGACGGTCAGGGATCTGCGCGCGTATCTGGCGGATCTGGTCGCGCGGGACATGGCGCCGAAAACGCAGGCGCGCCGCCTGTCCGCCCTGCGCGAGTTTTACAAGTTCCTCTACACCGAAAAAATCCGCGCGGACAATCCCGCCGACGCGCTCGATTCCCCGAAAACGGGGCGTCCTTTGCCGAAATACCTGTCCGAAGACGAAATCACCCGCCTGTTCAACGCGATTCCGCGTTTGAAGCGGGCGGACAAAATCCGCATGAGCGCGCTGCTGGAAATCCTGTACGCGTCGGGACTGCGCGTGTCGGAACTGGTGTCCCTGCCCGCCGCCACCGCGAACGTGCGCGAAAACCATTTCATCGTGCGCGGCAAAGGGGACAAGGACCGCATGGTTCCCCTGACCGACGCGGCGAAGCGGGCTTTGGCTGACTGGGTCGCGGAACGCGAACGCACTTTGCCCAAGGGGCGCGGTTCGCGCTGGCTGTTTCCGTCGGCGGGCAAGACGGGACACCTGACGCGCGAAGCGTTCTACGTCGAACTGAAAGAGCTCGCCGTTCTGGCGGACATCGCGCCCGAACGCGTGTCGCCGCACGTTATCCGCCATTCGTTCGCCAGCCACCTGATCGCCCGCGACGCCGACCTGCGCACCGTCCAGCAAATGCTGGGACACGCCGACATCGCGACGACGCAGATCTACACCCACATCTTGGACGACCGGCTGAAAAACACCGTCGCGAAGAACCACCCCCTCGCCGGCGTAAAGTTTTTTGACGAAATCTTAAAAAAGTGAAGACGAACGGGAAACTTGCCGTTATAATCCCGCCTATGAAGATAGTTACGAAATACATTTTAAAGCAAATGCTGTTCGGGTTCGTTCTGATCACGTCCGGACTGCTGATGATCGTATGGCTGTCGCAATCCCTGCGCCTGTTCGACATGCTTTTAAATTCAAAGGTTTCCGTCTGGCTGTTCATTCGCCTGACGATGATGCTGATTCCCAGCTATCTGTCGATCATTTCGCCCATCGCGCTGTTTTCCGTCGCGCTGTTCACCTACAACCGCCTGATCACCGACCGCGAACTGATCATTCTGCGCGCCGCGGGCATGAGCCCCCTGCAGCTGGCGCGCCCCGTGACGACCATCGGCGTTGTTTTCACGCTGATCGGGTTTTACATTTCGCTGGTGCTGGTGCCGAACGCCACCGCCAATTTCCGCGAACTGCGCTGGAAAATCAGCAACGACGTGTCGCACCTGCTGATTCAAGAGGGCGAATTCAACGACATTTCGAACGGCGTCACCGTTTATATCCGCAACAAAAACAAGGACGGCACGCTGGAAGGCATCATCTTGCACGACCAGCATTCCCCCGACACGCAAATGACTCTGCTGGCTGAAAAGGGCGGCATCGTGTACCGCGACGGCGTTCCGCAAATTTCGATGCACAACGGTTCCAGACAAGAGGTGTCGAACAAAAGCGGGCGTTTTTCCATTCTGTATTTCGACTATTACAATCTGGATTTCATATCGGGCAAGGACAAAGCCGCCAGCCGTTTCAAAAACCCCGGCGAACGCAGTCTGACCGAATTGCTGACGACGCCGCGCGACAAACTGCCGACCGAAAAGATTTTCCGCCGTTTCAGACTGGAAGGCTGCAAACGCCTGGCTCTGCCGTTTTACAACCTGTCGTTCATGCTGATCGCCGCGGCGGGGTTGCTGACCGGCAATTTCAACCGCCGCGGGCACGCGAAACGCATCGTGTCGACTGTTTTGATCATGGCGGCGGTGCAGGTGTTCGCGCTGGGGATCGACAACCTGTGCATGCGCAATCCGGCGTGTCTGCCGCTGCTGTTCGTCCCCGCCCTGCTGCCGACGGCGGTCTGCCTGTACGTTTTAAAACACGCGGGCGAATTCGACGTCGCAAAGATCAAAGCGTTGCGGGATAAAATCAGATCGTTCAAATTCCGCGTCCCCGAAAAGTCCAAGCCGGCTTCGTTCAAGCCCAAAAAGAAGAAAGGCGGCAGAGCATGAACCCCCTCGCCTTGATTTTGGCGCTGGCGCTGTTCCCGTTCGGCGCGGCGGCGGCGGACAAAAAAACGCCCGTCGATTTTTCCGCCGACGAACTGACTTACGACCGTTCCCTGAATTTGATCATCGCGCGCGGCAACGTGACGTTTTCGCAAAACGATTCGTCCCTGCGCGCCGACCACGTCAACTACAGCGCGGACGACGGAGTTGTCATCGCGTCCGGAAACGTCGAAATCTACACGCCGGACGGCGGGCTGATGCGCGCGAACTACGCCAGACTGTCGGGGGATTTAAAGGACGGACTGATCAGGAAAATCCGCTACACGCTGTCCGACAAATCCGTTCTGACCGCCAAGGACGCCGAACACATTCAGGGCGACATCACCGAATTTACGGACGTCGCCTACTCTTCCTGCGATTTTTGCGAAGACGGATCCCGTTTCTGGGAAATCAAAGCCAAACGCATGACGCACGACAAAGCCGAAAAAAGCATGACGGCGCGCAACGCGACGATGACGGTCGCCGACGTGCCGATTTTGTACATACCGTATTTTTCCTACCCCGATCCGACGGTCAAGCGCAAATCGGGATTTCTGCTGCCGGGGTTCAAATCCAACAAAGCCATGGGCGCGGGCGTGACCGTCCCCTATTATTGGGAAATCAACCCCTACACGGATTTGACGCTGACGCCGTGGATCGCGACCAAAGGCGTTTTGTGGTCGGGCGATTTCCGCCGCAACTTCACGCGGGGGGAAACGGAAGTCAAGGGATCGTTCATTCGTCAGGACGGGCGCGACCGCTACAACATCGACGCGACCGCCGAATGGCACGTCACGGACGTCTGGCGCGCGAGCCTGAACGTCGACACGGCGTCGGACGACACCTATCTGCGCCGTTACGGGTTGCGCGACACCGGCACTTACGACCCGTGGCTGAAATCCGACCTCAACATCGAAGCGTTGACGGCGGATACCTATTTTTACGCCGGCGGAGCACATTACCAGAACATGCGTTCCGACATCGCCGACGACACGATTCCCGAAACCGTCCCGCAAATGCGTTTTTCGCATGTGGCGGCGCCGTCCGAATCCGGCGGGTATTGGAGCTTTGACGCGGACGCCGTTTCGCTGTCGCGCAAAACCGGCGACGACAGCCGCCGCGCCACGGTCGAAGCGGGCTGGCATCTGCCGGGGATCACCGGTTTCGGCGCCGTGTACGATTTCCACGCCTCCGCTTTGGCAAGCGCGTACAGAATCGACGATTACGCCTATGTCGGCGACGGCGGCGGCGTGAAAACCTTTAACGGCGAAGTCGCGGCGTTCAACCCGCAGGCGTCGTTGAAAGTCAGCTATCCGTTCGTGTCGGTCGGCGAAAACTACAACCAGATTTTCGAACCGGTCGTAATGGGAGTCGTCGCGCCCAATTCCGAAAATTCGCGCAAGATTCCCAACGAGGACAGCAGCGATTTGGAATTTGACGACACCAACCTGTTTTCGGAAAAGCGGTTTGCGGGCTACGACGTGTTCGAACCGGGATCGCGCGTCAACTACGGATTGAAATGGAGCGCCTACGGCAAAAAAAGCGGTTCCGTTTCCGTTTTGGTCGGGCAAAGCTACCGTTTCAACAAATCTTACGAATTTCCGGCGGATTCCGGATTGGCGGAACAGGCGTCGGACATTGTGGGACGCGTCGGGATTTATCCGAACGACTTTATCGGATTGCAGTACGCTTTCCGCATGAACCGCAAAACGCTGGATTTAAACCGCAGCGATTTGACGCTGGGCGTCGGCAACGACCTGTTGCGCGTGTCCGCGACCTACATCAACCTGAAAAGCCGGAAATCCGCCTTTTCAGCGTACAGCAACCGCGAAGAGCTGGAATACGCCGCTACGTCGCACCTGACCCGATACTGGCAGTTGAAATTCAACCAGCGCGTCAACCTGTCCAAAGGCGGCGGCGTTCTGGAAACCGGCGGCTATCTGCGCTACGAGGACGAATGCTTCGCCTTGGAAACGGGGCTGAAAAAGGATTACACCTACGACCGCGACTATTCCAGCGGGACGTCTTTCCGTTTCGGCGTCGAATTCAAACCGTTCGGCACGTTTAACATGTAAAGGGGAAACGACGTGAAGAAAACCTGTTTGTTCACAGCCTTTTTCCTGCTGTCGCCGGCGTTTTCCGTTCCGGCGGGCATTCTGGCGGTGGTGAACGACGACATCGTTTCCGACCGCGATTTCGACCGCCGCGCCGACTTTATCCGTCTGACGAACCAAGCCGACCCGTCGCGAAAGGATATCCGCGACAGAATCCTGAAACAGCTGATCGACGAAAAGCTGAAACAACAGGCGGCGCGCGCCGCGGGCGTCGCCGTTTCCGACGACGAAGTCGACAACGCCGTGCGCGTGACTTTGCGCCAAAACGGGCTGGACTACGACGCCGTCGTCAAACTGTTGCGTAAAAACGATCTGCCGCTTTCGGTGATCGAAGACCAAATCAAAAGCGACCTGCTGTTCCTGCGCGCCGTAAAAAAAACCGAAGGTCACCGCGCCGAGGTGACCGAACGCGACGTCGACGCCAAAATCGGCGAAATCAAAGAACAAAGCAACCAGAAACACTATCTGGTTTCCGAAATCCTCCTGCCCGTCGACAGCCCCGACAGGGACGGCGAAACCTACGGTCTGGCGATGAGCCTGATCATGCGTCTGCGCGACGGCGAAGCGTTCGAAGACATCGCGAAACGGTATTCCGCAAGGGCTGAACCGATCTGGGTCGGCGAAAAAACGCTTTCCCCCGCCGAAAAGGAGGAGCTTTCCGTCATGCGCGAAGGTCAGCTGAGCCAGCCCGTCAAAACGGCAGAGGGATACAAGCTGATCGTCCTGCACGCCGTGCGCGATCCCGAATCCCCCGACGAAAGGCAAAAACTCGTGCGGTTGACGCAAATGTTCCTGCCCGACGGACTGCCGGCGGAAAAACGCGCGGCGGCTTTGCGCGACGCGAACATGACGCGCGGTTCGTGCGACCAGTTCGCCCGCGTGGCGGAGGAATTGAAAACGACGCCCCGCGTCGATTTGGGCAAAATGCCCGAAAACGCCCTGCCCGCCCCGATACGGGCGGTCGTCGCGCGCGCGGGACTGCTGGAACCGACCGCGCCCCTGCCGATCGAGGGCGGAGATCTGGTTTTCATGGTGTGTTCGCGCGAAACGGCGTCGGCTCTGCCGGCGAAGGACGAAATCCGCGCCCGCATCGAATCCGACAGAATCGAAACGCTGGCGCAGCGCCGTCTGCGCGAACTGCGCCGCGCCGCCGTGACGGAGATACGACAATGACGACGCTTCCCCCTTTGCGCGACGTGATCGCCGCCTACGGACTGTCCGCGAAAAAAACGCTGGGGCAGAACTTCATTTTAGACACGAACCTGCTGGACAAAATCGCGCGGGCGTCGAAATCCCGCGATCCCGAACCGTTCGAAAACGGAACGGTCATCGAAGTCGGTCCCGGTCCCGGCGGCGTGACGCGCGCCATACTGGACAACGGCGCGAAACGCCTGACCGTCATTGAAAAGGACGAACGCTGTCTGGGACTGCTGAACGACGTCGCGGACGCCTATCCCGACCGTCTGACAGTTCTGAACGCCGACGCGCTGACCGTCGACGCGGCGGATCTGGGCGCGGCGCCCCGATCGGTCATATCGAACCTGCCCTACAACGTCGGCACTTTGCTGTTGACAGGGTGGCTGAAACGGGCGCGCGATTTTTCGTCCTTTACGCTGATGTTTCAAAAAGAGGTCGCCGAACGGCTGATCGCCCGTCCCCGTTCCGCCGATTACGGGCGGCTGTCGATTTTGACGCAATGGCTGTGCGAAGCCGAAATCCTATTCACCGTGCCGCCCGCGTGCTTCACCCCGCCGCCGAAAGTCACGTCCGCCGTCGTGTTTCTGCGCCCCCGCGAAAAGCCCTTGGCGGACGCGCGGGCGGATTTGCTGGAACGCGTCACCGCGGCGGCGTTCAACCAGCGGCGCAAGATGTTGCGGTCTTCGCTGAAAACCGCCGGCGATCCCGCAAGGCTGTGCGCGGCGGCGGGCGTTCCCGAAACCGCGCGGGCGGAGGAAATCACCGTCGAACAATTCTGCGCCATGGCGAAATGTTTGGAGGAATCGTAATGCTGTCCGCTTTGCTGTCGTCTTTGGTTTTGCCGGCGTATCTGCTGTTGAAGGGATACGGCTGGCTGGTTTTGGCGGCGTTTGTCCTGTCGTGGCTGCGCGCCCTGAACGCGCTGAACCCGTACAGCCCCGCCGTGCGGTCGGTTTGCCGTTTCATCGACGCGGCGACCGAACCGTATTTGAAAATCTTTCGCCGCTTTATCCCGCCCGCCGGCATGCTGGACGTGTCGGCGATGGTCGCCTGGCTGGCGTTGATTTTCCTGCAAGGCTTCGTTCCAGCCCTGCTGAACAATCTGGCGGCGGCTTTGGCATGAACTTCGCCCGCGCAGAGGAAAACGGCGTCCGCCTGTTCGTCCGCCTGTCCCCCAAAGCCAAACGCGAAGGGATCGAGGGCGTCTACGCCGAACCCGACGGCGGCGAACGGCTGAAAATCGCCGTGAACGCTCCGCCCGTCGACGGCAAAGCCAACGACGCGCTGATCAAATTCCTGTCGAAACGCCTGCGCGTCGCCAAAAGCGCGATTACCCTGACCGCGGGGGCGACGGACAGGACGAAAACTTTGTTCGTCGCGGGAAACGCCGCGGAACTGCTGAAAAAACTGGAGGAGGAAACATGACTTTGCTGCTGAACGGTTTTGAACTGGCGAAAACGCGCCGCGCCGAACTTGCCGAACGGGTGCGGAAACTGCCGCGGTCGCCGAAGCTCGCCGTCATTTTGGTCGGAAACGACCCCGCTTCCGCCGTCTATGTTAAAAACAAGGAAAAAGCCGCCGCCGAAGCGGGCATCGAATCCGTCGCGTACCGGCTGGAAAACATCACGCAGACCGAACTGCTGGCGCTGATCGCGGAACTGAACGCGGACAAAGGCGTCGACGGCATTCTGATTCAGCTGCCTTTGCCCGACGGTTTGAACGAACGCGAGATACTGCAAGCCGTCGACCCCGCCAAAGACGTGGACGGTTTTCACCCCCTGAATCTGGGCAAACTGATGATCGGCGAACCCGCGCCCGTCGCCTGCACGCCCAAAGGGTGCATGGAGCTGATTCATCTGGCGAAACGCGATTTGACGGGACTGCGCGCCGTCGTCGTCGGACGATCGCTGATCGTCGGCAAACCGATGGCGCAACTGCTGCTGCGCGAAGACTGCACCGTCACGACGGCGCATTCGAAAACCCGCGACCTGCCCGACCTGTGCCGAACCGCCGACATTCTGGTCGCCGCCGTCGGCAAACCGAAAATCGTCAAACCGGACTGGATCAAGAACGGCGCGATCGTCATTGACGTCGGCATCAACCGCCTGCCCGACGGCAAACTGTGCGGCGATGTGGATTTCGAGGCGTGCTTTGACAAATGCGCCGCGATCACTCCCGTTCCCAAGGGCGTCGGTCCCATGACCATCGCCATGCTGATGGAAAACACCGTCGAAGCGTATCAAAGAAAGCTGTAAGGTTATATCGCCAAAACGGCGTGATAGACTTTTTCCAGAAACGCCTCGTAATCGTTATAAACGACTTGATCGGAAAAAACGCCGTCAAACGCGTCGGAATAGCCGAATCTCATTCCCTGACACGCCGTTTTGTATTCCGCTTTGCTTTGCCCCTCTTCCGGCAAAACGGACGGTTTCAGCAAGACGAACAGGGTTTTGTTCGGCGTGTGAAAGAAAAGGTCGGCGTTATCGTTTGACAACGCTACATATTTATCAATATTATGCGGCGTGATCTCTTCTATTTTTTTCACCGTTCCGGCGTTATCAAAATACGGCAGTTTTTCCGGAATGATGAAAATTTGAAAGTAAGGCGTCCCTGACGATCGGATATTCGCCGTTTCGCCCAGCATGTTTTCAAAATAATTGTTTGAATTTTGGGCGTAGTTGCTCATGACGAACTTGACGGCGACGCCCGCCTGCGGTTTTCCGTTTTTGGACACGCAAACATCGACTTTCTTTTCCAGATACCGCCCCGGTATCGTTTGTTCCCGTCCGCTTCCGAAATCCAAAGAATCTACGGCATAGCCCTTCTTGCTCAATTTATCGGAAAGATCCCGCGCTATTTTTTGATGCAGGATTTTCAGCTTTTCGTTACTGCGCGCGCTTGTTTTCAAATATTTGTCAAACGATTTTTGCAACACCGTTAAAAAATCAGAATTCAAAGACATAATCCGTCCTTTCGTCCAGTTTGTACGTCAGATATTTTTCCAGATCCCGCGACGAATAAGTGTAGTATCCGCCGCTTTTGTAATTTTTCAGCGATTTGACGTAATCGACGAATTCGTCCGTGTTCAAAACAGACGCGATTTTTCGGGCGTCGGCGTCCGAAACGACGTACAGCCCGCCGTACACGCCGGATCCCCGCGGCGCCAGATTGATTTTCAGCGACGATTTGTCCCTGATCAGCTGATTGACCGCCACTTTGTCCTTTTGAACGTCTTTCAGCGCCTGCGACCGACCGAACAGATACCAGCCGCCCGATTTTTCAATCGACCGTTTCATCAAATCGCTTTTGTTCGAAAGCAAATAGTCGTAAGCGGCTTTGTGCTTTGTCCTAATTTCGTTTTCCGACAGCGGCGCGCCGTCGGCGGTATAGGGGAACACGCACCGCGACCATTTTCCGGTCGACGCCTTCAACACGGGAATCCGCATGTCGCCCGCCGCGAAATCGCCGATGAAAATCTTGTCTGCCAAAGTCGCGAACCCGTTTTTCACTTTGACCGATTTTTTCGACACGCGTTTATAGTGATCGTCGATTTTTTTTATCAGCGACAACCGTTTTCGGGTGTCCAAAAACATCTTTCCGTCGATGAACAGGCTGTCGTAATCGATTTCGTCGACAAAAACGTTTTCGTTCGCCGCCGCGTCATAGCGGTAATATTCGACGCCGCCGCTCTTTCGGGAAACGTCGAACAGCGAAATCGCCGTGTACGTCGTCGCGTTGTCAAACGGTTGCGCGTGTTCCAAATCGACGACCGCCGTCAAAAAACGATTCGCGCGAATGCTTTTTCTGAACGCGCCGCCCGCTTCGCTTTTTAAAAAAGAAGACGGCGTAATCAGGCACATCTTGCCGTTTTCGGACAACATCGACAGCCCGATTTCAAAAAACACCAGATACAAATCCGTCATTCCGGCGGAAGAAAACGCGCGCTTTTTGACGCTTTCATACGAATCGTTCAGATTATGCACGCGGACGTACGGCGGATTTCCGACGACGAAATCCATTCGTCCGCCGTAATCACCGCACACGTTCAGCGTGTCAGCGCACACGACGTCCCAATTCACGGAAACGTTCAGGCGTTTCGCGACGGCGTTCAGATTTTCAACGCAGATTTTTACGTTTTCGGCGTCCTTTTCGATACCGTGGACGTATGTTTCAAGCTCCGCCGCCAAACCGGCGGGATCGGCGTTTTTCCCCTTTAAAAACGCGGCGGCGTAACGTTCGACAACCGCGACCAGAAACGCGCCCCGCCCGCAGCTGTTTTCCATAATGTGCTTTTTCAGGATTCCGGAGCCCCGATACCCCATGAAATCCAGCATATTGTCGACAATGCGCCGCGGCGTGAAAATTTGTCCTTCGTTTTTGATTTGCCTGTTGTCCATCGCCGTCCCTTTCGCCCGCGATTTTAAAACGGACGAGCGGGGCAAGACAAGCGAAAACTCCGCCCCGAAACGCCGGTTTGATCCGGTCAACGCAAATTTCCGGCTTCCATAATCCGGCGCGTCAGTTTCACCGCGCCGTTAAAGTTCAAATGATCGGCGTCGGCGAAATCGTCGTCGCCGAATCCGTCCGACGCGTCTATCAGCAAAACACCCTTTTCGGTTGATATGCTTTTAATTTCGTCTATGAAAGATACCCCCCCCCCGACTTCGTTCAGCACCGCCGCGTAATCGCCGCGCACGGGGGGATTCACCAATATCGCGCGCAGTTCCTTTTGTTTGCAAAAATCGCAAAAGCCGCGCAAAATTTCCCATTGATTACTGTATTTTTGATAGATTTTGAAATGATGCAGAACGCGGTCGCGCGTTTTTTTCGTCGAACGGTTGATCTGCTGTCCGACGAAATCAAAGCCCTGACAATAAACTTTGTCGGTCGACGGTTTCAATCCGGCGATGATTTTTTCGTACAGGCTAAAATCGATCGTTTTGTTCACGGAAAAATCGAACGGGATTCCCAGACGCTTTTCCAAAATCTTGCAGCGCCACGCCTCGGTCGTCCGCACCAGACTGTATCCGCCGTTGTAAAACGAGCAAAACAAAACGACCGTTTTCAATTCGGGGCAGAGTTCCGCCGATTTTTTCAGCGTTTCGAAACTTTCGTACAGGCTGTTGGCGTTAAAGGCGCAGTTGTAGGCGTTTTCCCCGATTAAAAACGGGACGCAGCCGAACTGCGCGTGACTATCGCCCAGAATCAGCGTTTCCACGTTCGCGGCGTTCGCGACCAGACCGTCGTATTTGTGAACGACGCTGTCGAAATAAATCCGGTAATAAGACGCGTCCACGCAATTCCATTTCAATTCCAGTGCCTTGCGTTTCGCCTTTCTTTTTTCTTTATCGGAAACGAACATAAAAAGGGCTTTCGCCATTTTCTTTTTTATCGCCCGCATCAACGGCATGACAGCACCCTTCGCCAAAAATTTCCATTCCGGCTCATTCTAAAACGGACGAAAGAATTAAAACAAGCAAAAACAAGAACGGCTTTCAGCCGGCGATCGGACGATTTTTGACCGCCGTCGCCGCCGCGACGAAATAAAAATGCCGGTCGAGCCAGTTTCCCATCAGTCCGACGACCTTTCCCATGGTGAACGCCGCCAGTATCGTTCCGATTCCCAACCCGTCCATATACCCGAGAAAAGCAAGAGTCAAAACGCCCGTGACCGCAAGACAGCCCACGTCAAAAGCGATTTTCACTTTCGGATACCCGATGCCGGTGATGCACGAAACCTCGCGCGGGAAAAGATCCGTCGGAATAATCGGCAGACGGCAACGGTTTGAAAGGGCGATGCCGAAGCTGATCAGCAGGTAGCTGACGACGAAATACGCCGCGCGTCGGGCGAGGTCGTCGGGCAGCATGCCGACCCACGCTTTGTGAACGTCAAGCATCGCGCCGAAAACGAACCCGACGGCAAAGCTGAACAGATAATCAAGCACGAAACGCCGGCGCATAAGCATCAGGCTCAGGATCAAAAGTCCCTGAAAAATATACGTCCACGTTCCAAGCGTCAGCGCGGGCAACACTTCGGAAAAGGCGAACGGCACGCTTGAAATCGCCGATATGCCCGATCCCGAATACAGCATCAGGACAACGCCGAAACTGTTTATGACGACAGCCAGCGTCAGAGCCGCCTCGCCCCGCAAAACTTTTTTCGCCCCTTCGGCGCGTTTTTCTTCCATTGCGCGTTTCTCCCTGCAAAATCCGCCGCGGCGGTCATTGACGAAGAGTCTTTTTACACCGTTCGCGCATATTAACAAATGTATAATTTTTCAAAAAATATAGATAAAAACTATCGATCGTGCTATATCGGAAAAAGCAAGGAGCTGCCGGCATGAACCTGTTTTATCTGCGATATTTCGTTACTTTGGCGGAAGTGCGGCAATATACGAAAGCCGCCGAACGGCTGTGCATCGCTCAGCCGAGTCTGAGCCACGCGATCGCGCAGCTGGAAAAGGAGCTCGGACTGCCGCTGTTTGAAAAAAACGGCAGAAAAACGACGCTGACCCGCTTCGGCGAAGAATTTCTGGTCTGCGCGGAACGAACTCTCGCGACGCTTGACGCCGGAGTGGAATCGCTTCGGCGCGCCGCCCGCGGCGACGGACTGATCCGTCTGGGGTTTCTGCGACCGCTCGGCGTGGAGTTCATACCGAAGCTTGCCGCCGAATTTTTGCGCGCGGTTCCCGATTCAAACATTCAATTCGTCTTTCGCACCGGCGTCAGCCAAAGCCTGTTGGAAGACTTGTCCGCGCGGAAATTCGATCTTGTGTTTTGCTCCGAACCGCCGCGGAAACAAGGACTTACGATCGTTCCCGTCCAAAAGCGGGAGCTTGTTCTGATCGTGCCGAAAAATCACCCGCTGGCGTCAAGACACAGCGTGGATCTGCAAGAGGTCGCGCCGTATCCGCAGGTCTTTTTTGAAAAAAGCTCCGGTATCCGCACCGTGGTGGAACAGATGTTCCGGCGCGTCGGCGTCGAACCGCGCATCGCCTGCGAAACGCAAGAGGATCAGGTCGTCGCGGGACTGGTCGCCCAAGGGTTCGGCATCGCGGTCGTTCCTTACATGGATCTGTTGCTGAAATTGGACGTCGGGATATTGCGGATCAGCTCTCCGGCTTATGAAAGAAACCTGTTCATGGTCAGCGACGACGGCGTGTTCATGCCGCCGTGCGTGCGGCGTTTCCGGCGGTTCGTAATAGACAGCCGAACCTTTGATTGAAAAAAACGCCTATAAAAAAATCCGATTTTTTATAGAAAATTTACATAAAAAATTCCGCAAGAAAAGGGCGGTCCGTTTCCGAACCGCCCCGAAATGTTTTGCCCGTTTTTTTTAACGCTGTTTCTGGCTGACCAGAGCGGCGATGACGTTTTTGTTGCCGTTGGGCTGCTTGGGCGCGAATTTCGCCAGTTCCCGTTTGCGGTTCGCGGCGTTCGCGACCTGTTCGGGCGTGTAGATTTTCGGATAGTTGTTCGGATTGACGCGCGACGTGTAGTTCGGCGCGACTTTGACGTTGTCTTTCGTAATGCCGAATTTTTTCGGGTCGTAAATCATATCGTCCGTCCACGGCAGCATGACTTCTTTTTTCTGTCCCGTTCCCATGCAGTTTTCGATCTGCGGATCCAGAATGTCGTGATGCCACTGGTCGTGCGGATACAGCGGAGTCAGAATGAAGTTTTTAAACTCGTTTTTGCCGCCGCCGTGCAAAGGCAGTTTGTGGTGGACGTTGTAGCCCGGAACCGATTTGCCGTTGCGCATCAGTTTCAGTTCGTCGTCGCCGAATCCCAGCTGTTCGCGCAATTCCTTTTCATGGTCTTTCGCCAGCATTTTCAAGAATTTGGAACGCATGCCCTCTTTGCCGCCGGAGCCGTTGAATTCGGCGCGTTTGGCTTTGCGCACGTCGCTGGGGGGAACCTGATAGACGACTTTTTTCAGCCCCATGCCGTGAATGTTGTCGAAATTGAATTTGCCGGCGCGCTGTTCCGCGGTGTATCCGGCTTTCGCCTGACCGCCGTTGCCGCCTTTGTTTTTATGACCGCGTTTTTCGTGAACGTATTTTTTGTTCGCTTCGAAATCGATTTCCAGCATGAAAAGCCTCCTGAGCTTTAAAAGGTCTTTGTTACGAATCACCTTAGAGAGTTTGGACAAAAAAATCAACAAAAATTTTGTTGTTTTTTCACCGGACGTCAAAAAAGCGGGAAGCCGTCCGGCGGTTTCCCGCTTTGAAAGAAAGAACGTTTCGATTTACCGCTGTTTCGACGCCAGCGCCTTTTGCAAAGCGATGTTCCGGACGGGCTTTTGCTGTTTTTCCGCCTGACGCTGGGCGCGCACCGCCTGCGCGCGCTTGCGTTCCGCGTCCATTTCGTCGAACTGGGCGTACACGGGCGCCATGTCCTTTTGACGTTTGGCGACGGAGATGTCCTCGGCTTTATACAGTTTCGGATAGTTCGCGGGATCGACGTTGGAAACGTAATTCGGTTTCACGGGCTGGTTTTCCTTGGTGAATCCGAACTGTTTGGGGTCGTAGATCATTTCGTCCGTCCAAGGGATTTTGATCTTGCGCGACTCGCCTTCGCGAATGCCCAGCAGCTGCGCGTCCATGACGTCGTGATGCCACTGGTCGTGCGGATACAGCGGGGTCAGAATGAAGTTTTTAAACTCGTTTTTGCCGCCGCCGTGCAAAGCCAGCTTGTGATGGACGTTAAAGCCGTTCGGCGTGTAGCCGTCGCGCATGCCCTGAATGTCGCGTTCGGTCAGCCCCAGACGTTCGACCAGTTCCTTTTCGTGGTCTTTCGCCAGCATTTTCAGGAATTTGGAACGCACGCCCTCGACGACGACGTTGCCCAGTTCGTCGCGTTTGCCGTTGAATTCCTCGCGCTTGGCGACGCGTTCGGCTTTGGACGGAACCTTGTATTCGACTTCTTTCAGTTTCAGTCCGTGAATCGTGTCAAAGGAAAAATCGCCGTCGCGCTGAGCCTTGTTGTGGTGTCCTTCGGAATAAAAGCCGCCGTCGTTCCGGCGTCCGCCCTTGTTGTTGCCTTTGCCGCCCTTGCTGCCCGCGCCGCGTTTGACGTGAACGAATTTATCTGCGTCCATAGCCGTTCCCCTCGTGTTAAAAAGACCGTGGCGGACGATCCGCCGCCCTGTTGACAAAAATATACAAAAAAGCGGAAAAAGTGTCCAGCGGAATATGAGCGGCGGACTGATTTTTTTACCGTTCGACCGTTTCTTCGGCGGGTTTGGGCTGGCAGCGGTAATAAACGCGGTGCGGCAGGAACACGCGGCACGACCATTTTTTCTGCCCGTCGTAGGCGGGTTCGCGGTCGGTTTGCGCGCAAACCTCCTGCGCCATTTTAAAAATCTCGTTCGCGTTGGTCGAATAGGTGTTGTAGCAGATCGCCACGCGGTCGGGCGTCGATTCGCCGACGGTTCCGGCGTACCCCGCTTCGCGTCTGGAATCGACGAACGGCGTCTGGGCGCACCCGCCCAAGCACAAAAAAGACAGAACGAAAGCCCTTTTGAACGACACAGCCGCCCCTTTCCGATAAACAAACCGTCCTATAATCCCCGAAACGCCGCCGATATTCAACACGGAAATCGCTTTTTCGATTTTTTTTAAAGCCGCGGTTGATTTTACGGCGGGCTTTCGCTTATCCTGATTTTAATGATGACTGACAAAGGAGCTTTCCCATGCCCGCGAAAAAACGATTGTTGACCCGCAGCGATTTTGACGGACTGGTTTGCGCGGCATTGTTGAAGGAACTGGACATCATCGACGAAATCCGCTTCGTCCACCCCAAAGACATGCAGGACGGCAGGATTTCCATCACGGACGGCGACATCACGGCGAACCTGCCCTACGTCGACGGCGTTCACATCGCTTTCGACCACCACATCAGCGAACTGTCCCGCATCATCTGCCCGCCGAACTACATCGTTTATCCGAACGCGCCGTCCGCCGCCCGCGTCGTCTACGAATACTACGGGGCGGAAGACCGGTTCAAAAACATTCCGAAAGCTTTGATGGAGGCGGTCGACAAAGCCGATTCCGCGAAATACACCGTCGACCAGATCATGAACCCGTCGGGCTGGGTCCTGCTGGCGTTCATCATGGACGCGCGCACGGGACTGGGGCGGTTTCAGAATTTCCGCATCACGAACTACCAGCTGATGATGAAGCTGGTCGACCTGTGCCGCGAAAAAACCGTCGACGAGATTTTGCAGGACGAGGACGTCAGGGAACG
The DNA here is from genome assembly GCA_002440235.1 of Alphaproteobacteria bacterium UBA6347. Taxonomy (GTDB): domain Bacteria; phylum Pseudomonadota; class Alphaproteobacteria; order CAAGCB01; family CAG-977; genus UBA11549. The sequence goes on from DJRZ01000004.1 coordinate 34,405, forward strand.
CGTCGACCTGTATTTCGAACACAAGGACAAATTCATTGAACAGCTGAAACGCTGCACGCGCGTTCACAAAACGATGGCGCACATCTATCTGCGCGACGAACAAACCATCTACGCGGGCAACCGGTTCATGGTCTACGCGCTGTTCCCGCAGATCAACATCTCTGTTCACGAAATCTGGGGAAAGAACAAACGCAACGTCGTTTTCGCCGCGGGCAAATCCATTTTCAACAGAACGTCGAAAATGAACATCGGCGAATTCATGCTGCAATACGGCGGCGGCGGGCACATCGCGGCGGGAACGTGCCAGGTGCCGATCGACCAAGCCGAAAGAATCCGCGGCGAAATCATCACCGCGATGATACAGGACGTTTAACGCGGACGTTGAAAAAATGGCGAACGACAAATTCCGTTTGGTGACGCGCGGCGATTTCGACGGGCTGGTGTGCGCGGTTTTGTTAAAGGAGCTGGATCTGATCGACGACATCAGGTTCGTCCACCCCAAAGACGTGCGGGACGGGCTGATCGACATCAAACACGGCGACATCGTCGCGAATCTGCCCTATTCCAAAGACGCGTCCTATGTTTTCGACCACCACGAAAGCGAAATGACGCGCGTCGGACGGCGGGGCAACAGCTACAACGATCCGGACGCGCCGTCCGCCGCCCGCGTCGTGTGGAACACCTTTGGCGGCGCGGAACGGTTCAAAAACGTTCCGGCGGACATTATGGCGGCGGTCGACAAAGCCGATTCCGCGAACTTCACGCGGGACGAAATTCTGAACCCGACGGGCTGGACGCTGTTGAGCTTCATCTTGGACGCGCGCACGGGGCTGGGGCGGTTTCGCGATTTCAGAATATCGAACTACCGGCTGATGATGAACCTGATCGACCTGTGCCGCGAAAAAACCGTCGGCGAGATTTTGCGAAACGAGGACGTCGGGGAACGCGTCGACCTGTATTTCGCCCAGCAGGACAGCTTCGTCGACCAGCTGAAACGTCTGACGGCGGTTCGTAAAAATCTGGCTTACGTCGACCTTTTGAACGAAGACGTCGTTTATGCGGGGAACCGTTTTATGATTTACGCGCTGTATCCCGACGTCGACGTGTCGATGCACGCGATGTGGCGCGTCAACGGGCAGAAAATCGTGTACGCGGTCGGAAAATCGATTTTCAACAGAACGAATCCCGTCAACATCGGCGATTTGATGCTGCGCTACGGCGGCGGAGGACACGCGAACGTCGGCGCCTGCCAGATCGATCTGGACCAAGCCGCGCGGATCGGGGACGAACTGATCGCCGCCCTGACGGACGCGCGCTGACAAACCGCTTTCCGTCGCGCCGCAAAACGACCGGACGCGTCAGGTCACTTCCGTCACCGCGCGGATATTGCCCTGGCGGTTGATTTGCACGACGCGCAGTTTGTCGTGCATTTCGGCGATCGTCTTTTCGCGGTCGATCGTCGGATAGCAGTGCAGAATGCGGTCGGTGAAGGCTTTGTACGCCGCTTCGGAATTTTCGGCGTGAATGGTCGCGAAACAGTTGTCGTGTCCGGATCCCATCAATTCCCACAACGCCCCCGCGTTCGCCGTCGAAATTTCGCCCCCGATGATAGCGTCGGGCGTGAAACGCACGACCAGGTCGATCAGCTTCGGATACGTCATCGTGTTCGTCTGTTCGGTACGCGACAGCACCAGATGAACGTGGTTGGGGTGCGGCACGATCAATTCGCGCGTGTCTTCAATCGTGATGACGCGTTTGTGCGAATCCAAAATCGTCAGCAGGTTGTTCAAAAACGTCGTTTTACCGGTCGCCGTCGCGCCGGAAACCAAGATGTGGTCGCCGCGCTTGATCGATAAAATCAATCGTTCGTAGGGGTCTTCGGGGTTTTCGACCTCTTTCAGCTTGTTCAGTTTTTGCAGACGTTCGCCGGCTTTCAGCCCGTAATCGCCCAGCCCGAATTTCACGTCGTCGGAATGCACGCGGACGCACATGGCGATGCCGCCGGTCAAATCGTCGTTGTCGTACATCACGTTTTTGCCGGCGATTCCCGTAAAACGGTGATCCCCGGGCAGAGTCGCGTACACGGCGGGCGACCCCTGTTCGGGATCAAACGGCAGTTCAAACGTGTTGGCGATGATGTGCATGATGTCCGTCAAATACGTTCTGGACAGGTTTTTGTCCTGCTGGCAAGCCCACGGATACGCCCTGCGTCCACGCAGACGCAGCCAGATTTCGTTCGGGCGGTTGATCGCGACTTCTTCGACGTTGTCCTGTTCGTACCAATACGACAGATAGCGCAAAGTCGATCTTAAAACCTGAAAGGCGTCCGTGCTCATGCCAAATACCTCCTAGAACAGTTCGGGAACGGGATCGACGGAGTCGTTTTTGCTTTCCTGCGACGCCGCCGAAACAGCCGACTGCTGCGGTCTTTGCTGTTGCGGTCTGTCGGCGATCAGTGTGCGTTTTTGCGGCTGTTGCTGCTGCATCGGCGGGTATTGCTGATACTGCTGCTGTTGCGGCACCTGTCCCGTATAGTTGTTATAGTATATTTGCTGCTGTTGCTGCAAGTTCTGCGGGTTGTTCATTCCCCCCGGCGCGTAGCCGCCCTGCGCGGCGCCGCCGCTGAACAGCGTGTCGTTCGTGCTGCGCGGATTCGCGCCCAGATCCTGCGTCGGATCGGTGTCCGCCTGATCTTCGCTCAACAGCGTGTCGGGACTGCCGTGGCGTTCTTCCGACGCGCGGTCTTCGTCTTCCAGCGAACTGCGCAACCACAAATCCGCGTTGGCGAACACCGTGATGCGCGTTCCGGACGGAACGAACAAACGGGTTTTGATCTGTTTCGTTTCCTGTATCAAATCTTCAAAGATCTGCTGCATCGTGTCCGAAAACTTGGTGCGCGCGTCTTCCGCCGCCTGCTGTCTGCCCGTGACGGCGACCTGACCGTCGCTGCCGACCTGCGAACTGTCGTTCGTCGCCATCGCGTACAGGAAAGCGGACGTGATCGTCGACTGCACCAGCGGCAAGCCGTATTTCC
>DJRZ01000004.1:37514-53470 GCA_002440235.1 Alphaproteobacteria bacterium UBA6347
CGAACGCCGCGCCGTCGGGACGGATCAAACGCGTCCAGCGGATATCGATCTTGTCGGCTTTAAAGGTGTCTTTTCCGCCCGTTCCCGTCACTTCGCCGATCAGACGGCTGCCCGCGGGAATGATGATTTTGCGTCCGGCTTCGGAATAGATGTTGCGTTCGACGATCGCGGACACGGGCACGTCTTCCGAATTCGTGTCGATGGAACGGATCAAAACCGCGGGAATGGCTTTATCAGCCAAAATCATGTTTTCCATGTTGACGCGGTAGGTTGACACGTTTTTCTTGATGCCCAGATCGTCCCAGCTCTTGCTCTTTTTCTGACGGTTCCAGACGTCGCGTTCGTTTTCCTCCGGCGCGACGGGCATGCCCATGCCAGGCTTGATCTGACGGCGGTAAGCCAGCTGCAACGCGCGCAACTGCTTGATTCTGGCGGGATCGTAGCGTTCGCCCTTGCCCGTTCCGCCGCCCGCGCCCAGATATTTGCCGCGATAGCGATAGCTGTCGGGATCGAACGTCCCCACGACGGAAATCTTGTCCTTTTTGCCGTCGTCGCGCAGTCCTTCGGGATTTTGCGTGCCGATGACGTTGCCGTCCTCGTCGACGATGTTGCCGTTTTCGTCCACATAGCCGATGACGTTGCCGTTTTCGTCATAAACGGCGCCGTCCGCGCCGATGACGCCGATGCGCTTGCCGTCTTTGCCGAAAGCGAAACGTCTTTTGCCCAGCTTGTCCTGCAATCCGGTCAGCTTTCCGTCGCGCCACGTCCCCAGAATCGTGCCGTCGGCGTCGACGATCTCCCCGTCTTCGTTGATGCGCCCGATCACGTTGCCGTCCAAATCGACCACCGTCCCGTCGCCCATGATAATGCCGATCACGTTGCCGTTTTCATCGCGGATCGGTTCGCCTTCCACCACGGAACCGATGACGTTGCCGTTCATGTCAACGACCGTGCCGTCCGGCAAAACGCGCCCGACGATGTTGCCGTCCTTGTCGCGCACAAAGCCGTCGTCGCCGACGACGCCCAAAAACTTGCCGTCGCGCCCGACCGCCACGCGGACGTTCTTGGACTGGGGAACAGCCGCCCCCGCGCGCCCGATCACGTTGCCGTTAGCGTCGACGATCGACCCGTCGGGCAGAACGCGACCGATCACGTTGCCTTTGAAATCGACGACCGTGCCGTCGGGCAGGACGCGTCCGATCAGTTTGCCGTTTTTGTCGTACGCCAGACGTTCGGGCGGTCCGGCGCGTCCGATGACTTTGCCGTTCGCGTCGACGACCGTTCCGTCCGGCAGCATTTTGCCGATGATGTTGCCGTTCAGGTCAACGACCGTCCCGTCGGGCAGAACGCGTCCGATCACGTTGCCGTTCGCGTCGTACACCAGACGTTCCGCGCCCGTTTTCGTCAGGAAATTCCCCTTGTCGTCGACAATGCCGTCTTCCAGCAAAGCCCTGCCGATGACGTTGCCGTCCATGTCGACGACCGTGCCGTCGGGCAGCATTCTGCCGATGATGTTGCCGTTTTCGTCGTAGACCAGACGTTCCATCGGTTCGCCGACACGTCCGATGACCTCGCCGCCGTCTTCGACGACCGTGCCGTTCGCGCGGTAGCGCAAAGGCTTGCCGTTCGGTCCCAAAACAGGATTTCCGTCCGCGTCCACGATCGTGCCGTCGATGCCGACGTACCCGATAATCTTGCCGTCCGGTCCGATGACCGGCTGACCGACGGGCAGGACTTCGCCGACGAAATTGCCGTTTTTATCAACGACCCTGCCGCTCAGATCCGCGGAGCCGATCACTTTGCCGTCCGCGTCGACGACCGTTCCGTCGGGCAGGACGACGCCCAGAATTTCGCCGTTCGCGCCGACGACCTGCCGCAAACCGACAAAGATTTTACCGACGACCCTGTTGTCCTTGTCGACGATTTCGCCCGACGGCATTCTCAGCCGTCCCATCGTCCGGCTGAGCGAATCGACCGCCGTTCCGTCGGGCAGCAGACGCCCGATCTTTTCGCTTGTTTTAATGTCGAACACGACGGCTTTCGACGGAATGACGCCACCCGTGATTCTGTTGCTTTCCCTGACCAGACCGCCGATCAGGACGGAACCGATGAAATCCGATCCCTCGACGTTCATGGCTTTGGCTATCGAATCGCCGCGGGCGTAGATTTCCTCTTTGGCGTTCGCCGCGACGCCCTGCGCCAGAGCCGCGCCCAAAAACTTGTTCGACGGATCGACAAACAGGGAATCGGGACGCATGCAGCCGATTTTTTTGCCTTTCGCGTCGTACAGCGTTCCGTCGCCCGACGTCGCGCCCAAATAGGCGTTTTTGGCGCTGATCGCGCGCGCGCCGAAAGCGACGCGTCCGGCGAAAGCCCCCTTTTCGTCCGCCAGAGAATCGTCCATTCGGACATACGCCGCGCGTTTGAAATCCTTGTCGACGACGCGACCGTCGATCAAAACGCGTCCGACGGGTTCGCACGCCGCCCGCAACGCGTAGCCTTTGTACGGAGAAACGCGCGCGACAACCTGTCCGCTCATATCGGCGACGGTGCCGTCGGGCATCGTTTTGCCGATCGCCGTTCCCTTTTGCGCGACGGCGTAACCGTCCGGCATCACCCAGCCGACCGTGCGACCGTCGCGGTCAAGCACGCCGCCGACGGGCAGTCTGACGCCCAGCGGTTCTTTTTTCGCCCCCAGCAACACGTCGTCGGAATCCAGACAGCCGACGAAACGCCCGTGTTTGTCGTGAACGCCGCCGTTCATGTCCGCCAGTCCGGCGACGCGCCCGTCGGACGCCAGCGCGATTACGGAATCGGGCACGCGCCCCAAAACGACTTTCTGCTTGTCCAGAATTTCGCCGTTCGCGCTCAGACAGCCGACGTATTCGCCCTTTGTCGTCATCACGTCGCCGTCCAGATTGACAAAGCCCAGCGACATGCAGTTCGGTCCGACGCCGATGTCCGGACGCGCCAAAGCGCCCGCGACGGCACCGTCCGCGTTCAAAAACGTCCGGTCGGGCAGAACGCGCCCTTTCAATTCGCCGTCGCCCACGACGCTGCCGTCGGGCATGACGTGACCCGCCACGCCGCATTGATTTTGAACGATCATGCCTTTCGGTCGGACGGCGGAAACGATTTCCTCGGCGTCGTTGACGACCGTTCCGTAGGGCGTCAGACACCCCAGCGTGTCGCCCTTGAACGAAACGGGCTGTCCCTCTTTGTCGATCTTGCCGACGACTTTGCCCGACCAGTCCAGCAGGACACCTTCCTCGACGTAGCCGCCCAGAGGATTGCCCGCCATGTCGACCACGGTCATGGACGCCGTCAGACGCCCGACCTGTCTGTTCGCCAGCATGACGGAGCCGTCCGTGCCGACGTGCCCCAAAAGCTTGCACCCCGAACCGATCGCCAAGCCTTCCTTGACCACGCGCCCGATGACGGCGCTGTCCTTGTCCGCGACGTAGCCGTTCGTCAAAACGCGCCCGATGATGTTGCCGTCCCTGTCGACGACGGTGGCGTCGGGCATGACGATGCCCAGCGTTTTGCCGTAGGCGTCGACCACGGCGCCCGTGGGGGCGATCGACCCGATGATGTTGCCGTCCTTGTCGACGATCGTTCCGTCGGGATTGACATAGCCGATGACATTGCCGTTTTCGTCGACGACCGTTCCGTCAGGCATGATGCGCCCGATGACGTTGCCGTTTTTGTCAAACGCCAGCCCGCTGCGAATCGCCGCGCCGATGATGTTGCCGTCCAAATCGACGATCGTTCCGTCGGGCAAAGCGTAGCCGATCAGCTTTCCGTCTTTGTCGACGACGCGTCCGTCGGGCAGAATCGTGCCGAGGATTTCCCCGTTCGGACCGATCGCCAGCCGCGCGCTTTCCGCCACGCCGATGACGTAGCCCTGATCGTCGACGACCGTTCCGTCGGGGCGCAACGTGCCGATGCGTTTTCCGTCCAGCCCGTACACGACGCCGTTTTCATCGGCGTATCCGATCGGTTTGCCGTCGGGTCCCAGAATGACGCGCCCCTTTTGACGCAGCTGATCCAGCATGGAACCGCCGCCGCCCGGCGCTTCGTCGCAGACGCCGCACAGGCTGGTGTCGATCGCCATCGCGGAAACGGGGACGACGACCTTGCGCCCGATGCCGCCGAACGATTCGTCCGTCCAGCGAACGGACAGGTTGGATTGAATGGTGCGCGCCGTTTTGGGTTCCCAGCGCACGACGACGTTGCATGTCACGTCGCCCGTCAGGGTGATGCCCTTGCGGCATTTGTTTTCCAGAACGAATCCCTCTTCCTGATTGTTTTCGAATTCGACGGACGTGATGCCGATCTTGCCCGACGACGCGGACAGGGTCAGCGTGCCTTCCGCCTTTGTTCCCAGAACGACCTGATCGAAACGCAGGGATTCGGGGGAAACGACCAGCCGCACCGCGGACGGCGGCGTTTCGTCGTCGCCCAGATTGAACATGTCGGCATTGCCGCCGACGACGTTGGACGAACTTTCGGCGGACCCTTCGATCGTGACCTCGGCGTCCTTTTTCTGTTCCTCCCCTCCGCTCAACAGGACGACGACGCCCGTCAGGAACGCCAGCAGCGCGACGATCCCCACAATCAACAGAGTTCTGTTTGATTTTTTTAAATACTGATCCGATGAGCTGAGTAATTCTTCGTTCATTGCGTCCGCACAACCATGCAAGTCACCCCGCGGCGACCCAATTTGTTACATAACTTGTCGCCGGCTTCGATGCTTTCGACGGGTCCGATGCGCAAACGGAACAGGTCTTTCATTTCGCCTTCGGCGACGGTGTCGACCGAATAATACGGTTCGTAGGATTTCAACAAATCTTTGTTTTTACGAGAAATATTGTCCCACTTTTGTTCCAGTACGGAAATTTCGGCGTCCGATCCCAGTTCGACGGCGATCGATTCGCCAGACGAACCGCGGCGACCGGTCATGCGCGAATACGCGTCGCGCGCGCCCGCGTTCATCTGCATGAACCGACCGGCGGACATCATGCCGTTCATCATGCCGTTCGAACCGGCGTAAGACGTCATGCCGTTCGAACCGTTTCCGACGGCGCCGCGCGGGGTCGTGATCATCGGTCCCGGCGCCCAAGAGGGCTGAACCGATTTTTCATATTCCGTCCATTCCGTCCCGAAAGCGGGGTCTTTTCTGATTTTCAGGCACAGCAGACGTTTGCCGTTGCGCAAAACCAGATCGCCGATGCCTTCGACGACCATCAGCCGCCCGTTGGGACCGCGCGTTCTGAAACCGATGGGGACTTCGGATCCCTGCGAAAGCAGGTTGACGATCGGGCGTTCCATCATGGTCAGCGCCTTCGGTCCGAAATCGATGTAGGTGAAAATTTCGTCGCGCCACACGCGTTCCGGCGCGATTTCCATATCGGCGGGGTTGGGAGCGAAAACGTCGATGTCGAAACGGATTTTTTCGGGGTCGACTTCGATATCGACCAGCCAGTCCTCCGTCCCGTTTTTCGTCGTTTTCTTACCGCCGCGGGATCCCGCCGAACCGCCGAAGCCCGACGCCGCGCCGCCGTTTCCCGACGCCGCGCCCGAAGCGAAAGGCGTCTGCCCCGAATCGTCGGGTATGAATTTTTCGTCGGAAACGACGATGTCGACGACGGCGTTCGTGATTCTGTCCGTGTTGAACGTTTCGCTGCGCAGATAGAAAGCGTAGCGGTTGCCCGAACGTCCGAACACGATCATGTTGGTGTCCATGCCGACCAGATCGACGCTGGTCGCGAAAATCATCAGCGCGTTGGGTCCCGCCTTTTGCGCGCCGAAAGCGCTTTCGTTGCCGATGAACACGTTTTCGATCAGTTCCCACGACGGAAAGTTGATCAGCGTGTGCATGCCTTCGCGGATACGCAGGGGCAGCACCAGATCCGGCGTCCAGTAATAGCGGGAATACCCCGGCTTGCTTTGTCCCTCGCCCAGATGTTCCATCGGTTTGTTCCACGCCTTTTGCTGCATGCCCAGCGACCAGAACGGCATGTCCATTTCGGAATACTGCCCGTTCGACTGTTCGATCGCGGCGTCCATGGAATCGCGCGCCGCCGTTTGCTGGGCGGACGCGTTGCGCGCCGGCAGGATCAAGGCGGTCAGGACAAATGTTAAAAGGCGGAATTTCATACTTTTATTCACGGGACACCTTCTTTATTCGTTGGCACTTTCGATACCGTAGCCGTCGACGGCGAACCCCAGCGGGTTTTTCAAACGGTCGATGTATTTGACTTCGCGCTGGTCTTTGGCGAAGTATTTGATGGACAGGCGAATGCGCCAGCGGGAAATCGCGGGTTCCTCGGCTTCGGGCAGCATGTCGCGCGTGATGATGTAGACCAGCCAGATGTTCTGGTTGCGGACGACGGATTCGATGCGGACTTCGCGGGTCAGCCCCTCCAGCTTGACGCGCGCCAGCCAGTCCTTGACCGTTTTCGCGAACTGGTTGTAGACCTGCGCCGACGACATCCAGCGAATGGGACCGTCCGGTCCCCAGCGGAACGTCATTTCATCGACGTCGGGGATCATCGTGTTGCGCAACAGGACGTACTGGCGGATCATGGCTTCGGAAATGATGTCCTCCGCCGACATGTTTTTAGCCAAGGGACGAATGCGCACGACCTGTTCGTCCCTGCTTTGGAACGTCAGCAAAAACGGTTCGACGCGCTTTAACGGCATCAAATGGACGATGGCGACCAGCAGAACCAGATTCACGCACAAAGCGACGGCGGAAACGATCGCGAACGCACGCGCCGTCCACAAATACCGCCGTTCGCGCAGCTGGTCGACGGACACTTCCTGCGCGTACGCGCCGGCGGACGCGCCCGTTTTTTTCACCGCGGCGGCGGGCGTTTGTTTCGGCGCCGCCTTTTGCGCGGGTCGGGCGTCGGCGTCTTTGACGGTCAGCTGCTGGCTTTTGGATCGAACCGGTCTGGGCATGGAACGCGCTCCCGTCAACCCTGAACGGTCAGCCACGCGGGCAGATCGCGCGGCAGATCCAGTTGCAGACACGCGCACGGCGACCGTTTCAATTCGGTCAAATCCGTCCCGATGCCGATCGTTTCGCGTTCGTAAATCGAACCGCAGGCGTTCAAAGCGGCGCACAAAGCGACTATCAAAGCCGTTTTCGCAATAACTTTCCCGTTCATTTCGACCAATCCTCCGTCTATTTCTTTTGTTGCGCCAAATGATATTGAGTCACCGTGAATCCCAGCGGATTGCGCAGACGCGGGAACATGACGGCGTTGTTTTTGTAATAGCGGAACTGAATCGTGGCGATCCAATGTTCGATGATCGGTTCGCTGGTCTGCGATTCCATGCGCCGCGTGTCGAAAAAGATCTGCCAGCTGTTCCAGCCTTCTTTAATAATGCGTTTGATGTCCGTTTCGACCGTTTTGGTCGGGGGCTTTTCGGAATCGAACATTTTGGCGACGTCCTTGGTGAAAAAAGCCGAATACACCCGCGGCGTCGACATGAATCGCACCGTGCCGCCGCCGCCCCACTGGCGCGCCATTTCGCCCAGATTGCGGAACACGTTGTTGCGCGCGGTGATGTATTGACGCACGAACATTTCCGCCAGAACGTCCATCGTCGGCATGTCGGGGTGCAGCGGTTCGAAATAAGCCAGATTTTCCGAATACGTCGGCGCCGTGACCAGAACGGAGTTGACTTCGGCTTCCTTGGTGATGTGAATCAGCGACAGCACCAGAACCGACAGCGACAAGACCAGCCCGAAGCAGAGCAGATTGAAAAAGCGCGCCAGAAACATCACGGTCGCCGAATGCCCGCCGCCGGCGCGTTTCGGCGCGGCGTTCGTGCGGGTATCGGGGCGAACAGACGCATCAGACATACTTTTTTCCATTCTTTAATAGTGGCTCCACTTCGTTAAAAATACCTTTCCGAATGAAAAAAAGTAAAGAAACATCGCGGAAAAAAGCCCTTTCCGCCCGTTTTTTTCACCCCGCGAATCCCCGCCGCAAAGCGTCGCAAAGCCACTGCAAAGCCGTCGCGTCGATCCCGTGCGTCAAATCCGCGACGACATGCGCGTCGACGTCGACGCCGGCGCGCCGCAAAGCGTCCGCGTGGCGTTCGAACACGACGGGCGGGACGACGTCGTCGGCGTCCCCGTGAATCAGCGTCACGGGCGGGCGCGAAACGATGTTTTCCGGCGACAGAACCGTTCCGTCGAACGTCACGGCGACGGCGGATAGTCCGACGACCGCCGCCAGCTTTTCGCGGTGTTTCAGCGCCGTCAGCACCGCCAGCAGTCCGCCCTGCGAAAAACCGCACAAAGCCGTTTTTTCCGCCGGAACGCCCGTGCGTTCGCGCACGGCGTCCAGATAGCGTTCGACCGTCGGGCGGACGTTTTCCGCCAACGGCATCAGGCTTTTCAGATACGCTTCGCCCCGCTCGGGTCGCGCCAGCGCGGCGGGATCGTATCCGTCCAAAGCGAACCACTGATACCCCCCGAACCCGATTGAATCGGGCGCGTCCGGGAAATACAGGGCGGCGTTCGGAAACGCGCGGCGCAAATACGTCGAAATGTCGAACAGATCGCGACCGTTCGCCCCGTACCCGTGCAGAAAGACCGCCGCCTGTTCGGGTTTAGCCCCGTCGGGCAGGGACACGCAGGACATCAGGGGCAAATCGCCGGCGATAAAGTTCATGAGATTTTAACCTCGTTCATCATGAACGCGGGCATCGCGTCGCCGAAAGCCTTTTGCCGGCGCGGAGCGGTTTCCGCGCGTTTGGCGCGCCGCGCGCCGTCGCCGTTTTTCGCGTCGCGGGCGTCCCGTCTGCGGTTGCCGTTCGCGGCTTCGGCGGGCTTTTTGGCGGCGGGCTTAGCCGTTTTCGGCGCGGGAGCGTCCGCTTTCGCAGCCTGTTCGTCCGTTTTGCCGGCGGGCTTCGCCGCTTTGGCGGGTTTTTCCGTCCGTTTCGGCTCGGGCTTCGGCGTTTCCGCCCGTTTGGCGCGGGCTTCGCCGCCCCTGCCGCCGCGCCGTTTGGGCTTCGGTTCGGGTTCGGGATCCATTTCGACGGAAAAGCGGGACATTTCCTCGATCTGTTTGCCGATCATCTTTTCAATCACCGCCAGCGCCTTGAAATCGCGCGACGTGACCAGCATAAAGGCGCGCCCCGTTTTTCCGGCGCGTCCCGTGCGTCCGATGCGGTGAATGTAGTCCTCGGGGTTCACCGGAACGTCGAAGTTGAAAACGTGCGACACGTCGGGCAGATCCAGCCCGCGCGCGGCGACGTCGGAACAAACCAGCAGCCGCACGCGCCCGTCGCGAAAAGCGTTCAGCGCGTCGGTGCGTTCGCCCTGCGCCATGTCCCCGTGCAGGGCGGCGACGGAAAATTTGTGCTTTGTGAACGATTTAAGCAAAATTTCGACGTCTTTTTTGCGGTTGCAGAAAATCATCGCGTTTTTCACGTCTTCGGCGCGGATCAGGTTGCGCAGGACTTCGCGTTTGCCGCGTTCGTTCGTTTTCACGATGAACTGTTCGACCGTGTCGGCGGTCGACATCGGCGGATCGACGCGGATTTCGACGGGGAATTTCATGAACTTTTTAGCCAAAGCCTTGATTTCCGGCAACATCGTCGCCGAAAACAGCAGCGTCTGGCGCACGGCGGGCAGTTTCGACGCGATTTTTTCGACGTCGGGGATAAAGCCCATGTCCAGCATGCGGTCGGCTTCGTCCAGAACGAACACCCGCACGTCGCGCAGCAGAATGCGCCCGCGTTCGCACAGATCCAGCATGCGCCCCGGCGTGGCGATCAGCACGTCGACGCCGCGGGACAGGATCTTTTGCTGTTCGACCATGGATTCGCCGCCGATCAGCAAAGCCATCGACAGTTTTTGATACTTGCCGTATTTCTGAAAACACTCGGCGATCTGCGTCGCCAGCTCGCGCGTCGGCGACAGGATCAGCGTGCGGGGCATCAAAGCCTTCGCCCGACCGTTCGCCAGAATGTCGATCATCGGCAGGGTGAACGCGGCGGTCTTGCCCGTTCCCGTCTGCGCGATCCCCATCACGTCGTTGCGTTTCAGGATTTCCGGAATGGCTTTTTCCTGAATCGGCGTGGGTTCCGCATAGCCGACGTCGGCGACGGCTTTCAAGGTGTTTTCGTTGAGTCCTAAATCAGAAAATTTCATTTTTATGTTTTTATTCCGTTAAAAGTGTGGCACGAATAATTAGCTTATATACCGAAATGAAAGGCAGGACAATGTTAATCAGCAAATCGGATTCATGTCTTTTGATCATCGACGTTCAGGAACGGCTCGCGCCCGCGGCGAACGACCCCGCGCGGCTGATCAACGGGTGTTCGAAACTGTTGCGCGGCGCGGGGATTTTGAACATTCCCGCCGTCGTCACCGAACAATACCCCAAAGGGCTGGGTCCGTCGATTTTCGACATCAGGGACGCCGCTCCGGCAAACACCGTCTATTTTCCCAAAACCAGCCTGTCCGCCATGGGGCAGAAGGGATTCGCCGAAACGATGGCGGGACTGGGCAGAAAGCAGGTCGTCGTCGCCGGCATTGAAGAACACGTTTGCGTCCTGCAAACCGCCGTCGAACTGAAAGAGGCGGGCTACGACGTGTTCGTCGTCACGGACGCTTCCGCCAGCCGCGCGGTCGACAGCGAAAACAGCGCGCGGGAACGCTTCAGACAGGAGGGAATCGCCCTCGTCACCGTCGAAATGGTTCTGTTCGAATGGCTGCGCAAGGCGGGATCCCCCGAATTTAAAGAAATCCAGAACAAACTGATCCGCTGAGGAGGCTTCGCATGAAAACGCCCGTCGTGTTTCTGCCCGCCCTGCTGTGCAACGCGGGACTGTTCATTCATCAGATCAAGGCGATGGAGAGCGAACGCGATTTCTACGTCCCCGATCAGGGGCTGGATTCGACCGTGTCCGACGCCGCCGCCCGCGTTTTGCGGCGGGTTCCGGAACGCTTCGTTCTGGGCGGGATTTCGATGGGCGGCTACATCGCGCTGGAAATCATGCGGCAGGCGCCCGAACGCGTCAAGGGGCTGGTTCTGGCGGACACGAACGCGCACGCCGACCCCGCACCCGCGCGCGAAAAACGGCTGAAAGCGATTGAAACGGCGCGCGAAAAAGGCATCGAACCGCTGATCAAACCGACGTTGCTGGACATCATCGCGCCCGAACACCGTTCAAACGACGTGACGCGCCACATTTTGGAACGCATGGCGGTGGCGACGGGGGTCGAAAAATACGTCAACGAACAGAAAACGATTATGAGCCGCCCCGATTCAACGGCGCGGTTAGGCGAAATCGGCTGTCCCGTTCTGGTCGCCGGCGGGGAAAAGGACGCTTTGTCGACGCCCGAATCTTTGGACGCGATGACGCGGCTGATCCCCCGCGCGGCGCACGTCGTCATCAAGAACGCCGCCCACCTGCCGCCGCTGGAAAACCCCGCGGCGTTCACGGCGGCTTTGCGCGCGTTCGCCGACAAGATCGACTGACGCCGTTAGCTTTTTATGAACTTTTCCCCTTTACAATCGCAAACGGTTTTCCCGTTGATAAAGGTTTCTGCCATGCGCGGTTTATTGTTGCTTTTCCTGTTGTTCCTGACGCCGTTCGACGCCGCCGCCCGACCCGCGAACCACGACGTCGAGGATCTGGGCGCGGTCGCCGGCGCCGTTCTGGCGTGCGGAGCGTACAAGCCGCTGTATCAGTTTGAAGAAATCCTCAGCCGGTATTTCGCGAACACGTCCGCCAACGACGTGGAGGAGGAAACCCTGATGCGCCGCTACGCGTCGTCCAAGGCGAGCACGTTCAGAGTAATGCGCCGCCGCGGCGACAACTGCGGTTCGACGGTTTCCGAATTTTCCCGTTCCAAATTTTTCAGCTTCGAACTGTATTCGGACGGATCCCTGCGCGATCCGAACGGAAAATTCTTTTACCCGCGCGGACGGAACGGATTGGCGAAAGACGCGCGGAAAATCTACCCCGCGCCGCGCGGACGCTGATTTTTTTCAGTTTTCTTTTTCGGGAACGTCGACCAGTTCGGCGTCCCGCAGCAAAGACAGCGGCGGATAGACGCCCGTCGCCCGCGCCGCCGTCATGTTCACGACGGGCAGGGCGCGCGCGGGGGCTTCAATCGGAATGTCGTACGCCTGCACCTTGTCTTTTAAAATCGACACTGCTTTTTTGCCCGCCAGACGTCCGACCGTGTAATACCGGTGGACAAAGGCGAACAGCGCTTTGTCGCGGCGCACGGCGGCTTCGGACGCCGAAAAGACCGGTATCGAAAAATACGTCGCGGCGTCGATCAGCGTTTTGCGGCGCGCGTTCATAAACGCGTCGGGCGGCAGATAGATCAGATCGGTTTTCATTTCGGACAGTTCGGCGACCAAAGCGGGAATGCCCGTTTCGTCCGGCGCGCCGTCCGCGCCCGCCGCGACGGGACGCGCGATCAGTTCGAACCGCATGACGTCCGCGTATTTTTTCAATCCCGCCACCGCCACGCGCGCGTTCGTTTCCGCCGGATTGTAAATCACGCCCAGCCGTTTGAACGGCAGAACGCGGCGCGCGGACTGCAACTGTTCGTACAGATCGGGCAAATGCGTCACGCCCGTAATGTTGCGCCCCTGCGCCGACAGCGACGACACCAGACCGCTTTCGACGGGCTGGGACACCACCATGAACACCGCGGGCATGCCGCCGTAGCGCGATCCGTCCGCCCCGTTCTCTGTTCCCAGCATTTCCAGCGTCGCCATCGTCCCCCACGTCACCAGCAAATCGGGTTTCGTCCGTTTGACCTCGTCGACCAGTTCGGGAACGCCGGAGGCGTCCTTTTTCAAATCCCTGCGCGCGATGTCGACGGGCAGACGGACGGATTGCAGATAGTCGACGAACCCGCGGCAGGCTTCTTCGCACCCGTCCCACAAAACCATGTACACTTTCGCCGGCGCGGCGGCGGCGACCGGACGAACCGGCGCGAGGAACAGCGCGATCAAAACCGGCAGGCTAAAAATCTTTTTCATCGAAAATCCTTTCGCGCACGCCGATTTGCACCCAGCCCGCCGTTTTGTCGCCGTCGCCGACGGGAACGGCGGTGTTGTAATATCCCGCGCGCAAAGCGATTTTTCCCGTGCGGGTGTCCGCGTCGAACGCTTCGGCGACGCTGCCCGATTCATACAGCACGCGTCCCGTTTTGTCCGTCACCAGAATAAACAGGATTTCGGGATTGTCGCGGCGCGCCGCGTTCAGCCACGCGTCCATGCCGTTCACGGATTTCAGGGATTCCCCGCTTTCGACCGCGCGGCGGACGACTGTCGCGACGCCGACGGCGGCGGTTTTGGCTTTCAATTCGATTTCGGGGCGCAAGTCCGCCAAAAAAGAAAGCGTCATCGCCGAAAAATTCATTTTCAGCACCCCCGCGAAAGCCAGAAAGCAGAAAAAAGCCGCGACGTACAGCTGAATCCGCCGCGTTCTTTCCAACGCGGAAAAGCGCGTCGTCAAATAAAGCAGAAAGCACGCCAGAACTCCGACGACCGCCAGCCGCAAAGCGTATTTGAACGCCGTCGACATCATGGCTTCGCGCATCTTTTGAACGCCGCGGAGGTCGTAAAAAGCGGCGACGCACCCCTCGATTTGGTGAAAGGCGTTGGAAATCGTCATGCCCGCGATTTCCCCGTCTTCGTTTTCCCGCGTAAAGTCCGACTTGCCGCATTTATCGCGCAAATCGGGCGGCAGTTCGGCTGTTCCGGCGACCGAAAACAATGCTTTGCCCGTTGTTTTGTCATAAACGGCGACATCGGCGACCCCGTCGTTTTCCGCCGCGAACGACCGCAGCAAAACGTCCGCGCCGCCGACGCCCGCCAGCGATTCGCCCCGATCCATTTCAAACTGGAACACGCGGCGCAGTTCGCCCAAAGCCGCGTCGATCCGCGTTTGGCGCAAAACGCGCCCCGCGTTTTCGAATTTCATGAAATCCGATCCGACAAAGGCGAACACGGCGGCGCACCACAGCACCGCCAGCAAAACGGTATGTGACAAAGGCATGTCGCGCATCAAAACGTCAATCCCGATTTTCCGGTTTCGGGCAAAAAACAACCCGCGCTTGCGATGATAGCGGCTTATCGTAAAAAAACGGTGAACGCGTCAGTCCGGATACAGCGGCGGAACGGGCGCGTCTTCGCCGGTCGCGCCGTTTCGCACCCGCCGCGCGGATTGAAACGCCGCCCAGAGCGCCGCGCCGTCCCACGCCGAAAGCCCGCCGTTCGCGTACAGCGCCGCGTTCAGCTTTTCGACCTGTTTCGAAAACGCCCCGTCCCCGACGCGCGCCGCCAGCGCGGACAGCGTCAGCGGCGGGGTCGCGCGCCACGTTTCGCGTCCCCATTCCAGCAAAGCGTCTTTGGCCTTGTCCGGCGCGTTTCCGGCGCAGGCTGATTTCAGATTTTTCAGGCTTTCGCGCGGCGGGATTTTTTCTTTGCGCGACGCCGCACCCCCGCGTTTCGAAAACAGAAAGCGGTAAGCCGACAGCCACAGCGCCGTCACGACCGCCGCCCCCGCCAGAATGCCGGCGAAAAACAGACGCCAGGGCGGCTGATCGGCGAATTTTTCAACCGCCGCGATCCCTTTCGGCGTTTCGGCGGCGGATTTTTCCGCGACCGTTTCGGCGGTTTTCGCTTCGGCGACTGGCGTTTTTTCGGGTGCCGGCGCGACGGCGGGTTCGGACGTTTGCACCGCCGTTCCCGTCACGGCGACGGATCGCGCGGGCAGTTCGGCGAAGCGTTCCGCGCCTGCTTTAACGTCGAACCACGGCATTTTCAGCGCGGGCAAAGTCAGCCTCCCCGTTCGCGTCGGCATAAAGACGATCTGCCGCGTCTTCACCCCGACAAAGCCGTTTTTGTCATACAGGTTTTGCGTTTCCGTCTTTCCGGGATATTGCTTGAATCCCGCCGTTTCTGGAAAAACGATGTCGGGAATTTGCGCCGCGGGAACGCCCGTCGCCGTCACGCTGACCGTGCGGGTCAGCGCTTCGCCCAAATCGATCGAATTTTTATCGGGCGACACGCTTTCCGCGACGTCGACGTCCGTCGCGGGCAGAAAATACCCCGTGACGGAATCGGGTTTCGGACGCACGTTCAGCTTGATCGGCGCGGAACGCACCGCGACGGGCTTCTGCCCGAAAAACCCGGAAAACAGCCCCGCCGCGCCGAAACCGAACGGATCGTCGCCGGACATGCCGCCGCGGTCGGACGGATCGGAAATCGACCCGCTGAATTGAACAGGCGGCAAAGTGATTTTGCCGCTTTTTTGCGCGAACAACAAAAATTTGTACGTCAACACGTCGTAGGTTTTGCCGTTGACCGTTTCGCGCGCGTGGTCGGGATCGCCGCCCTGATTCGCCGAAACGCCCTCCGTCCGCGGCGGCGTGACCGCCCCGTCCAGCAACGGCGTTTGCGCGTTCGCGTACAGCTTCACCGTCAGCGGGATCTGCTGTCCGACGAACGGCGACGGATTGTCGACCGACGCGCGGATATAGACGTTCGGCTGGTTCGAAACGGCTTGCGGCTGTTCGGGCAAAGCCTGCCCGCCCGCGACGACCGTGATTTTAACGGGTTTCGTCTGCTGTTTTCCCGCGCGAATGGCGGGCAGGACGACTTCGCCCGTCGTTTTGGGAATCAGGGTCAGCACGTTTTCGTTGTAGGATTGCGCTTTGCCGTTGACGTAGGTCGATTTGTAGCTTTTGCGCTGTCCGACGATCAAAAAATCCTTTTCCAAAACGGACACGTCGGGATTGTCCCCGCCGCCGTCCTGACGCAGGTAAAGCTGAAAGCTTTCGCCTTCGGGAACGGTCGTCGCGCTGACCTGCGCTTCGAACCCCGCGGCGGCGTTCGTCCAAAAGGTCAATAAAACAAAGATCCGGCAGATTCCCTTTTTCATTGTCCGAAATTCCT
>DJRZ01000004.1:53494-87689 GCA_002440235.1 Alphaproteobacteria bacterium UBA6347
TTCATCAGATTGCGGCGGCGAATGCGTTCGCGCAACAGCCCCGACGGGTCGTCGTCAATCACGTTCAGCCAGCGCAGACGTTCCTTTTTCTTTTCGTCCTCGGCGTCCGTTTTTTCGCCGGCGCCGGCGGGTTTGTCCGATTCTTCCTTCGCCCGTTCGTCGACCGGTTTTTCAAGCTTTTCATCGCCCGTCCCGCCGTTTTCGCGTTCTTCGGCGGCGGATTTCGCGGCGGCGTCCCGATTTGCGCCGTTTTCGCCGCTTCGGGCTTGCTCTTGTTCAGCCGCCCGTTGTTGCGGTTCCGTCCGGTTTTGCTCTTGCGAGCTGTCTTGCGGCTGTTGCCGATCCGACCGGTCTTGCCGTTGGTCTTGCGGTTGCCGATCCGCCTGGTCTTGCCGTTGATCCCGTTGCTGATTTCGCTGATTTTGCTGTTGATTCCGCTGTTGCCGTTTTTTCAGCTGTTCTTCCAGATATTTTTTGTTAAAGGCGGCGTCCGCGTGATCGGGGCGTTCCGCCAGCACTTTTTCATACGCCTCGATCGCCTGTTTGTATCGCCCCGCCCGCGCCAAAGCGTTGCCCAGATTGTAGCGCGATTCCGCGTCCCGAGCGTGTTCCAGCGCGGAAACCGCCGCCGCGTAGTCCCCCGCCCTGTACGCCGCCGCGCCGCGCCACGCCGCGTCCGCGAACACGGAAACGTCGGACGGCTGTTCGCCCGCCGCAACGCGCAAAGCCTCTTTGCGGTCGGCGCGCGTCCACAGGTCGGAAACGTCCGCGCGCGCGGGAACGGACGCCAAAGCCAGCATCAGCGCGCCCAGCCACCCCTTGCGGAATCCCAAGGCGGCGAACGGAAGAATGAACAGGCACAGAATCGCGCCGAAATCGCGCCAAGCGTCCGCCTCGGTCGTTTCCTCGTCCCGTTCGACGGGACGGCTGTCCGCCGTTTCGCGCAGCAAAGCCGCGCCGTCCGAATCGTCCAGCGTCATGCGCCTGTATTCCCCGCCGCCCGCGCGCGCCGCCCGCCGCATGATCTTTTCGGGCAGGACGGACAGAACGGGCTTTCCCCCGCGCGTCACGAACGCCCCGTCCGCCTGCTGCAAAGGCGCGCCGCCGTCCGTTCCGACCCCCAGAACGGACAGCGTGAAGCCGTCCTTTTTCAGCTTTCCGGCGGCGTCGACGATCGCGTCGGCGTTCGAATCGACCGCGCCCGCGCCGATCCAGACGACGCGCCCGCCCGACGCGCCCGCCTGTTTCAACAGATTCCCCGCCCGCGTCAAAGCTTTGGCGACGTCCGGAACGCGCCCGCCCATCATGGTCGCCCGCACCGACGACAGCATGTTGTCGATGACCTTGGCGTCCCGCGTCAGCGGAGCGGCGACGAAAACGTCGTCGTCGAACAACACCAGAGCGTTCTGCCCGTCTTTCGTTTCGTTCAAAAAATCGTGCAGTTTAAAGCGGGCGCGTTCCATGCGCGACGGTTTGACGTCCGCGGGCGTCATGAAAACGGAAATGTCCAGCAGATAAACGGTGTCCGTTCCTTTGTTCACGGCGGGCTGCGGCAGTTTTTCCCACGCCGGTCCCGCCAGCGCGGCAACCGCCAGCGTCCAGCAGACCGACAGCAAAACCAGCGGCGAATGCCGCCGCGCGTCCGTTCCCGCGATCAAAAGCGGACGCAACAGCGCCCTGTCGCAAAAGCTTTGCCACGCCCCGCCGTTTCCGCGCCCCTTGCCCGCCAGAACGGGCAGCAGCAGAAAAACGCAAAATCCCCACAGCCATTCGGGGCGCAAAAAATGAAACGTCGTCATGCCTTTCTCCCCGCCGCGAAAACCAGCGCGCCCAGAACGCCGAGGGCGAACGCCGCCGCCAGCGGATAGTAAAACAGCGTTTTGACGGGACGCGCGAACACGTCGTCGTTTTTCACGGGTTCCAGTTTGTCGATTTCCCCGTAAATCTCGACCAAATCGGTCGTGTTTTTCGCGCGGTAGTATTTTCCGCCCGTTTTCAAGGCGATTTCCCTCAGCGTTTTTTCGTCGATTTCGTCGCCGCGCGGCAGCGACAGCGACCCGAACAGCCCCGTCATTTCGACCGTGTCCGACCCGACGCCGACGGTATAGACCCTCACCCCCGCCTTTTGCGCCAGATCGGCGGCTTCGGTCGGGCGCATCACCCCCGCGTTCGCCGCCCCGTCCGACAGCAGGACGACGACCTTTCCGGTCGCGGGAACGTCGATCATCGATTTCAGCGCCAGCCCCAAAGCGTCCCCGATCGCGGTCTGCGTCCCCGCCATGCCGACGTCGGCTTCGCGCAGCAGCTGCGACACCGTCGCGACGTCGTAGCTGAGCGGAACGTACAGATACGCCCGTTCGCCGAACAGCACCACGCCGACGCGGTCGCCCGCGCGTTTTTGAACGAACGCGTCAGCCACCGCCTGAACGGCGTCCCAGCGGCGGATCGCCCTGTTTTGATAAGCGAAGTCGGCTTCCTGCATCGATCCGGAAATGTCCAGAACCAACATCAGGTTGCGCCCCTGCGTCGGCACTTTGACGGGGGCGCCCGTCCAAACGGGATTCGCCGCCGCCGCGATCAGCAACAGCCAGACCAGCGCGCCCAGCAGACGCAGGAAAATCCGTTTCGCCGCATCGGAACGCCCGCCCGACGCGTTCAAAGCCGCGACGGAATCGAAAAACGGGACTTTCAGCGCGTCGCCGGTCTTGTCCCGCGCCGGCGGCAGAACCGCCCGCGCCAGCAGCGGCAGAGGCAACAGCAGAAACACCCACGGAAAAGCGAACCCCGTCATAAATTTTTCTCCACCCACCCGCGGGCGGCGGCGACCAGATGCCGCCCGTCCGCCGGATCGCCGTCCGGTTCCGACGGGGCGAACGCCGTTTCCCGCAATAAAAATTTGTCCCGTTCGTTCAAATTCGCCCCCGTGCGTTCCAGAAAATCCGTCCAGTCCCGACCGTTCAGCCCCGCCGTTTTTTCCCGACCGAAGCGCGCCAGCGAACCGCGGCGCAAAACGACGGAAACGTCGGACGCCAAAGCCGCCGCGTCCCTTTGTTCGGCATAGCGGCGTTCGGCGTCGTCCAGCGCGGCGAAAGCCTCCGCCCGCCGTTTGTATTTCGGCGTCAGGCGGTAAAGCCGACCGACCGCCCACGTCCCCGCCAGAACGGTCAGCGCGACCCGCGCGCCCGTCCCCAACGGGAAAAAGGCGTCCGGATACGGCGGGCGCACGCACGCCAGCAATTCCTGTTCGGTCGACGGCAGCGGAATCATGTTTTTCCTTTCATCGACAGAATCTAAGTGATTTGTCCGCGATATTCAAGATTTTCGCCGAAATCTTCCGCGCCCTCTGGACAAAAGTGGAAAAACGGTGCAAAATAAAGCCCTTGACAACGAAAAGGCGGCTATCATGCTGGATTATTTTTCGCCCGCGCGCGTCGAAACCGCGGGGGGGCAACAGGACAGGCAAAAGGAAATCCGGACGCTGGACGACGTTCCCGCCCGCTACCGCGCCTATCCGGATTTTGAAAAGCTGACGGACGACCCCGCCCACCGCGGCGATCCGAACGGCAAAGTCCTGCGCGAAGCCATGGCGGCGGCGGAGGCGGACCTGTCCCGCGCGGTCAAAGGTCCCGTCACGCGTTCCGACACGGCTTACATCGATTTCTACGACGGGGACGGACACCCTTACGACGTGAAAACGCCGCTGTCGCCGTCCGCGGGGGACAGATGGGCGTTCGACCCCGCGTCCAACGCCGAAACGATCCTGCGCCAGCTGGACATGGAACACCCCAACAAAAAAACGGGCGCGGTCGAACCCGTGTCCGTCCTGATCGACACGACGTACATGACGCCGAAAGACCGCCTGGACATGTGGCGCGAACTGCGCAAGCGCACAAAGGAAAACAGATCCGTCCTGAACAACGTGCGCGAAGTCAACGTCAAACTGGACAAGCCGCGCGAAAACCGGCTGACCGCCCTGCAAATCCTGCGCCGCCAAAGAACGGAAAGATAAACACCATGCGTTTCACAACAACCGCCCTGCTGTGCGCCCTGCTGACGCTGTCGTCGGGCTGCGCGCTCGTCCCCGACTTCTACACTCCGGACATGGAGGCGCACACCGACATCGAACGCGGAATCGAGGCGTTCAACATCGCCGATTACCCCAAAGCCCTGCAATACATGGGACCGCTGGCGGACGACGGCGATCCGGACGCGCAATACATCGTCGGCATGATCTACCTGTACGGGCTGGCGGGCGTGAAAAACACCTACACGGCGCAAAAATTCCTGACGTTCGCGGCGCAGCAGGGACAGCGCGCGGCGCAGGAACAGCTGGCTTTCCTGTATCAGGACGACCTGACGCCCGTCTACAACCCGATCGACGCCTACTACTGGTTCAGCGTCATCATCGGCGACCACCCGCAGTACCGCTCCAAACTGGAAAATCTGGAATGGACGCTGCGCAGCCGCGGATTGCTGGAACAGGCGCGGGGCATGTCCAAACCGGTCGAGCCCAGATACAAGGGAATCGACTATAATTCGCTGTTTCCCCTGCGCTGATGCCGGAATATCCGTCAAAACGCGAAAACGCCGTTTCGTTCGCCGTTTGCGTCGCCGCCGGCGTTTTGCTGAGCGTCCTGTTGCGCCACGACGTCTTTTTCGATTTGGAAAACTACCACTATTACAACGGGTTCGCGTTCGCGAACGACCGTTTGGGATACGACGTCGCGCCCGCGGGCGTTCACACGTTTTTCAATCCTTTGCTGGATTTCGTCAACTGGCTTTTGATCAGGCGTTTGAACGCCGTCCCCGACGCGTATTTCGCGCTGACGGGATCGGTTTTCGGCGTTTTGCTGTTCGTCTGCCTGAAGATCAACCGCCTGTTTTTCAAAAGCCGGACCGCGGTCGCCCTGTCGCTGGTTCTGGCGTCGACGGGGTTCGCGACGTGGTTTCAAATCGGATCGTCCACCAACGAAATTCCCGTCGCCGTTTTGGCGCTGACCGCCCTTTACCTGATGCTGAAAGACGAAAAGACGCCGTTCGCCGCGTTTTTGCTGGGCGCGGCGGCGGGATTGAAGCTGACCGCGGCGACCTACTGCCTGTCGTCGGCGGTCGTCTTTTTTCTGTTCAACGTCAAAAATTTCAAACGCGTCGCCCTGTTCGCGCTGTGCGGCGTTTGCGGTTTTCTGGCGACGGACGGATTTTGGGCGTACAAGCTGTTCAATCTGTATCAAAATCCCGTTTTTCCGTTTTTGAACGGCTTTTTTCATTCACCGTGGTTCGCGGACGTCAACCTGTCCGTTCAATCTCTGGAATCGCCGGATTTGGACAGGTCGTTCCCGTCCCTGCTTTTCCTGCCGCTGTTTTTGATTTCGGTCACGGAAGGCGACGAACCGACGCTGGACCACACGACGTTTTCGGATTTCCGCTGGCTGTTCGCGTTTTTACTGGCGGCGGCGTATCTGGCGCGGCGGAAGAAAATCCGCCTGAGCGAGCGGGAAAAGTTTCTGGCGTTGTGGCTGTTCGTTTCCTATGTCGTTTGGATCAAAGCGTTTCTGGTCGTGCGCTATCTGATCCCCGTCGAAATGATGCTGCCCGTTTTCTTCGTCAAAGCGGGCGCCGCCGTCAAACCGTCGACCGGATCGCCCGCCGGACAAGCCGCGAAGCTGTCGCTGTGCGTTCTGGCGTTTTCCGTCTGCGTCGGGACGGTCTGGCATTCCGAACGCTGGATCGGCGACAAGCGCGAACCGCACGTTCTGCCCTCCGTTCCCGACTGGAACGTTCCGGACGGCGCCGTGTTTTTAACGCTGGGGCAACAAAACTCCGCCTATCTGGCGCAAATCGCCGAACGGCGCGACGTCAGAATCGTCAATCGACCGCAATACATGTGGCGTTTGATTTCAAAAACGAAATGGGCGCAAGCCGTCAAAGACGCGGCGGAAAGCGGCGCCGTCCGCGCCGTCTGGGTGACGGACAAGAAAAACTTTGTGCAAATCGACGGCATGACCTGTCGGATTTTGACCGTGGACGCCCTGCATTCCGTCTGTTTTCCCGCCGACATCGCCGACGGCGTTTTCGGCGCGTCACAGCCCCGACAGTGACAGGGCGGAATTTTCCAGCCGCTTGATTTCGTCGCGGATCTTCGCCGCCTGTTCGAATTCCAGATCCTCGGCGGCTTTGCGCATTTGTCTGGTCAGCTTGGCGATCGTGTCCTTTAATTTCTTGTCGGACGCGAACGCCCGTTTGCGGCCGGATTTCCCCGACAAGCTGATCGTCCCCGATGATACGGAGTTTTTAACGTCCGGCAACCGCAATTCGATGTTTTTGGCGCAAGTGGCGGAAAAGGCGAAGATCAGGATTGTCAACAGGGATGAAAACCTGTGGCCGTTCATATCCAAAACAAAATGGGGCGAAAAAATCAAAAACACGGCAAAAGAACCGGCAATCAAAGCGTTGTGGATGACATCCGGCACATCCGCCATCACCGTTGACGGCATGACCTGCCGCCCGTTTCAGGCGGACATGATTCACACCGTGTGTTTCCCCGACAAAATCGCAGGCGTCGCGTTTTTAATGTTCCAACCCTGATATTGATCCTCGGCCGCCTTGCCTTTCTGTTTAGCTGGCAAGGCGATCGTGTTTTTTTTATTTTATCTCGGATGCGGGGGAACGCTCAGACTTTCAATCCGCACAAACCGAACAGCCGTTTCAACCGCCGTTTCACCAGTATGCGCGCCAAAGGGGAAATGATGTTTTCCAATTTCAAAAAACACCAGCCCTTGTAGCGGCAAAAGCTTTTCATATCAATGTATTTCAACTGTTTTTTACCGTTTTTGATCTGAACGACAAAATTGTTCAAATTGAAATCATAAAAAAACAAATCGTGCGCCAACAGATTATATGCGAAAAAATTCAGCTGTTCCGCCAGTTCGGGACAAATTTTCCCATTTGTTATATAATATCCCAACGGTTTCGACGGCGATCCGTCGTCGTCAAAAAAGGCTTCGCATTCCAACCCTTTCCCCAAATTCGTATCGACCAAACACGGGGCGGTTTGGGCGACAAAATCGTTTAAAACCGATTTGGCGGTGTAAAAAGTATGGATTTCGCGATCGAAAAAATCCGCTTCTTTGAATCGAGACGGTATTTTAACGCATTTGCCCGTCTTTGTCGGATGCTTAAAGCAAAGTCTCGTCGAACCCTTTCCCAGAAAGTCCGTTAAAATCAACATCTTAATTCCAAAATCATTTGTGTCCGGTTGATGTAATTATAATTGCATTTAAACAAACGTGTCAAGCGATAATCATTGAAGAATGAAGCGAGAAGATGCTGAAAAATTATCGCAAAAAGTGGTCGAAATTCTGGAACGCGAAAGAATCGAACGACGCATCACAAAATTGCGCATTTCCAAAGAAACGGGGTTGAGCAGAACCGCCGTAACATTGATTGTCAACCGGCAAAACAGCCCGACTTTACGGACGTTGCTGATGCTGGCGGATTGTATCGGCGTTGATTTGAAAAAAGCGTTGGACGAAGCGGAAAAAACATTAAAGTGATTATTGATCTGAAAACTGCAACGACATCGCGCGCAGGCGTTTGATTTCGTCGCGCAGTTTGGCGGCCTGCTCGAATTCCAGATCCTCGGCGGCCTTGCGCATCTGCTTTTCCAGTTTTGTCAAAGTGTCGCGCAGTTTTTTGTCGTTTGCCAAAACCGATTCGTCTTTTTTGGTCGGCAGCTCTCCGCCCTCTTTTTCCCGCAGGCTATCCAGAATGTCCGCAACGTCGCGCTTGATCGTTTTCGGCGTGATGTGGTGTTCCAGGTTGAACTGTTCCTGTTTTTCGCGGCGGCGCGCCGTTTCGCCCAAAGCGCGCTTCATCGAATCCGTGATTTTGTCGGCGTACAGAATCACGCGCCCGTCGGCGTTGCGGGCGGCGCGACCGATGGTCTGAATCAGCGAACGGTCGGAACGCAAAAAGCCCTCTTTGTCCGCGTCCAAAATGGCGACCAAAGCGCATTCGGGAATGTCCAGCCCCTCGCGCAGCAGGTTGATGCCGACCAGCACGTCGAACACGCCCAGCCGCAGATCCCGCACGATTTCGATGCGTTCCAGCGTGTCGATGTCCGAATGCATATAGCGGACTTTGACGCCGTTTTCAGCCATGTAGGCGGTCAGATCCTCCGCCATTTTTTTGGTCAGCGTGGTGACCAGGACGCGCTGTCCCCGTTCGGCGCAGGTTCTGCATTCCGCCAGCAGATCGTCGACCTGCGTCGAAACGGGGCGGACTTCGCATTTCGGGTCGAGCAGCCCCGTCGGACGAATAATCTGTTCGACGAATTCGCCGCGCGTCCGTTCCAGCTCCCAATCGCCGGGAGTGGCGGAAACGAAAATCGTCTGCGGACGCATTTTATCCCATTCCTCGAATTTCAGCGGACGGTTGTCGATGCAGCTGGGCAGGCGGAAACCGTAATTCGCCAGCGTGCTTTTGCGGTTGTAGTCGCCGCGGTACATGCCCCCGATCTGCGGCACGGAAACGTGGCTTTCGTCCACGAACAGGATCGCGTCTTTCGGCAGGTATTCGAACAGGGTCGGCGGCGGTTCGCCGGGAGCGCGCCCCGTCAGGTGGCGGGAATAGTTTTCGATGCCTTTGCAATGACCGGTCGCCTCCAGCATTTCCAGATCGAACCGCGTGCGCTGTTCGATGCGTTCGGCTTCCAGCGGTTTGTTTTCGGCGGCGTAAAAAGCCAGCCGTTCCTTTAATTCCGCGCGAATGGTCTTCATCGCCTGCGACAGGGCGGGACGCGGCGTGACGTAGTGGCTGGCGGGATAGACGGTGACTTCTTTCAATTCCAGCTTTTTTTCGCCCGTCAGCGGATCGAATTCCGACACGGATTCCAGTTCGTCGCCGAAAAAGGACAGCCGCCACGCCAAATCCTCGTAATGGGACGGGAAAATGTCCAGCACGTCGCCCTTCAACCGGAACGTGCCGCGGGCGAACGCCAAATCGTTGCGCTGGTATTGCAGTTCGACCAGCCGGCGGGCGATGTCGCGAATGTCGCAGGTTTGCCCCGCCTGAACGGAAAAAGCCATCGACGAATACGATTCCACGCTGCCCAAACCGTAAATGCACGACACGGACGCGACGATCACGACGTCGCGGCGTTCCAGCACGTTGCGCGTCGCCCCGTGGCGCATGCGGTCGATCTGTTCGTTGATCGCGGAATCCTTTTCGATATAGGTGTCCGTGCGCGGAATGTACGCTTCGGGCTGGTAATAGTCATAGTAGGAAACGAAGTATTCGACCGCGTTTTCGGGAAAAAACGACTTCATTTCGCCGTACAGCTGAGCCGCCAGAATCTTGTTCGGGGCGAGGATCAGCGCGGGACGGCGCGTCTGTTTGATGATTTGCGCCATCGTGAACGTCTTGCCCGACCCCGTCACGCCCATCAGCACCTGATCGCGTTCGCCCCGTTTCAGTCCGTCCGTCAGCGCGCGAATCGCCTGCGGCTGGTCGCCGGCGGGATCGTAGGCGCTGACCAGCTTGAAATCCGCGGGTTCCGCGCCGTCGGGGTGTTTGTACAAAGGCAGAATGGTGTTCACGTCGTTTCCTTTCGTCCGATCCGTCACAATATAGGAACGGCGGGCGAAAGGCGCAACGGTATTGTGACGATCCGCTAAAAAATCCTTTACGCGCGGAAACGCTTAAAGTATGCTGTCACCCGTTTTTTCAAAAGGAGGAAAACCATGAGCCTGATTGCCGATCGTCTGCTTGCCGTCAAACCGTCCGCCACGCTGGCGGTCACGACCAAAGCCAAAGAACTGAGGGCGCGGGGCGTCGACGTGATCGATCTGGGCGTCGGCGAACCCGACTTCCCGACGCCGAAGCACATCTGCGACGCGGCGAAGGCGGCGCTGGACAGGGGCGAAACGAAATACGTCCCCGTCGCGGGAACGCCCGCTTTCCGTCAGGCGATCTGCGACAAGCTGAAACGCGAAAACGGGCTGGACTACACCCCCGACCAGATCACCGTCAACTGCGGGGGAAAGGGAACGCTGTTCAACATCGTCATGGCGACCGTGAACCCCGGCGACGAGGTCGTCATTCCCGCGCCCTACTGGGTGTCCTATCCCGACATGGTGCGCATCGCGCAGGGAACGCCCGTGTTCGTGACGGGCAAAGCCGAAACGGGTTTTAAAATCACGCCGCCGGATCTGGAACGGGCGATCACCCCCAAAACGAAATGGTTCGTTTTAAATTCGCCGTCGAACCCGTCGGGCGCCGCCTACACGGCGGAGGAACTGCGCGGGCTGGCGGACGTTCTGGTCAGACACCCGCACGTCTACGTCATCAGCGACGAAATTTACGAACACATCGTCTACGACGGTTTCGTGTCGCGCAGCATCGCCGCCGTCGCCCCCGAATTAAAAGACAGAACAGTGACCGTCAACGGGCTGGCGAAATCGTATTCAATGACGGGCTGGCGCGTCGGATACGCGGCGGGTCCCGTCGAAATCATCAAAGCGGCGAACAAAATCCAGTCCCAAAGCACGTCGCACGCCGTTTCGTTCTGCCAGTCCGCGGGCGTCGTCGCGCTGAACTCGCCCCTTGATTTTTTGAAAGAGCGCAACGATATATTCAAACAGCGCCGCGACATGGTCGCCGCCGCGTTGAACGAAATCGACGGCGTTTCCTGCCGGACGCCCGAAGGCGCGTTCTACCTGTATCCGTCCGTGGCGGGGTGCGTCGGCAAAAAAACGCCCGACGGCAAAGTCATTGAAACGGACACGGATTTCGTGACGGCTTTGCTGGAAAACGAGGGCGTCGCCGTCGTTCCGGGCGCCGCGTTCGGATTGTCGCCGTATTTCCGCCTGTCCTACGCGACGTCGACGGAATTGTTGCAAAAAGCGTGCGCGCGTATTAAAAGGTTCTGCGAATCGCTGAAATAAGTTTTCGCGGTTCACGCCATACCGACGGTTGCCGATCATGATAATTTTCTCCTCCTTTTTATCAGACCGGCGCCGTCGGTTTCTTTATGCCTGCGGCGATTTTCTGACCGGTCAGCGGGATCGTCTGGCGTTGTGGACGGTCGTTTTTTTCGCGACGGGCGCCGGCGTTTATTTCCGTCTGCCGTCCGAACCGTCCCCGTGGCTGACGGCGGCGTTTTCCCTGTGTTCCGTCTTTCTGGTTTTCGACGCGCCGAGAAGCACCTTGAAACGGTGGTTCGCGCTGTTTTCGTGCCTGTTTTGCCTCGGCTTCGCGGCGGCGCAGATCCGGACGTTTTCCGTCAGCCGACCGAAAATCAAAATCCGTTCGGGCGTCGTTTCAATCACGGCGACCGTGGACGAAACGCGGGAAGCCCCCGCCAAAGACGCGCGGCTGGTTTTAAAAGACGTCCGCATCGGCGGATACGCGGACTGGAAAACGCCCGAAAAGCTGTTGCTGACCCTGCCCGCGGCGTACAAAGTCCCGTCGAAGGGCGACGTCATATCCGCGCGCGCCCGACTGGCGGCGCCCCGTCCGCCAGAAACTTTGGACGGATTCGACTATGCGCGGTCGCTTTATTTTCAAAAAATCGGCGCGACCGGAAAAATCGTCGAAAAGCCGGAAATCTTGCGCCGCTCCGCCCGCTTTTACCCGCGGCAAGTCATCAACAAACGGATCGACGCCGTCCTGCCCGCCGACACGGGCGGCGTCGCCAAAGCGCTGGTGACGGGCGGATCGTCCAACGTCCCCGAACGCATCGCCCAAGCCTACCGCGACGCCGGAATCGCGCACGTTCTGTCCGTGTCGGGACTGCACATGTCGCTGCTGGCGGGGCTGGCATTCGCGGTCGCGCGGACGGGACTGGCGTTTTTTCCGCGCGTCGCCCTGTATTACGACACGAAGAAAATCGCCGCCGTCTGCGCGTTGATATTGTGCCTGTCCTACCTGTTCGTTTCGGGCGCGTCCGTTCCGGCGCGGCGGGCGTTCGTGATGATCGCGTTCGCGCTGACCGCCGTTTTGCTGAACCGCCGCGCGCTGTCCGTCGCGTCGGTCGCGTGGGCGGCTTTCTTTTTGCTGCTTTTTCATCCCGAATCCCTGCTTTCAGTCGGTTTTCAGCTGTCTTTTTCCGCCGTCGCCGCGTTGATCTGCGCCGCCGAAGCGGGCGTTGACCGCTATGTCCGTCTGTCAGCGAAAAAGGAAAGCGTCGGATTTTATCTGCTGTCGTGTTTCGCGGGCGTGTGTCTGACAACGATCGTAGCGTCCGCCGCGACCGCGCCCTTTACGCTGTTTCATTTTTCCCGCCTGCCCGTCCACGCGTTGATCGGCAACCTGCTTTCTTCCGCCGTCACGGGATTTTGGGTGATGCCCGCGCTGACCGCCGCGACGCTGCTGATGCCGTTCGGTTTGGAAAAGCCTCTGCTGGTTTTTGCGGGACACGGCATCGACCTGATCAACCGCGCCGCCCTGTTCACGGCGAACCTGCCGCACGCCGTCGCCGTTTTTCCGCCCATGCCGTTTTGGGGATTGTCGGCGGCGACTTTCGGCGGATTGTGGCTGTGCCTGTGGCGGGGAAAGGTCCGCCTGTGGGGCGTTCTGCCGTTCTGTCTGGCTTTGGCGTCCCCGTTTCTGGCGCAAAAGCCCGACGCCGTCGTCACGAAAACCGCCGTCTTCGTCCGGAACGAACGGGGCGACCTTTCCCCCGTCGAAAACTGCCCCTACGGTTTCTGCCGCGTCGCCGCGAACGGATCGTTCATCGGTTTCGCGCGCAACAAAACCGGCGCGTTCGACGCCTGCGCGGCGGAAGGGCTGAGCGCCGTTTTCATCGGCGTCCGGTTTGACGAACCGTGCAAGACGGCGCGCGTCTTTTCAAGCCGTTCCATCGAAAAAGCGGGCGCGTTTTACGTTTATTCGGGAAAAGACGAACCGAAAATAAAACCGGCGGGCGCAGGATTCCGCCCGTGGTCGACCGCTTATCCCGCCGTGTCGCCGTCGGCGGAGCTGTCCGCTCCGTTCAAATCGCGCGGAGACGGGATTTCGGCGAAAATCGAACGTTAGTCCGTTTTGGCGCACAGATTGTCGCGCAAATATTCCCAAGCGTCCCTGTTCGGCGCGGAAATCAAATGGTTCGCGCCCATCAGCGGCGTGTAGGATTTTCCGTCGACATAGGACGTGTAGCCGCCCGCTTCGGCGTGCAGCATGACGCCCGCGGCGTGATCCCACGGTTTGATGATTTTGGTGCGGTAAGCCGAATAATGCGCCCCGCCCGACACGATCAGCATATAGCCGAACGACGCGCTGCCCCACCAAACGGGTTTCAAACGCGGGTCTTTGAACGCGACGCGGCGTCCGACCGCCCCCGTCATTTTCGAAAAATCCGTGACGGAAGCGACTTTCAGCCGTCTGTCGCCGAACCACGCGCCGCCGCCCTTTTCCCCCATGATCATGCGTTTGTGAACGGGGTTGTAAAGCCAGCCCGCGACGGTTTCCCCTTTATAAACCAGCGCGACGACAACGCCGATCTCACTGCGTCCGTAGGCGAAATTCATCGTGCCGTCGACGGGATCGATCACCCAGACGGGCTGGTCCGAATCCAGATAATCCAGAACGGAGGGGTCTTTGAACGCCGCCTCTTCCCCGACGACCAGAGAATCGGGCAGCAAAGCCGTCAGTTCGCGCGTCAGCCGCTTTTCGGTTTCGACGTCGGCGGTCGTGACCAGATCGTCGGACGAATCCTTTATGCCGATGTCGGACACGGACAAATGGTTGAATCGGGGCATAACCTCCTGATCCGAAACGGTTGCGATGACGTCAGCGACTTTTTGCAGGTCGGGAGCTTTCATATTTCACCTGTGGAAAAGAATTTTCAAACCGGCGCAAACCGGCGTCGTCCAGACGGGCGCGCACGAAACAGCCGTCTTCGCCGTCGCGGCGCGCCAGCACTTCGCCGACGCGGTACAGATACGCCAAAGCCGCGCCGTCCGACGCGGGAACGACGGCGTCGATTTCGACGCGTCCCGCCGCCAGCCGGTCTTCAATCGTTCGCAGCAAATCGTCCAGCCCGTCCCCCGTCGCGGCGGAAACGGGGATTTGGTTTTCGTTGCGCGCGCATGCCGTTTGCAGCGCCGCGCGTTCGGATTCCGGCAAAAGATCGGATTTGTTCAGCACTTCGACCAACCCGCGGTCGACCTGTTCGGACACGCCCAGCATTTTCAAAACGCCTTCGACGTCGGATTTCTGCGCCAGCGTGTCGGGGTGGGAAATGTCGCGGACGTGCAAAATCAGGGACGCCTCCAGCACTTCTTCCAGCGTGGCGCGGAAAGCGGCGACCAGTTCGGTCGGCAAATCGGAAATGAACCCCACCGTGTCGGACAGAATCACCCGCCGTCCCGACGGCAGTTTCAGCAGACGCATCGTCGGATCCAGCGTCGCGAACAGCATGTCCTTGGCGAACACGCCGGCGTTCGTCAGCCGGTTGAACAGCGTCGATTTGCCCGCGTTCGTATAGCCGACCAGCGCAACGATCGGATAGGGGACGCGGCGTCGCGCCTCGCGGTGAAGCAGACGGGTGCGCTTGACCTCTTCCAGTTCCTTTTTCAGTTTGGCGATGTTATCGGTGATGACGCGGCGGTCGAGTTCGATCTGCGTTTCCCCCGGTCCGCCCAAAAAGCCCTTGCCCCCGCGCTGGCGTTCCAAATGCGTCCAGCCGCGCACCAGTCTGGAACGCTGATAGCTGAGATGCGCCAGCTCCACCTGCAAGACGCCCTCTTTCGTTCGGGCGCGGTCGCCGAAAATTTCCAGAATCAGGGCGGTGCGGTCGATCACCTTGCAGTTCCACAGCTTTTCCAGATTGCGCTGTTGAATCGGCGACAGGGCGCAGTTCACCACCGCCAGCGCGATTTCGTTTTCCTTTATCGCCGCGCCGACGCGTTCAGCCGCGCCTTTGCCCAGATACAGCGACGCGTTGACCTGATTCAAAACGACGGATTCGGCGCAAACGACGTCCAAATCGATCGCCGCCGTCAGATTTTTAATCTCCTCCAGCCCCGCCTGAATCGAACGCCCCGCGTCGGGACGGTTTTTCAAAACGGGGTGCAGGACGAAAGCCTTTTCGGACAAACGGAACGCCTTTATTCGGAAATCGTTTCGGGATCGACGTCTTCATCGTCGAACAGGGAAACGGGAACGGACGGCATGATCGTCGACACGGCGTGCTTGTACACCAGCTGGGTATGACCGTCGCGGCGCAACAGCATCGAAAAATTGTCGAACCAGGTGATGATTCCCTGCAATTTCACGCCGCAGATCAGATAGACGGTGACGGGCGTTTTCGCCTTGCGCAAATGATTCAGGAAGACGTCCTGCACGTTTTGATTTTTATCAGCCATTTTTCATTCCCCCTGTAATAAAGCGGCACCGATTTAATTATAGCATTTCGCCGCCGCTGTAAAGAACCGACAGCAGTTCCGCGCAATTTTTTACCGTCAGAACGTCCGCCCCGTCCTTGTTTTCGTCCGCGACGCGCACGCGCAGACACCCCGCCGCCGCCGCGCACAGCATGTCCGCGTCGCCGTCGCCGACGAACCAGACGGGAACGGCGGGACGGTTGTTTTCACAACGGATTTTCATATCCGCCAACGCTTTGAACACAGGGTCGGGCGCGGGTTTGTCCCTGTCCGCGTCGCCCGCGCCGACCACCGCCGAAAAATATTTGTTCCAGCCCAGCCGTTCGACTTCCTCGCGCAGGATAAATCCGGTTTTGTTGCTGACGACGCCGACTTTGCCGCCCGTTTTTTCGCACAGGAAAGCGACCAGTTCGACCGCGCCGTCGAACGGCGCCAGCATTTCCAGATGATGCGCCCGATAGGCGTCCAGATAGACCTGCTTCGCCTCTTCCCACCTGTCGCCGAACAGGTCGGGGAAAGTTTCGCGCAGGCTCAGCCCCGTTCGGGCGCGGTATTCGTCCATCGAACATTCGGGCAGGTCGTAACGTTTCCGCATTTCGCAAAAGGCGCGGTACAAAACGGGCGTCGTGTCCGTCAGCGTGTTGTCCCAGTCGAACAGGACGGCGGCGGGAAAAGGATAATTCATCAGAACACCTCCGGCGCGACGGAAAACAGCTTTTCGATCTGTCTGACGGATTCGGCGTCGGAAAACAGCACCAGCCGGTCGCCGCTTTGAATCACGGTGTCGCCGCGCAAAGGCACCGGTTCGCCGTCCCGCACGATCGCCCCGATGATGACCCCCATCGGCAGACGCACGTCGCGCAGCGCGGAGCCCGTGTATTCGAACGTGTCGAAAGCGTCCGCCTCCAACACTTCGCACAGTCCCGAACGGATCGAACAGGCGGCGTAAATCTTGCCGCGGCGGACGTGCTGCAAAATCGTCGACACCATGGTGTCCTTCGGATCGATGATGACGTCGATGCCCAGATTGACGACCAGCTGGGAATACAGCGGCTTTTCAATCACGGAGATCGTCTGTTCGACGCCGTAGCGTTTCGCCATCAGCGACGCCAGAATGTTGTCCTCGTCCTTCGACCCGACGGCGATGACCGTTTCGACGATGTCGATGTCGGCTTCCTCCAACAGATCGGTGTTCAGAAAATCGCCGTGAATCACCGTCGTCTGCGACAGCGTTTCCGCCAGAAACTTGGCTCGATCCTCGTTTTCCTCGATCAAAGCGACGCGCATGTGCGACGCGCGTTCCAGATACCGCGCCAAATTCAGCCCGATGTTGCTGCCCCCCAGAATCAGGACGCTTTGCGCGCGTTCCTGATCGCGCCCGAACAGCGTCAGAATGCGGCGCACGGATTCGGACGGAACGATCACGTACACGTCGTCGCCCGCCAGAATGCGCGTGTCGCTGTCCGCGATGATCAGTTTAGAATCGCGCACCAGCGCCGCGACGACCGCGTTGACGTCGGGGAACAGCTCCGTCAGCTGGCGCAGGGGAGTGTTGATCATGGGACAGACGTCGTCGCAGTGTATCCCCAGCAGATAAACCCTGTCCGCCGCCAGAGGAATGACCTCGAACGCGCCGGGGAAAGAGATGTTGCGCCGGATCGACCGCGCGATTTCGACTTCGGGCGAGATGACGACGTCGATCGGCAGGGCGTCGTGCGTGTAGAACTTGCGCCATTTCTGGTTCGTGTATTCGTTGGAACGCAGACGCGCGATTTTCGTCGGCACTTTGAACAGGGAATTAGCCGCCTGACACGTCACCATGTTGACCTCGTCCGACGCGGTGACGGCGATCAGCATGTCGGCGTCCTGCGCGTTCGCCCGTTCCAGAACCGACGGATACGACGCGAAACCGACGACGGGGCGAACCTCCATCGTCGACGTCAGATCGGTCAGGCGTTCCGCGTCGTTGTCGATCAAAACGACGTCGTTGTCGTCTTCCGCCAGATAGCGCGCGATGGTCGACCCGACGCGCCCCGCGCCGCAAACGATGACTTTCATTTCCGCTTCCTTTCCCGCAAAAGGGGTTTGCGTTCGACCGCCCGCTTTTCGATCCACTTGTCGTCCAAATCCAGACGGCGCATCTTTTTCAGCAAAGTGTTCCTGTTCAACCCCAGAATCTTCGCCGTTTTCAGACGGTTTCCCTTCGCCACGTCCAGCGTCACGGAAATCAGGCGGCGTTCGACCTCTTCGATCACGAAATCGTACACGTTCGCCTGTTCAGCCGACTCGGCGGCTTCGTCGTAAAAGCGGCGCAGGTATTTTTCGACGACCGCGCCCAGCCCCTCATTCAACATTGAAGAATCCCCGTATCAGATCTTTCAGTCGGGCGGCGTCGGTCGTTTCGTTGACCCGACGGCGGAAATCCGCCCCGCCCTCCTTGCCCGCAGAATACCAGGCAATATGCTTGCGCGCGATAAAAATCGCCTTGCGCCCGTAATATTTTTCCATCAATTCGAAATGCGACAGCGCGACGGCGCCGGCGTCAGGCGCGGAAAACGGCGGGCGACCGTCCAAAGCGGCGGAACATTCCGCCAAAGCCCACGGTCTGCCCAGCATGCCGCGTCCGATCATCACGGCGTCGACGCCCGTTTCCGCCAGAACCGCCGCGGCGTCTTCGGGGGTGCGGACGTCGCCGTTCGCGATAACGGGAACGTCGACGGCGCGCTTTAATTTTTCGAACGCGCCCCGATCCGCCGCGCCGCCGTAAAACTGTTGGCGCGTGCGGGCGTGCAGGGTCACCGCCGCCGCCCCCGCGTCCGCCATGCGTTTGCCGAAATCGAGGTAGTTTTCGCTTTCCGCGTCCCACCCCAGACGGAATTTCACCGTGACGGGCAGCGAAACGGCGTCCGTCATCGCGCGCACGATCCGCTCCGCCCTTTCGGGATCGGTCATCAGCGCGGACCCGCCGCCCGATTTGACGATTTTAGGCACGGGGCACCCCATGTTGACGTCGATAAACGCCGCGCCGCCCGCCGATTCGACGATTTGAGCCGCCCGCGCCATCGCGTCGGGATCCGTTCCCGCCAGCTGGACGGCGACGGGGGCGTCGACCGCGCGGCAGACAGCCATTTCCCGCGTCTGCCTGTGCGCGTGAACCAGCGACGCCGCCAGCACCATTTCCGTGTAAAGCAGTTCGCCGCCGAACCTTCGCGCGGTTTGGCGGAACGGCGCGTCCGTCACGCCCGCCATCGGCGCGCCGACGACGGGAGCGAAACCGCTGTTTCCGATTTTCAAACGGGCGAAAGGCATAAATTCCCTTTTCCAAAACGAAAAACTGTTTTAATCTGTCGTGAAATTTAGCAGGGAGTCCCTTTTATGGTCAAGTGTGCCGTTTTAATCGTCGCCGCGGGCAGAGGACACCGCTTCGGCGGCGAAATGCCCAAACAGTACAGAACAATCGGGCGGGATATGGTTCTGCGCCGCGCGATGGCTGTGTTTTGCGCCCACCCCGCCGTGTCCGCCGTGCGCGCGGTCATTCACCCCGACGACATGGCGCTGTACAGATGCGCGGCGGAAAACCTGCCCGCCCTGCCGCCCGTTTCGGGCGGCGCGACCCGACAGGATTCGGTGCGTCTGGGACTGGAAAGCTTGAAAGACGAAGCCCCCGACATCGTTTTGATTCACGACGGCGCGCGTCCGTTCGTCGACTTCGGCGTCATCAACCGCGTCATCGCCGCCGTCGGAGAGCGGAGGGGCGCGATTCCCGCCCTGCCCGTCACGGACACGATCAAGGCGGGCAAAACGGAAAACGGTCAAACGCTGATCGCGAAAACCGTCGACCGCACGGGACTGTACCGCGTCCAGACGCCGCAGGGATTTCCCTACGCCGAAATTCTGGCGGCGCACGAATCCGTCAAGGGACGGGAACTGACGGACGACGCCTGCGTCGCGGAACAGGCGGGCATGACCGTCGCTTTGACGGAGGGAAGCGAGGACAACTTTAAAATCACGACGCAAGCCGACCTGATCCGCGCCGAAACGCTGCTGGCGGGACGCGGGGCGGACGTGCGCGCCGCGACGGGCTTCGACGTGCATAAATTCACGGACGGAAATTTCGTCACGCTGTGCGGCGTTCAAGTCCCGCACGATTTCGGGTTGGAGGGACACTCCGACGCCGACGTCGGGCTTCACGCGCTGACGGACGCTTTGCTGGGCGCGATCGGATCGGGCGACATCGGACTGCACTTTCCGCCGTCGGACATGCGCTGGAAAGGCGCGGATTCGATGACGTTTTTAAAGTACGCCGTCAATTTGGTCCGCGGTTTGGGCGGCGAAATCCTGAACGCCGACGTGACGTTCATCTGCGAACGCCCGAAAATCGGCGCGTACCGCCTGCCCATGACGGAAAAGCTGGCGCGCGCGCTGGGCGTGTCGTCGTCGAAAATCAGCGTCAAGGCGACGACGACGGAAAAGCTGGGCTTCACCGGCAGAAAAGAAGGCATCGCCGCGCAGGCGTGCGTGACCCTCAGGCTTTAACCGCCGGCTTTCCAGCGGATACGGACGCGGGCGAAATCCGTCGATTTATCCGGCGCCGCGATCCGGTGCAGGGTCGTCGGTCCGTCGATTTGCGTGAACACCGCGATTTTGTCGTCGATCCGCGCCGGTCTTTTAAACGCGATTTCCATTTCGGCGACGTCGCGATCGTCCGCATAGCCGCGCGGCAGCCCTTCCAGCGCCCACAGCGGGTAGACCGCGTTGTTGACATGGTCGTTGATGTCGATGTCGTCGCAACGCACGGGAAATTCCGTCGCGGCGTCGACGCGTTCCGGCAGGGGAAGAGCCGGAAAAGCCGTGTCGATCGCGCGTTCGGCGCGCAAAACGTAATCCGTCAGGTTTTTCGCCACGGACACGGGACGTCCCTTGACCAAATCGATCAAAGCCCACTGACTGGACGCGCAAAACAGGACTTCGCCGTCCGGCGTTTCGGCTTTGAACTCGCGAATACCGCTGACCGCCGTTTTTCCGGACGCCCACGTCGACAGCGAAAAGCTTTCCCGCCACCGCGGCAGACGGTTGATTTTCAAATGATAGTTCGCCCCGACCCAGCCGATGCCGCGCGACAGGCAGAAATCGTATCCGACGCCCAAAGCGTCCGCGTGTTCGTCCGCGGCGTCCTGAAACAAATTGAACAGACAGCGCAGACGCAACCGTTTTTTGCGGTCGCATTCGAAAATTTTGACGGCGTGAGGACGAATCAACGTTTCCAAGGGCTTCTCCTTTGCTGTATGCTAACTTATCGCACAAACGGGAAAAGTCAAAGGGGCTTTTGATGAACGACCGGCAATTTTGGAACGCCAACTGGGCGAAATGGTCGCGGGATTTCACCCCGTCGCCGTTCGCCGTCAAGGCGTTGAAACTGATTAAAATCAATGATTTTCACGACGTTTTGGACTTGGGCTGCGGCACGGGCGGCAACAGCCTGTTTTTCGCCGCGAACGGGCTGAACGTCACGGCTTGCGACGTGTCGGACGCCGCCCTTAAAACGGTCGAAAGCTTCAAGCACCCGAAAATAAAAACAAAGCGCGCCGACATGACGGCGGCGGATTTCGGCAAAGAAAGATACGACGCCGTTTTCGCCTGCCTGTCCCTGCATTATTTCGGCGACGCGGTCACGCGCCGGATCGTTTCGAACATTCGCGAATCCCTGCGCGCGGGCGGGCTGTTCTTCGCGCGGTGCAAATCGGTCAAAGACCCGCTGTTCGGCGTCGGCGAACGGGTCGGCGAAAACATGTACCGCGCGGAATACGTCAGGCATTTTTTCACCCCCGAATACATGCGGGACGTTCTGTCGGATTTTTCAGACGCCGCCGTGTCGGAAACGACGGGGGACTATTTCGGCGACTGCGCGTTCGTCGACGCCGCCGCCGTCAAACGGAACGCTTGACTTCGCATCGGGGGGCAATTATAACTTTCGTGTCAAAGCCCGTATAATTCCGTTGCGTATAAACGGAAGTTTCTACCGAACAAAGATCGCTGTTCCGCTATGGGTGTTGTTTTTAACACAGAGGGCTGAAATGACGATTCAAATCTTAAAGGGCAACATTGTCCACGCCCCGTCGGCGGGCGAACTGAAAATTCTGGAAAATGGCTTCATCGTTTCGGACGGCGGGAAAATCGCCGGACTGTTCGACGTTTTGCCCGAAAAGTACGCGGGCGCGCCCGTCGTCGATTACGGCGACGCGCTGATCATGCCGTCGTTCGCAGACATGCACATGCACGCGCCGCAATATCCGATGCTGGGCATGGGCATGGATCTGCCTTTGCTGGAATGGCTGAACACCTACACGTTCAACACGGAATCCGCGTTCGCGGACAAAGATTTCGCCCGCGAAACGTACCGCGCTTTGGCGCGGGAAATGATCGCCTGCGGCACGACGCGGGTCTGCGCCTTTTCGTCCCTGCACCGCGAAGCCACCCTGATTTTGATGGAAGAGTTTGAAAAGGCGGGCTTGACGGGTTTTGTCGGCAAAGTCAACATGGACAGAAATTCCGGCGACGTTTTGACCGAAACGACCGAAGAATCCATGCGCGAAACGCTGGCGTGGCTGGATCAGGCGCGTTTCGATCATATCAAGCCCGTGCTGACCCCGCGTTTCACGCCGACCTGCACGAACGAATTGATGGCTTTTCTGGGCAAACTGGCGGCGGATCGGGATTTGCCCGTTCAATCGCACCTGTCCGAAAACACGTCGGAAATCGCGTGGGTGCGGGAACTGCACCCCGATTGCGCCCGATATTGGGAAAGCTACGCCAAATACGGACTGTTCAACAGCCGCACCGTAATGGCGCACTGCGTCCATTCCGACGAAACCGAACGCAAAGCGATGCGGGACAACGGCGTGTGGGTCGCGCACTGCCCCGATTCCAACGTGAACCTGATCAGCGGCACCGCGCCCGTGCGCAAAATGATGAACGAAGGCGTCAAAGTCGTACTGGGTTCCGACATCGCGGGCGGGGCGCAGCTGGCGATGAACCGGGTCGTCGCGGCGGCGATTCGCGCGTCCAAGATCAAGCGCATCGAAACGAACTGGACGGACGATTTTCTGACGGTCGCCGAGGCGTTCTATCTGGGCACGACGGCGGCGGGGGCGTTTTTCGGCGCGACGGGCGGCTTTGCGACAGGCGACAAACTGCATGCGATCGTCGTCGACGACGCCGACCTGCCGGCGCCCGTCCGCAAACTGACGGTCAAAGAACGGTTCGAACGCGCGATTTATTTGATGACCAAAGCCGACATCGCCGCCGTGTACAGCGACGGTCGCCGGGTGAAGTGACCCGAACGGACGCGAAGGGCGCCGGTTTTTGCCGGCGCCCTTTTTCTTTGCGGAAAAAAGCCCCGCGTTCGCGGGGCTTTCTTTTTCGGCTTTCCGGCGAAATCAGGGAGAGCTGATTTTGTCCGCGACGTTGTGGACGCGCTGCTGCGTCTGCTTCGCCAGCCTTTTGATTTTCTCGGCTTTCTGCCGGATCTTGCGCATTCTGTCCTGCATCTCTTTGACTTTTTTGACGTATTTCGCGGACGCCGCGACCGCCTTGAACACGCGCAGGAAATACAGAACCGATCCGATGCCCGCCGTCAAAATCGTGATGATAAAGATAATCACGTCGACGATAAAGGACGCCGTCGCGCCGATCGCGCGAATGGCGACGCTCTTCGGCATGTTGGTCTGCATGAATTCGTTTGCGAACTTGTCGGCGACCGGCGCGATGAACACGCCCCAAAACGCGACGGTAATCACGATCAGCATGCGCCCCAATCCGGCGAAGACGCCTTTGTCAAAGATCATATCGAACGCCTTGACGTATTCGTTGGCTTGCATCATGCCGATAAACTCGCCCAAATCGCCGCCCGCCGTCCACGCGGATTGAACCATCGTGACCAGAATGGATATCGTCAATCCCGCGATGACGAACACCATCAGCGCGTTGATCAGAAAATCCCACGCGCTTTTGGCGAACTGCGCCGTCGGCGGGAACACCCACGCGGTCACGAACAGCGGAATCATGCCGACCAGCAGTCCGATTCTGAATATGACGTCCAGCATCGCCATTGAAAACATGCAGGCGGTGAACCAGAACGAGCACCCCAAAATCATGCCGAACGCCCACATGATCGGGTTCGGAATGTAAAATTTCGGCAAAACGACCACTTCTATTCCGCGCCAGAAAAACGCGCCGCACCGCAATCCTTGGGCGATCGCCTGACTTTGCGCCATGCCCGACGCGATTTTTTTGATCATGCAGTCCATGGCGGAGCGCACCCCCGGGCTCATCGGCGCCTTGATCGACCCGCCGCCGCCGCCGAAAGAACCGCAATCTCCCCCCGGCATCACCTGCGCACTGAGCAACGCGCCGGCTTCCAGCGTCGGGTTGATGAAATAGTTGAACGCCATCGTTCCCCCGCCGCTAAGCATCACATAGCCGAACGCGACCTTGATCATCATGCCGCCCAGTTTGGTCAAAAATCCCATAATCCCCGGATCGTCGCCGATCGAACTGAAAAAGATCAGCATGCTGATCGCCAGCCAGATCAAACTGCCCGTCGTCAGCACCTTTTGCATCGGGGGGGCGATTTTGCTGTTGACCTGCCCCGCCGTTTCGTTCGCCGCGTCGAAAAACAGCATGAACAGCTTGCACGCCATACAGTTCGACTGGTCGGAATAATCCTCGATGTTTTTCTGATAGGAATCGCAGAATTCCTCCATCGTCGTCGCCGCCATGCCGACGGGATCCCCGACGTCCAGCGCCCATTGAAGGATTTTTTTGGCGACGTCGACGGCGAAATCCTTGACCTTTTCAGCGACCTCTTTGACCTTTTCCACCGCCTTGTCAGCCAGTTCCTTGCCCTTTTCGACCACTTTGTCGGCGAAATCGCTGATGGAATCGCCGATGTCGCCGGCGACCTCCGTAATCGTGTCCCACACGCCGGCGTCGGCGGTTTGAGCAGGCGACAGCACGGTGACGCCGAACGCCAGCGTCAAAACGACCAACATCTGTTTAATCATCGAATGTTTCGCCATAGCCACCCTTCCCCTGCAATCCGCCGTTTTTACCGTTTTTCCGTTCCGCCCGTCCGCGTTTCACGATTTGTGCCGTCCGAACGGCGGCGGCGGTCAACAATGCCGCGACAACGCAAAAAACGGTTTCAAACAACCAATCCGACTGCAATATTCCTTTCACCAAATCCGACTGAAACGCCGCGATAACCCCGCAAAAAACCATATAGCGCAAGATTTTCGGCAACCGTTCCATTCCGCCGTTCATTCCTTTCCGCGACCGCGTCAAACATCAGCCAGCGCGTTTTGTTCTTCATCGCGCCGCGCTTCGCTGCCATCGCCCGCCAAAGCCGCCTGAAAATTGCGCACCGTCGCGCGCACGCCATTTTTGCTGCCCAAACTTTGATACGCTTCCGTTTTCTGACCGTTGCGCAGATAACCGCGGTCTTCCATTCTATCTTTGTCCCGATCGTTTCTGTGTTCCAAATCGTCGCGTTTCCGAATCAGCGCGTCGCGCTTGCCTTTATCCGTTTCCCTGGCGATTTGACTGTTCAAATCCTTGCGTTTTTCATCAAACGATTCCATGCGGTTTTTAGCTTTGCGGTCTTTTGCCAGTTTGCGCAGGTTGTTTCCCGCCTTGACGAACGTCGCCGCGGTGTTCGCCGCCTTTTTCACAAAGCCTTTGGTCGCCGTCACCGCGCCTGCCGAAGCGTTGACGCCGACGCCGCTCATGACCTCGTACACGACGTTGGCGAAAAACAGCAGGAACAGAACGACGAAAATCAATCCCGTCACGCCCTGCCCCATCAGCGTGTGGTACAGCAGA
This sequence comes from Alphaproteobacteria bacterium UBA6347, assembly GCA_002440235.1. GTDB lineage: Bacteria > Pseudomonadota > Alphaproteobacteria > CAAGCB01 > CAG-977 > UBA11549. The sequence goes on from DJRZ01000004.1 coordinate 78,757, forward strand.
CGGGCGTCGCCCATCAACCCCGCGGGGGCGCGCATTTCGGGCAGGAACTGGTCAATGTATTTATTCAAAACGCCGACGGCGACGCCGATAAAGATGCAGAAACTGACCACGCCCAGCCCGATGCCGATCAGGTATTTCGCCCCCAGCGCCGCGTAACTGCGCGTCTGGGAAAAACCGTACGCCGCGACGAACAGGGGCGTCAGGCACAGCAGAACGCCGTAATCGAAAACGATGTCCAACAACAGTAGCGGGAACCACACCATCATATAACAGGAAACGACCCACAATCCCAAACCGACCAGACACACCGGAATGCCCAGCGCGATGGGCTGGGTCGCGACCATCGCCGAAAAAGCGACCATTCCCGACATTTTGGTTTGAATGGCTTTGACCAGACAAAGCATGCCCACGTCGGGCGAACCGCCCGCGGGACAGGAAATGCCGGATCCCGATCCGCTGATAATCATCAGCCCCGCGTTGACAAATCCCCCGAACACCGGTTTGGCGAACATTTCGACAGCGGAAAAAGTGCCGCCCCCCGACAAATCGCGCAACAGCCCCGCGCACAGCGCCGCCCAAAACGACAGCACGCCGATGCCTTTCCAAAATTCGGCGGCACCGGGTTCTTTCAGCGATGCGATGTTGCGCAGAATGTGCAGCGCCAGACAAATCGCGTATCCGACGGCGACCAATCCGATCGCGCCTTTCGCCACGTTGCGGACAATCGACCGCGACGCGCTGTTCACGGCGTTGAACATGGCGTTGAACGCGGGGCAAACCCAGCATTCCTTCGCCGCCGCCTCCGCGTCCTGCGCGATGGTTTGGGACTGTTCGTTCGCCAGCATGCTTTCCGAACACCCCGTCAAAACGGCGGGTGCGAACATCAGGAACAGGACGCATAAAACCCGCGCCGTTTGAAACCGTTTCAATATGTCTTTCACCGTTTTCAACATTTCCCGAATCCTTTTGCCCGGAATGTTCCGGCGATCGGGGGAAAGAATCTCTCCTTCCGCCGTCACTCGAAACAAAGCTTTATCATTCTTTCAGCTTTTGCACTTCCTCTTTGCCGCGCATGCCGTTGTAAGAGTTGCTGGCGTCTTTGTAGTATTCCTTGCTGGAAATTCTGCCGCCCGTCAGTTTCGACAGCGCGGATCTGCCCAGCGTCGCCGGCGTCGCCAGCAGATTCATCGCCGTTCTGGCTTTGCCGTTTTTCAGCAAATCGGCGTATTTTTGCGTTTCGGAACCGTCCGCGCGAATGGCGCCCGTCCGTTTCAAACGCTGGCGCGCCGCCTCGACCTTTTTAGCTTCTTTCGGCGACGGCGTGTACGTCCGTCCCGCGGCGTTTGCCTTTTCACGCGCCTGTCGATCCTTTTCCACCGTGCGCGCGGCGGCGCGGTCCTTGTGCAGATCCATGCGGTCCTTTGCCGCGAACGCGCCGTCCACGCCCATCGTCACGGCGTTGTTCATGCCCCTGCCGACGGATTTGGCGGCTTGGAAAAACGCGTCATTGGAAAAGCTGGCGCCCGAAAAATGATTCGCGATCTGCTCGACTTTGGTCATCAGCATCAGGCTGTAAATCAGACAGACGAACAAAACCAGCGGCATCAGAAAATCTTTGGGCTTTCCGATGCACGGATCGGTCGCTCCCTCCTTGTCCATATAAATCCAGCGGAATTTGCAGACGTAATCCGCCGCGTTTCCTTTGTTCAGCCCCTGAACGCCCGACGCGGACATCAGCATATTCGTCGTGATCAGCGCGACGATTTTCATAATCATGAACATGAATGCGACGTTCAACAGCGCATTAAACCCCTTTTGCGTGAAATCGCGCGTGCTTTTGAACACCCACGCCACGATGAACAGCGGGCACAGCGCCGCGGTCACGCCCATGCGGAAACACGCGTCCATCAGATAGAACGGGAACGCCGCCAGCATAAACCAGCCGCAGACGCGGATCATGCAGCCCGCGGACCACGCCCCCGGATCGATAAAGGGTCCCAAGGGATCGCCGGGTATCAGATCGATATCGAAAATATGAATTTTCGCCAGACAGGACAGATACTCGCCCTTGCCCGTCAATTTGCCGATCGCTTCGTGAATGCTGTTCGCGATCCCCATGACCGCGCTGGACGCTTCGCTCAGTCCGCCCTTGCCGAAACTGACGCCGCCGGCGTCGACGAATCCCGCGCCCGCCTGAATGACCGACGAAAAGAAATAGGAAAAGAAATAATCCCTGTTTTTCAACAGCGCAGCGGCGAACCCGACCTTGATCATCATGCCGCCGACCTGCGTCATCCATTCCATCGGGTCGGATTCCGTCATGCTGCCGACGACCTTTAAAATCAACAGCGCCAGCCACAGCAGACTGCCCGTCGTCAACAGGCGGAGCGCGCCGCCGCTGACCTTGCTGAACGTTGTGTTGCCGACGCTGACGCTGGCGTTCAGCACCGCCTGCATAGGCGCCTGCCACCATTTTCGCAACATTTCGGACACGGCTTCGCTCTCGTTGCATTCCTTGGCGTCCGTCTGCCATTCCTGCGGCGTGTAGGCGTCCAGACTGTAAAGCTCCGCCCGAGCCGGTCGACCCGAAAGAACGACGACCGCGCACAACGCCAATGCGAACGCGAACAGAATCCGTTTCAAAAAGCCTTGTTTTCTTTCACATTCTTTCATATCGAAATCCTTTCAGGCGGTAGCCTTTTCCGGCACGAATCGCGAGCGACCCGCATTTAGAATCCTACTTTCAATCAGGATAATACAAAATCACGCGCCGAATTGTGACACTTTTTTGATTTTTAAACTTTCGGAACGCCCCGCCGCTTTTTCGCCGTTTTTTACAATGATGACAGAGAAGTTTTTTGACTTCAACGGAATATTTATCTAAGATGTCAGTCGTGTTTAACAATCGGACGGAAAAGAATGACACCTGAACAGCCGACTGCCCCCAGAACCGTTATGAAAAAAGTGTTGGTCAAACGGGTCAAGAAAATTCTGGTCAAGCGCCCCGTCGCCGCCCCCGCGGTCGCGGCGCCCGCCGTTCCCGCCGTCCGGACTTCCGCCCCCCGTCCCGAACGACCGGCGGAACAGGCAGTCGCGCGCCCCGCCCAAACATCGTTCGCCGCGACCGTGTCGGCGGCGCAAAACCGCGCGGAACAGCCCGCGCCCGCCGCCCCGCGCCGCAATTCTTTCGTCGGGCGGGTCGTCAACGGCGTCGAGGTGCGCCGCCTGTCCTACGACCTGCCCGACAACATACTGGAAGAGGTTGAAAAACACGAACGCGTCACCGACAAACTGCTGACGCTGTACGTCTACGCGCGGACGTACACCGCCCGCGTCGCAAAACAAGAGGGCTACGCCTATCCGAAAATGCTGATCGAACTGCCCGAAGACAACTATCAGGCGGCGGAACTGCTGGACGAGGTGGACAACAACCTGCTGGTCGCCATGCTGGACGACTTTACCGAAATGGCGCCGTTCATCATGGGCATGGAACGCGTGATCGCGAACAAAACGCCGCTGGAAAAAATCGCCCAGATCGAAATGGCGCGGATTCAGGATCAGGATTCGCTGTCCACGGCGCAGCAGATTCTGATTTCGTACATCTTGATCATGCTGGACATGCAGATCATCAACGAAAAGCTGGATCTGATGGACGTCGAGGACGAACAGAAACGCATCATCGAGGAAATCCGCGAAACAGAAGAGGGCGAACGCGCGCTGAAGCAACGTTTTATCCAAGCCATCGAACGCCGCCGGTTCCCCGTCAACGCGCGAAAACTGATCAACAACTATTTCAACCTGTCGCGCAAGGAACCCGACAAGGCGTACCACACGCTGATCACGAATCCGCTGTACTTTTCGCCCATTCAAATGGAACGCCTGCCCAAAAAGTTTTTCGGTCTGGTCAAACCGGGTCCCAAAGATGCCGCCGCCGTGAACAAACGGCTGGCTTCGTATTTGAAAAGCCTGAAAGTTTAAATCCCGTCCGTGTGAATTTTTGATGACAGTCTGGACAAAATTCGTTTTTACGGATAACATAATAATTAAAGTATGACGCCGCATGTCAAAGGAGAACGCCTATGACTGAAACAAAAGAAGCCAAAAACGCCGCCAACGTCAAACAAGCAGACGGCGCGTTCAACGCCGCCGACGGGAAAGAAGCCGACGGCGCCTTTAACGCCGAGGAAAAACCGGAAGAAAAAAAAGAAGGGAAACAGGGACATTTCGGCGCGCAAGAGAAAAAAGAGGAAAAAGAAAAGCGTCCCAAGTACTCTCCCCTGCCGCTGAACGGCAACAACATTTCCGAACTGTTCTGCAACTGGCTGACGGGCGATCTGGCGGATTACTTTATTAAAAACATGGACTTCGCCGCCTATTTTGTCGACAAAGGGCTGAAACGCGCCGTCAAAATCCGCGATTCCGTCAAGCAGAAATGCGCGGAAAAACGCACTCGGCGCGCGAAAAACAAACGGGCGAACCAGCCGGATCAAACCAAGAAAAACCAGAAAAACAAAGGCACCAAAGAACAGCGCGACGCCCAAAAACGCGTCGACAAACTGCGCGCGAAAGAAGCCGCCGCCAGAGAAAACGCGTCGAACCGCAAATATCCCAACACGCCGGAAGGGAAAAACCAGCGGGCTTTCGACCAGATGAAAATCGACGCGATGGGACGGGAAGCCGCCTTTTGGGAAAAAATGGCGAAAGATCCCGTCTATAAAAACTCGCCCGAGGCGCAGAAAGAGGCGCAGGGAATCCGCGACGACAAAAAAGCTTTGGACGATATGAAAAAGCAGGGCGCCAAAGACAACGTCGCCCGCCGGAAAGCGCAAGCCAAAGCCGCCGTCAAAAACGTCGCCAAAGGAACGAAAGACGCCGCGAAAACCGTTGCCAAAGGCATGAAAACCATGCTGAAAGACGCCGGCAAATACAAAGAAGCGGCAAAGGCGAAAATCAACGACTGCAAGAAAAGAATCGGCAAGCTGGCGCCGACCAAAGCCGCGCTGAAAAAACGCGTGAACATGTTCCAGTCGGCGCGCGACAACCTGTTGCAGGCGGCGCGCAACGTCGGCAGATCGCAGGTCAGACAGCAGACGAACAGCCGCGGGATTCAAACGCCGCAAAGACAGGGCGGCAGAAGCGCCTGACGCTTTTTGTCACGGAAAGGGGGCTTGCGCTCCCTTTCTTTTTGACTTTCCGGAAAATCGTTTTTATAGTTGTTGGCACGGGTTTGTTTTTAAAGGGTTGATTTATGGGAAAAGGACGGACGAATCGATTGCAATCCGCGGTTGTCGCGCTGATCGCCGCCGCGTTTTTTTTCTTCGTCACGCACCGGTTCTTTCTGCGCGTCTGGCACTTCGACCTGATCCGCCCCAAACATTGGACGCATATCTGGAACAAATGGCAGAACGGCTGGGTCATTCAAACGCCGAAAGAAATCGCTTTCTTCGGCGCGCTGTTGCTGATAATCCCCGTTTATTTCGTCGTTTTGCGCCTGTTTCGCGCGCTGTTGACGGCGCCCGCCGTCTGGTGGGAAAAGCGCAGACGGGAACGGCTGCTGGAAAAATCCATCGCCGCCGCCAAAGGTCCGGAAGACAAAACGCCCAAATCCAAAAAGGAATCGCAAAAGGTCATCAAAATGACCTCGAACGAATTTAAGCACATCGAACAGCTGCGCGGCAAAAAAGCCCCCGTCCAGCACGCGATCGAAGCGAACGCCGCCACCCCCGACGCCGCCGCGGCGACGCGGGCGGTCGCGCCGAACGTGTCGCCCGCCGCGACGCGGTTCGATTTGTGGGAAGCTTTGGTCAAGCAATTCGAAGCCAAGCACATCTTCGTTCTGCGCCGCATGAAAATCGGATCCCACCCCGTCAATACGATCGCCGTCACGCAGGACGGGCTGTTTTTGATGTTCGAACCGCCCGAAAACGGCACGGTGTGGACGCCCGACGAACAAGCCGTCCCGCCCGTCTGGCGTTCCGAAAACGGTGCCGCCGTTCCGTCGCCGCTGTCCGCGATGATGGAGGCGCGCGACGCCCTGCGCGGCTATTTCGCCCGGCATTCGCCGCAAATGGCGGACACAAGCGTCTACTGCTGTATGATTTTCGATTACGGCGAGCTGAAAAACGTGCCGGATCTGATGCCGATTCTGGAATCGCAGGATCTTTCCGTTCTGCGCATGGGCGATGCGTTCAAAACGCAAAGCCTGCCCGATTCCGGAGCTTTGATCGAATATGTCAAATCTTTGCCGCCTTCTTCTCAGGAAACGAACGACGCCGTCGCCGTGGCGATCCTCGACCTGATGGAAACGGACGACACCGTTTAGGAGGCGCCCGTGAAATTCATCGTATCCCTGTCGCGTTTTTTCTTTGTTCTGGTCATCTGGACGTGCGGCTATCTGTTCTGGATTCAGCGGCTGATGCTGGCTTTTTGGGGATTCAACCCCATGTCGTCCCTGCATTGGCAATACCTGTTGCGGGAATGGAGGGGCGGCTGGGTCATCAGAACCCCGAAAGAATGGCTGTTCGTCATTGTCCTGTTCACGGCTGTTCCGATTTGGCTGACGGGCTGGGCGGTTTTAAGCGCCGTGCCGTGGTCGAGATGGCTTAAACTGATTTTGCTGTTCCCCGTCCGCCTGATTCGAAGCAAAATCAAGGAAAAGCATACCGCCAAGCCCAAAGTGACCAAACGCAAATCCTACAAGCAGACGCGCCCGCCCGCCGTGCGCGCCGGTTCCGGACGCATCAAGTCCCCCGAAAAAGCCCCCGAAGAGAAAGAGGAGCACAAGCACGCGCACGCCCCCGCGCAACAGGCGGTCGAACAGCCTCGCGCGCATTCGGAAAGCAAACCGTCCTCCGCGCCCGCGCATTCCTCTTCCACCCCCGCGAAAAGCGGCGGTTCGGGCGGGTCGATCATGGAAATTCTGCGTTCCGCCGGCTACCGCCTGATTTCGGACGCGAAAATCGCCGGCAAAAAAATCGATTTCGTCGCCGTCGCCGCGAACCATATCCTGCTGTGCCTGATCGATTCGGAAAGCGGCGACTGGCTGGCGGACGAAGAACGGTTCAACGACGAGGAACCGCTGTGGTTTTCCGAAAGCAACCACCGCATTTCGCCCGTGCGCATCGTTTTGAACGCCCGCGACGCCTTGGCGCCGATGCTGACAGGGGACGCCCGCGGCATGGAAATCAAGCCGATGGTCGTCATTCGCCAGGGTACGATCATCAACGCCGAAGACATGTTCGAAGTCTGGAACGGTTTGAACGTCGCCGTCTGCCGCCACGAAGACGGCGGTCCCGACGAAATCACGGCTTTGCCCGCCGCCGTATCGCAGGTCAAATCCCCCGACGACGGTCTGTTCCACAGCGTTTCCAGCGTTTTGGGCTGACGCCCTTTTCACCGGTCGCGCCGCCGTTTTACGGCGGCGTTTTTTCGCCGCAAATCTTTTTTTTACCTTTCCGTGCGAAGTTTATGATAAAAGTCGAGTGAGAAGCTGGATTTTTATCCCCGCTTCCCTTATACTTGGAAACGGTATTTCAACGGGTTAAGGAGCTCTCCCCTCAAATGGCTAGAAGCGGAGAAGAATGGGCTGAAAGAGACGCGGCGATACAATGGGTCGTCGTCACGGTTATGCTGGCGCTGGGCGTGTCGTATCTGCTGGCGGTGTTTTCGTTCGCGCTGACGAACCTGATCCCCTACGGCATCAGTCAGGATCAGATGCTGCGCGTCTGGCGTTTCGTCAAACGGTGCTTCAACCCGATCGAACCGATGTATCTGCTGGGCGTGTACTGGAAATGGATCGTCAAAGCGTACAAGGCGCAGGGCGAACTGCCCGTTTATTTCTGGTTGCCCGTTCTGCCGTTTTTCTCCTTTTTCGCGATTTTGATCACCGGCATTTCGACCAACCCGCATTCGTGGCTGTCGACCATTCACGGGGCGGGACGCATCGCCACGAAAAAAGACATTGAAAAAATGGGGCTGTTCCGCGGCTTCATCGTCGTTTTGGGTCGCTGGCACGGCAAATTGCTGCGTCTGCCCGAAACGCTGTCGGTGCTGGTGCTGGCGCCTCCGGGAACCGGTAAAACGGTCGGCGTCGTCATGCCGACGATTTTCGAATCGAACAACATCAGCATCATTGTGAACGACCCGAAGCCTGAATTGTGTTATAAAACAAGCGGTTACAGACAAACGATCGGTCCCGTGTTCGTCATCAACTGGGGCGCGGAGGACGAACCCGACAAAGGCATCTACTATCCCAGCTGGAACATGCTGTCGAACACCTGTCTGCCGCCGTTCGGTCCCGCGCGCGACATGTACGTCGATTCCATGGTGAACGTTTTGGTCGAAGAACCCAAGGGCGGCGCGGATCCCCACTGGGCGAAAACGGGGCGCAACGCCTTGACGGGCTTTATTCATTTCGTCGTCGGCAAGTGCGAACACGCCCGCGCGAACGACTATTTCATCGGTCGCCTGTACGAAGGAAAGCTGGACGACAAAGACCGCGAAGTGCTGGAAGGCTATTATCTGGAAATGACGGACGCCGACGCGGCGGAAGCGCTGGAGCACCTGCGCAACGGAACGCTGACGCTGGACAACTACGTCGCGGTCGGAACGTGGGAAATGCTGCCCGAAAGCTGGGTCGGCGCCGAGCCCTGCATCGCGATGATTCTGGACTGGCTGACCGAAGCGCAAATGCAGATGGCGGCGGAAATCAAACGCAAGACCGAAGAGGGCGACCAAATGGCGGCGCTTGCCGACCCGATGCGCGACATGCTGGATCAGGCGGTCGCGGAATGCAAACGCTACGGCTACGCCCACCGCGCGGTCGTCGAACTGAACCAGCTGTCCGGCACGCCCGACAAGGAACGCGGGTCCATTCTGTCGACGGCGCTGACGGGCATCGGCATTTTCAAAAACTCCGCCGTGCGTTCGCGCAC
>DJRZ01000072.1 GCA_002440235.1 Alphaproteobacteria bacterium UBA6347
CGTCTCCAAAATCATTGAGTAATAATTTGAAATTTTTCAAATTTTTTCCTTGATTTTTTCGAAAGGGGTGGGTAGTTTAGCTCATCCCTTTCGTTTTGGTTAAGGGATCTGTGAAAGCGGTTTAGGGGTATAGCTCAATTGGTAGAGCACCGGTCTCCAAAACCGGGGGTTGCGGGTTCGATTCCTGCTGCCCCTGCCAACCGCCCTAGTTAGGAATTTCATTTATGGCTAATGTTCATCCCGTCTTGTTTTTACGCCAGGTCCGGCAGGAAGTCGGCAAGGTCGTTTGGCCGACGCGCAAAGAAACGATGATGTCCACGCTGATGGTCGTCTTGTTCACGGTATGTGCGACGCTGTTCTTTTTTGTTGTCGATCAGGTCATCGCTTGGGTGATGAAACTGATCTTGGGTTTGGGAGGTTAGGCTATGGCCGCCCGTTGGTATGTTTTGCACGTTTATTCCGGCTTTGAAAAGCAGGTTGCTAAATCGATTCAGGAATTCGCGACCCAAAAGGGTATGACGGATATGTTTGAACAGGTTTTGGTTCCGACCGAAGAAGTCGTCGAAGTGCGCCGCGGTTCCAAGGTTAATTCGGAACGCAAGTTTTTCCCCGGCTATGTTCTGGTGAAAATGGTGATGACGGACGAAACGTGGCATTTGGTTAAAAACACCCCGAAGGTGACGGGATTTTTGGGCGCGCGCGAAAAGCCGACTCCGATTACGGAAGCCGAAGCCCAGCGCATTCTGCATCAGGTTACCGAAGGCGTCGAACGTCCCAAAAACTCCGTTTCCTACGATGTCGGCGAACAGGTTCGCGTCATTGACGGTCCGTTTGCCTCTTTCGTCGGCTTTGTCGAAGAAACCGACGAGGAAAAAGCCCGCTTGAAGGTTTCCGTTTCGATTTTTGGTCGGTCGACCCCCGTCGAACTGGAATACTCGCAGGTCGAAAAAGTTTGACACAGTTAGGGCGCCGTTTCGGACAGCGATTCGTTCCGGGCGGCGTCTTTGCGGCAGATAAGCCATTTATCGCACCGCAAGCCTAAAACGAATCGATAGTAAATTTTTTAGAGGTAAAACAATGGCAAAGAAAATTGTCGGGTTTATCAAATTGCAAATCCCGGCCGGTAAAGCTAATCCTTCTCCTCCCGTCGGTCCCGCTTTGGGTCAGCGCGGTTTGAATATCATGGAATTCTGCAAGGCGTTCAACGCCGCCACGCAGAAAATGGAACCGGGCATGCCGATTCCCGTCGTGATCACCGCCTACGCCGACCGCACGTTCTCTTTCATCACGAAGATGCCGCCCGTCAGCTACTTCATCATCAAGGCTTCCGGTCTGCCCAAAGGTTCGAAAGAACCCGGACGCACCAAAGTCGGCAAAATCACCAAGGCGCAAGTCCGTGAAATCGCCGAGCAGAAGATGCCGGATTTGAACTGCTCGACGGTCGAGTCCGCTATGAACATGGTTATGGGGCAGGCTCGCTCCATGGGTATCGAAGTCGTGGAGTAACGGGTAATGGCTAAATTGGGTAAGCGCTTGGCGGGTGCGTACAAAACCGTCGACAATATGAAAGCTTATGATCTGGACGAAGCCATTGCCGTTTTGAAAGCGGCGCCCAAAGCGAAATTTGACGAAACCGTCGAAATCGTCATGGGGCTGAACGTCGACCCGCGTCAGGCGGATCAGATGATTCGCGGCGTTGTCGGTCTGCCCAACGGAACGGGCAAAACCGTTCGCGTTGCCGTCTTCGCAAAAGGCGCGAAAGCCGAAGAAGCGAAGAAAGCGGGCGCCGATGTCGTCGGTGCCGAAGATCTGATGGAAACCGTTCTGAAAGGAACGATTGAATTCGATCGTTGCATCGCCACGCCGGACATGATGGGCGTCGTCGGTCGTCTGGGTAAAATCCTGGGACCCCGCGGCTTGATGCCGAACCCCAAACTGGGCACGGTGACGATGGACGTCGCCGGCGCGGTCAAGGCGGTTAAAGCCGGTCAGGTCGAATACCGCGTCGAAGCCGCCGGTCAGATTCACGCCGGCGTCGGCAAGATCAGCTTTACCGAAGCGCAGATCAAGGAAAACATCTTGACGTTCGCTCAGGCTGTTCTGAAAGCCAAGCCCGCCAGCGTCAAGGGGACCTATCTGAAACGCGTCGGACTGAGCACGACTCAGGGCGTCGGCGTCAAAGTTTCCGTTTCCAACGTCGCTACGCTGGCGAGCGGAAAGTAATAAAAGAATTCCGGTCGGAAACGATCGGGCAGGGGGAAAACCGGTTTTCCGGCTTTCCCTTTCACCTGTCCAAGACCGCAGGTGCGGAATCGCGTCAAACGATGCCGTTTAAAGGAAATCCAACCGCCTGCATAGACAGAGGTGCAAGTTTTTTAGCCGCTCCGATGGAATGGTTTATGGCTTGAGCTTTTGGACAGGATTCGGCTTTCGGCATGGTGCCGGAAGTTTTGAAATGAACTTTCGTCCGCAAAATACCGCGGACGGAGGGAATGAAGAGGATACAAAAGTGAAACGTGAACAAAAAGCTGAATTGCGTTCCCTGATGAACGAGGATTTCAGCAACGCCGGACTGGTTGTCGTTACCCATTACACGGGGTTGACGGTCGCCGAAATGTCGGCTTTGCGTGATGCCGTTCGCAAAGAGGACGCAAAGTTTCGCGTGACAAAGAACCGTATTACTCGTCTTGCTCTTGCTGGAACACAGTATGAACAGTTGGCGGACCTGATGGTCGGTCCCACGGCGGTTTCCTATTCCGTCGATCCGATCGCCGCCGCCAGAGCCGTTGTGGCTTTCGCCAAAAAGAATGACAAACTGGTTATTCGCGGCGGGATCATGGAAGGCAAAGTGTTGTCCGTCGCCGAAGTCACGGCGCTGGGCGAACTGCCGTCCCTGGATCAGCTGCGCGGCAAACTGGTTGGTCTGTTGCAGGCGCCCGGGGCTCAGATTGCTCGTGTTTTGAAGGCTTATGCCGACAAAGAAGAGCAGGCTGCGTAATCGTCTTGTCATGGGGGAATGTTTCCCCGCTAAGAAAATCGGCACGTGACGTGCCAAAACAAAAACTATTAAACGGAGTTAAATAAAATGGCTGATCTCGCCAAAATCGTTGAAGAATTGTCCGCCTTGACAGTGTTGGAAGCTGCCGAACTGTCCAAAATGCTGGAAGAAAAATGGGGCGTTTCCGCCGCGGCTCCCGTCGCTGTCGCCGCCGCCGGCGCTGCCGCTCCCGCGGAAGAAAAGACCGAATTTGATGTCGTTCTGGTTGAAGCCGGCGCGAACAAAATCAACGTCATTAAAGAAGTCCGCGCTATTACCGGCTTGGGTCTGAAAGAAGCGAAAGACCTGGTCGAAGGCGCTCCGAAGACCGTCAAAGAAGGTGCGAACAAAGAAGACGCCGAAAAATTCAAGAAACAGCTGGAAGCTGCCGGCGCCAAGGTTGAAGTCAAGTAATTTGGCTATCGCCGCTTGATTTTAGGGATCGGACGACAGGGGATTAGTGTCCTTTTCGTCCGGTCCTTGAAGTCGTCTTGTACAGTCTCCGGCGTCTTGGGACTTTAAACTTTAAGGCGTTAAGAATTTTTTCTTTACAGATGGGGAGCTGAAATGGTCAAATCTTTTACGGGTCGGAAACGCGTGCGCAAAAATTTCGGAAGGATCCCTTCCGTTGCAGAGATGCCCAATCTTATAGATGTGCAGAAAAGCTCTTATGCCCATTTCCTGCAAGAGGGCGTGCCGGCGGATAAAAGAACCGATACCGGTTTGCAGGAAGTCTTGAAATCCATTTTTCCGATTAAGGATTTTTCCGGTCGCGGCGTTTTGGAATTCGTTAAATACGAACTGGACGAACCGCTTTACGACGTCGACGAATGCATTCAGCGCGGCATGACGTATTCCGCTCCGTTGCGCGTGACGTTGCGTCTGGTCGTTTGGGACATCGACGAAGAAACGGGCGCCCGTTCGATTCGCGACATCAAAGAACAGGACGTCTACATGGGCGACATGCCGCTGATGACCGAAACGGGGACGTTCATCGTCAACGGAACCGAACGCGTCATCGTTTCCCAGATGCACCGTTCCCCCGGTGTGTTCTTTGATCACGACAAAGGCAAAACCCATTCTTCGGGCAAATATCTGTTCGCCGCGCGCGTCATTCCGTACCGCGGTTCCTGGCTGGATTTCGAATTCGACGCCAAGGATCTGGTCTACGTCCGCATCGACCGCCGCCGCAAACTGCCCGTCACGTCTTTGCTGTACGCCTTGGAATCCAAGGAAACAGAAGAATTGCGCAAATCCCGCGAAGCCGAAGGACGCAACGTCAATCTGTTGGAAATCCGCGGCATGAGCCAAGAGGAAATCTTGGGCTACTTCTATAAAAAGATCGCGATTTCCGCCGATAAAAACGGCTGGAAAACGGCGTTCGTTCCCGAATATCTGAAAGGGACGAAACTGCGTTACGATCTGGTCAACGCCGAAACGGGCGAAGTCCTGCTGGAAGCCGGCGAAAAGGTCAACGGCGGAAAACTGAAAAAGTTTGAAAAAGAAGGCTTGTCCGAAATCCGCGTCAACGACGAAGAGCTGATCGGACGTTTCGTCGCCGAAGACATGATTAACGAAAAAACGGGCGAAATTCTGGTCGAAGCCGGCGACGAAATCACCGAAGAAATGTTGGAAACCTTTAAGAGCAACAAGGTCGCCGAAATTTCCGTTCTGCACATCGACAACGTCAACGTCGGTCCGTATATCCGCAACACGATGGCCGCCGATAAAAACCAGACGCGCGAAGACGCTCTGGTCGACATCTACAAGGTCATGCGCCCCGGCGAACCGCCCACTGTCGAATCCGCCGACGCCCTGTTCCGCAGTTTGTTCTTTGATTTGGAACACTACGACCTGTCCGCCGTCGGTCGCGTGAAGATGAACATGCGCCTGTACAACGACAAGGACGCCGTTCCCGACACCGTCCGCACGCTGCGCAAGGAAGACATTTTGGAAATCGTCCGCGTTCTGGTCGAACTGAAAGACGGTCGCGGCGAAATCGACGATATCGACAACTTGGGCAACCGCCGCGTCCGCTCCGTCGGCGAATTGATGGAAAACCAGTACCGCATCGGTTTGCTGCGCATGGAACGCGCGATTCGCGAACGCATGAGCTCGGTCGACATCGACACGGTGATGCCGCACGATCTGATCAACGCGAAGCCCGCCGCCGTCGCCGTCCGCGAATTTTTCGGCTCTTCGCAGCTGTCGCAGTTCATGGATCAGAACAACCCGCTGGCGGAAGTCACGCACAAACGCCGCTTGTCCGCTTTGGGACCCGGCGGCTTGACGCGCGACCGCGCGGGCTTTGAAGTCCGAGACGTCCACCCGACGCACTACGGTCGCATCTGCCCGATTGAAACACCCGAAGGTCCGAACATCGGTCTGATCAACTCTTTGGCGACGTACGCCCGCGTCAACCAGTACGGCTTTATCGAAAGCCCGTACCGCAAGGTCGTCGACGGCGAAGTGACCAAGGAAGTCGTTTATCTGTCCGCCATGGAGGAAAACGGCGAAGTCATCGCTCAGGCGAACGCGGAATTGGACAGCAAAGACCGCTTTGTCAAAGACAAGTTGGTCGCCTGCCGCAAAAACGGCGAATTCGTCCTGTGCCCGCCCGAAGAAATCACGCTGATCGACGTTTCGCCCAGACAGCTGGTTTCCGTCGCCGCGGCGTTGATTCCGTTCTTGGAAAACGATGACGCGAACCGCGCTTTGATGGGATCGAACATGCAGCGTCAGGCCGTGCCTTTGCTGCAGTCCGACGCGCCGCTGGTCGGCACGGGAATGGAAGCGGCGGTCGCGCGCGACTCCGGCGCCGCCATCGTCGCGAAGCGCAACGGCGTCGTCCAGTCCGTCGACGGCATGCGCATCGTCGTCCGCGCCACGGGCAAGATCAAAGCCGACGAATCGGGCGTCGACATCTACAAACTGCGCAAATTCCAGCGTTCCAACCAGTCGACCTGCATCACCCAGCACCCGCTGGTCAAGGTCGGCGACATCGTCGCGAAGGGCGACATCATCGCCGACGGCGGTTCGACGCAGTTGGGCGAGCTGGCTTTGGGACGCAACGTGCTGGTGGCGTACATGCCCTGGAACGGCTACAACTACGAAGACGCTATCCTGATTTCCGAACGCATCGCCCGCGACGACGTGTTCACGTCCATTCACATCGACGAATTCGAAGTGATGGCGCGCGACACGAAGCTGGGACAGGAAGAAATCACCCGCGACATTCCGAACGTCGGCGAAGAAGGCTTGAAACAGCTGGACGAAGCCGGTGTCGTGTATATCGGCGCCGAAGTCAAGGCCGGCGACATTCTGGTCGGCAAGGTGACGCCGAAAGGCGAATCTCCGATGACGCCGGAAGAAAAACTGTTGCGCGCGATTTTCGGTGAAAAAGCCGCCGACGTCCGCGACACGTCCCTGCGCGTTCCGCCCGGAATCGCCGGAACGGTCGTCGAAGTCCGCGTGTTTTCGCGCCGCGGCGTCGACAAAGACCAGCGCGCCATGGCGATTGAACAGTCGGAAATCGAAGCTTTGGCGAAAGACCGCGACGCCGAAAAAGCGATTTTGGAAGGCTCTTTCTACGATCGTTTGAAAGCGTCCCTGACGGATCAGATTTCGACCGTCGGCGTTAAAAACGCCGCCGCCGGCACGAAGCTGACGGCGGAAATGCTGGGCGAAATGTCCCGCAAGGATCTGCGCAAGATCGCCGTCGAAAACGACGAAGTCATGGGCGAAATCGAAAAAATGTCCAAGGTGTTTGACGCCGACATCGAAAAATTGCAGGAACGCTTTGAAAACAAGGTCGAAAAACTGCAACGCGGCGACGAAATGCCCCCGGGCGTGTTGAAGATGGTCAAAGTCTTCATCGCCGTGAAGCGCAAACTGCAGCCGGGCGACAAGATGGCTGGGCGTCACGGAAACAAAGGCGTCGTTTCCCGCATTCTGCCGATCGAAGACATGCCGCACATCGCCGACGGAACCCCCGTCGATCTGGTGTTGAACCCGTTGGGCGTTCCGTCCCGTATGAACGTCGGGCAAATTCTGGAATGTCATTTGGGTTGGGCTTGCCGCGAACTGGGCAAACAGGTTCACGCCCTGTACGAACAGGTCGCCGAACGGAAAGCCTCCGTCGAAGATCTGCGCGCCAAATTGAAAGACGTGTACGGCGCGAAGGAATACAAAGCCAACATCGAAAAGCTGTCCGACGACGAAGTGATGGAGCTGGCGGACAACATGAAGAACGGTCTGCCGATCGCCACGCCCGTTTTCGACGGCGCGCGCGAAGCCGACATCAACGAAATGCTGCAAAAGGCGGGCTTGCCGGTTTCCGGTCAGGTTCAGCTGTTTGACGGCAGAACGGGCGAGGCGTTCGAACGTCCCGTCACGGTCGGCGTGACGTACATGTTGAAACTGCACCATTTGGTCGACGAAAAGATCCACGCGCGTTCGATCGGTCCTTACTCGCTGGTGACGCAGCAGCCGCTGGGCGGCAAGGCGCAGTTCGGCGGACAGCGTTTCGGCGAAATGGAAGTTTGGGCTTTGGAGGCTTACGGTTCCGCTTACACGTTGCAGGAAATCCTGACGGTCAAGTCGGACGACGTGTCCGGTCGTACCAAAGTGTACGAATCCATCGTGCACGGCGACGACAAATTCGAAGCGGGTATTCCCGAATCGTTCAACGTCTTGGTCAAAGAAATGCGTTCTTTGTGCCTGAACGTCGAACTGACCCAGCGTGAATACTAAGAAATCCCTTGAAGGAAAGAGGAAAGTCAATGAACGAACTTATGAAAGTTTTCGCTCCCGTATCGGAAACACAGTCTTTTGATCGGATTCAGATTTCTCTGGCGTCGCCGGAACGCATCCGTTCCTGGTCGTACGGCGAAGTCAAAAAGCCTGAAACGATTAACTACCGCACCTTCAAGCCGGAAAAGGACGGTTTGTTCTGCGCGCGCATTTTCGGACCCGTCAAGGATTACGAATGCTTGTGCGGCAAATACAAACGCATGAAATACCGCGGCGTCGTTTGCGAAAAGTGCGGCGTCGAAGTCACGCTGTCCAAAGTCCGCCGCGAACGCATGGGACATATCGAACTGGCGGCGCCCGTCGCGCACATCTGGTTTTTGAAATCCCTGCCCAGCCGCATCGGTCTGCTGGTCGACATCATGCTGAAAGATTTGGAATCCGTTCTGTATTTTGAAAAATACATCGTGATCGAACCGGGGCTGACGCCGTTGAAGGTCAACGAACTGCTGACCGAAGACCAGTATCAGAACGCGATCGAGGAATACGGCGAGGACGCTTTCCGCGTCGGCATCGGCGCCGAAGCGTTGAAAGAAATCCTGTCCGGCATCGATCTGGAACAGGAAGCCGAAACCATTCGCGCCGAACTGCGTTCCACGTCTTCGGACGCGCGCCGCAAAAAACTGGTCAAACGTTTGAAGCTGGTCGAGGCGTTTTTGGAATCCGGTTCCAAACCCGAATGGATGATTTTGGACGTCATTCCCGTCATTCCGCCCGAACTGCGTCCTTTGGTTCCGCTGGACGGCGGTCGTTTCGCGACGTCGGATTTGAACGATTTGTACCGCCGCGTCATCAACCGCAACAACCGTTTGAAACGCCTGATGGAACTGCGCGCTCCGGAAATCATCATTCGCAACGAAAAGCGCATGTTGCAGGAATCCGTCGACGCGCTGTTCGACAACGGTCGCCACGGTCGTCCGCTGACGGGCGCGAACAAACGTCCGCTGAAATCCCTCGCCGACATGCTGAAAGGCAAGCAGGGGCGTTTCCGTCAGAACCTGTTGGGCAAACGCGTCGACTATTCCGGTCGTTCCGTGATCGTCGTCGGTCCCGAACTGAAATTGCAGCAATGCGGTATTCCCAAGAAAATGGCGCTGGAACTGTTCAAGCCGTTCGTGTACGCCAAACTGGAAACGTACGGCATGGCGACGACGCTGAAAGCCGCCAAGCGCATGGTTGAAAAGGAACGCCCCGAAGTTTGGGACATTCTGGAAGAGGTCATTCGCGAGCACCCCGTTTTGCTGAACCGCGCGCCGACTCTGCACAGACTGGGCATTCAGGCTTTCGAACCCGTTTTGATCGAAGGCAAAGCCATTCAGCTGCACCCGCTGGTCTGCACGGCGTTCAACGCCGACTTCGACGGCGACCAAATGGCGGTGCATGTTCCTCTGTCGCTGGAAGCGCAGTTGGAAGCCCGCGTTTTGATGATGTCCACGAACAACATTCTGTCGCCCGCGAACGGCAAACCCATTATCGTGCCGACGCAGGACATGATTTTGGGGCTGTACTACATCACGATGGCGCGCGACAACCAGCCGGGCGGCAAACGTCTGCTGACGGCGGAGGAAGAGGGTGAAATCAAGGCGCTGACCGAATCCGACATGAAAAAGTGGGCGGATGAATACCACCGCGAATTCAAAGACATGGACGACTTCCGCGCTTTCGTCAAGAAGACGAAGGAAGAAGACCGCATGTTGCGTTTCGGCGGCATTGAAGAGGTCGAAATGGCGTTGAACAACCACTTGGTCAACTATCATTCGAAAATCAAATGCTCGCTGGAATTTGTCGACGACGACGGAAAAATCGTTCACCGGACGATCGAAACGACTCCGGGACGCGTGCTGTTGTCGCAGGTTGTGCCGAAGCACCCGAAAATTCCGTTCAGCCTGTTCAACCGCTTGCTGCGTAAAAAGGAAATCGCCGACATTATCGATCAGGTCTACCGTTTCTGCGGGCAGAAGGAAACCTGCATTTTCGCCGACCGCATCAAAAACATGGGCTACAAATACGCCGCCGTTTCCGGCGTTTCGTTCGGCAAGGACGACATGC
Source organism: Alphaproteobacteria bacterium UBA6347 (assembly GCA_002440235.1). Classification (GTDB taxonomy): domain Bacteria; phylum Pseudomonadota; class Alphaproteobacteria; order CAAGCB01; family CAG-977; genus UBA11549. The sequence continues at coordinate 9,896 of DJRZ01000072.1, forward strand.
TGGTTCCCAAGACCAAATGGAAGATGATCAAAGAAACCGAAGCCAAGGTCAAGGAATTCGAACAGCAGTACACCGACGGTCTGATCACGAACGGCGAACGCTATAACAAGGTCGTCGACGCGTGGTCTTCCTGCACGGACAAGATCGCCGACGAAATGATGAAGGAAATTTCCAAAGACGATCCGGCGAAACCCGTGAACTCGGTTTATATGATGGCTCATTCCGGCGCCCGCGGTTCCGCGGCGCAAATGAAGCAACTGGGCGGCATGCGCGGTTTGATGGCGAAGCCGAACGGCGAAATCATCGAAACCCCGATTATCGCGAACTTTAAAGAAGGGCTGTCGGTGGCGGAATACTTCAACTCGTCCCACGGCGCGCGCAAAGGCTTGTCCGACACGGCGTTGAAAACCGCGAACTCCGGTTATCTGACGCGTCGTCTGGTCGACGTCGCGCAGGACGCGATCGTTTGCGAAGACGATTGCCGCACGACCCGCGGCATTTGGGTCACGGCGGCGCTGGACGGCACGACCGTCGTCGCGACGCTGGGTGAACGCGTGCTGGGGCGCACGGCGCAGGAAGACGTCAAAGATCCCGCGACGCAGGAAATCATCGTTCCCTGCGGCAAGCTGATCGACGAAAACGACGTTGAAAAGATTGAAAAAGCCGGCGTGGACAAAATCTATATCCGTTCCCCGCTGACCTGCGAATCCAAAAACGGCGTTTGCGCGAAATGCTACGGACGCGATTTGGCGCGCGGCACGCCGGTGAACATCGGCGAAGCGGTCGGCGTCATCGCGGCGCAGTCCATCGGCGAACCCGGAACCCAGCTGACCATGCGCACGTTCCACGTCGGCGGCACGGCGCAAAACGTCGAAGTTTCCGCGATTGAAGCGGGCTTTGAAGGCACGGTCGTCTTTACGGCGTCCACCCCCGTCATCAACACGAAGGGCGAAGCGATCGTCACCGCGCGCGACTGCGAATTGGCGAT
>DJRZ01000031.1 GCA_002440235.1 Alphaproteobacteria bacterium UBA6347
TGGTTTTCACAAATACAAAAAGCAGACCGCCCGAAATGACAGTCTGCCTTTTAAGCTGAACAAACACCGCGTTTTACTTTCGCATTACCGCATGCGAAAACGCGGGGTCGAATGTCCGGTTAGCCCATCGCCTTGACGCGGGCGGACAAGCGGGAAACCTTGCGGGCGGCGGTGTTTTTGTGCAAAACGCCTTTCGAAACAGCGCGCATGATTTCAGATTCTGCCGTGCGGAAAGCTTCCGCGGCAGCGGCTTTGTCGCCGCTGGTCAAAGCGGTTTCAAACTTGTTCGTGAACGTATGGACGCGGGACTTGCGCGCGGCGTTGAAAACGGCGCGGCGGGCGTTGCGACGAATACGTTTTTTAGACGACAGATGATTAGCCATTTTTTTTATCCTGTTTGTTTCCTTAAAAAGAACTAAGGTAGGTTTTATACCCCCATATCCCCGCGAAAGTCAAGGGATAAACTTATCTGTGAACATACTTTGGCGCGCGGTTTTCCTTCAGCGCCGCCAGCCCTTCGCGCGCGTCGTCGGACGTCAGGGACAGACGGGCGAAAGTTTCGCCGCCGTCCGCGCGCGGCGCGCAAGCCGCCAAAACCGCCCGTTTCGCCAATTTGACGCCCAAAGCGGGCATCGCGGCGATCCGCGACGCCGTTTCCGCGACCTCGTCGTCCAAATCGACGCCGTCGACCAGACGCGACACCAGTCCGCACGCCAGCGCTTCCTCGGCGCCGACGTGGCGTCCCGTCAGCAGCAGATCGGCGGCTTTGGCGCGTCCGACCCGATTCGCCAGCATCGCGGCGCCGCCCATTTGCGGCAGGACGCCCAGCGTGATTTCGGGAAAACCGAATCGGGCGTTGTCCGCGGCGATGACGACGTCGCTCATCAGCACCAGTTCCAGACCGCCGCCGAACGCGTATCCGGCGACCCCCGCGACGATCGGCTTGGCGCACGCGGCAAAGGCGCGCGCGGCGCGGGCGTAGACGTTTTCGCGTTCCGCGTCGTCGCCGAACCGTCCGACGAATTCGGACATGTCCGTTCCCGCGGCGAAATAGCCGGCGGCGCCCCGCAACACGATGACGCGGATCGATTCGTCGGCGTCCAGCGCGTCGATCGCGCGCGTCAGTTCGAACAGCATGGCGGCGCAGACGGCGTTCATCGACGCGGGTCGGTTCAGCGTGACCGTGGCGACGGCTTGGTCGGTTTCAACGCGGATCGTTTCAAATTCCATATCAGTCCTTGTCCCTTGTCATCAGTTTAAAGCGCACGGTCGCGGGCGTTCCGTCGTCGACGGAAACGGACAGTTCCTCTTCTTCGCGCATAAAGGAAAGCGAATCCGCGTCCGATTTTTGTTTTTTCCACCCCAGCTGCGGCAGGGTCTTGGCGTAATAAGCCAAAATCTTCGGCTTTGCGGCGTCGTCGCTTTGGGCGTACGCCTCGACGATGCGACCGTCGGGCGAATCAAAAGCGACCGCCGCGCCCTCGGACTGTTTCAGTCCGTCCATCAGCGGCAGATCTTCGAATCCCGACATAAACACCGTTCCCGCGGCAAAAGCGGAAAACGACACGAAACAAAGCAAAAGCGCGGCAAATTTCTTCATATTTTCATTCTTACACCATTTTTCGGGACTTCACACCAGAAAAATACTGTCCGGAAGCGAATTATCCGCTATGATACGCGCGTTTTATCCGAAAAGGAGACTCTTTTGCCGTTTTTCCAGATCAAACCGTCCGGCGCGACCGCGCTGTTCCGCCGCCTGAAAAAATCCGGCGCGACCGGTTTGCTCGACGCCGGCGTCCCCCTGTCCGACGACGCCGCGCGCGATTTGGTCGCCGCGGCGTCCCCCGCCGAACGGGCGGCGTTGTTTTTCTTCGCGCTTCACCCCGAACTGACGGACGAAAACCGCGCCGGAACGATCGCCCGCGCGATCGTCGCGGCAAAAGACCGGAAAACCGCGGACGGCGCGTTCGACGCGTTTCGCCTGATGCGGCTGTATTGCGCGGCGGCGAAAAAAAATCCGGCGTTCGCCGCAAAAGCGGACGAATTCGAAAACCTGCTGAACGACGCGACCGATCGCCGGCTGGCGGGGGCGGCTTTGTCCGGAATCGACGACGCTTTTTACGCCGACGGCTTTGTCAAAGCCGTTTTGCCCGACTGGTCGCGGACGACTCGGGACGCGCTCGTCCTTTCGCCCGTTTCCGAATTGCCGGACGACGACGTCCGTCCCTTTTCCGAAACGACAGCGAAAGCCCTGATCCGCGCCGTCGTTCTGATGATTTTGCGCGACGGATTCGCCGCCGTCCCGACCGCCGCCGCCTGCCGCGCGGACGAAAACGGGACGCTTTGGTTCGCCGCCCCCCCGTTTCGCGCGGTTTTGAACAACGCCGAACGCCGTTTCGTTTCCGCGGTCGCCGTCGCCGTTTTGAAAAAAGACGACAGGAAAATCGTTTCGGCTCTTTTGGCGTCGGGATTCGCGCCGCCGCTTTTTTCCGCGCGCGACCTTTCGGATTTGCTGAACGAAAGCGCGGGATTCGCCCCCGCCGATCGGCTGGATTTCATAATAAAAAAGCTGACCGGAAACGGATTTGAGCCGCCGTTTTCCCTGCGTTGCGCCGCTTTTGCCCTGATCGCCGCGAACGATCTCTGCCCGCCCGAACACCGCCGCGCCGCGTGGCGAAGCGCCGCGGAAGATCTGGCGGATTTCGCGGACAAAGGGCTGGACCTGCCCGAATCCGACGACGCGGAACGCTTCAAACAGGCTTTCGGATTGGGGGACGGACAGGCAGAACGGCTGGAATTGCGCGGCAAAAAAGCGGCGGCGTTTCAAAACGATTTCGCCGCCCTTAAACCGTTGCTGAAAAGCAACACGATCGCCGCGCGCCTGACGGCGAAAAGCGGCGCGTTCAAAAAAATCGCGCCGTTCGCCCTGATCGTCGGAACGGCGCTGATCGCGCGTTTCTGGATAATCGGAAAAGCCGGTTAAAACGCGGGCAGAGCCTCGCGCTGGGCGGGATTCATCGCCTGATACACGGCGCGCACGTTGTCGTACGCCGACGCCACGCCCATTTGCGCCGCCTGCATGTAATAGGCGTAGGATTTCGGCAGATCCTGACGCAATCCCGTCCCCGTGGCGTACATCCACGCCAGCAGTTCGATCGCTTCGACGTTTTCGCGTTCGGACTGGCGGCGGATCTCGTCCACGTCGAACGGCGTGACGTTGCCTTTTTTCACGGCGACGACGACCTTTTTCCAATCGTAAGCGTCGCTGAAATCGTCGGGCTGCAGCGTTTTGCGTTCAAAGATCGCCTTTTTTTCGCGCCAGATCTCTTCCGGTTTCGACTCCGCCTTTTTAAAGGACAGCAACGGTTCGCCCGTCGACGCGCGTCCGCCGTTTTTTTCCGTCTGAATCAAATTCCGGTACATTTGATCCGCCGTCAGACCGAACGCGGACGCGTCTGCGGTCATTCCCAGAAAAGCGGCGATCACGGCGGATAAAAATTCACGCTTCACGATGTTTTGTCCCTGTTTGACAACGGAAATCCCCGTTGATTTCTTTATTGTTTATAAATCTTTTTATGATAGAAATCCACCGCAAAAAAAGGAAAAGATCCCCATGAACACCATTCAAATTCCCGTATTCCGCAACCCGTCCGCGGCGGATTTGCCTTTGCCGTCCTACGCGACCGAAGAATCCGCCGGCATGGATTTGTACGCGGCGATTCCGTCCGCGATGACGATCCCCCCCGGCGGACGCGAAAAAGTGTCCGCGGGCATCTCCATCGCCCTGCCGTCGGGGTTCGAAGCGCAAATCCGCAGTCGTTCGGGGCTGGCGTGGAAAGAGGGCATCGTCGTCCTGAACTCCCCCGGAACAATCGACGCCGATTACCGCGGCGAAATTTTCGTCGTCCTGCACAACACCGGCGACAAAGTGTTCCTGCTGAAACGCGGCATGAGAATCGCGCAGATGGTCATCGCCCCCGTCATTCAGGCGCAATGGCGCGAAATCGACATGCTCGGCGCGACGCGGCGCGGATCGGGCGGCTTCGGTTCGACCGGCGTTTGAACCCGAAAGGCGGCGATATGACGATGCTGATTGCCGTTTTGGCGTTGTGGCTGACGCTTTGTCCGGCGGCGCGGGCGCAAACGGGACTGCCGTTGCCCCGCTTTGTGTCCCTGCGTTCAAATCAAGTCAACCTGCGCACGGGACCGGGATTCCGCTATCCCGTCGAATGGGTGTATCTGAAAAGCGATCTGCCCGTCGAAATCGTCAACGAATTTGAAACATGGCGCCGCGTCAGGGATTACGACGGACGCGAAGGCTGGATTTACCAGCCCATGCTGTCGGGACGGCGCACCGTGCGCATGAAGGAAAACGGCGAATTGCTGCGCGCGGCGGCGGCGGATTCCCGCCCGCTGGCTAAAATCGAAAAGGGCGCGGTGGGACGGCTGGCGCTCTGCCCCGCGGACGTCGCCCTGTGCAAAGTCGAATTCGGCGATTTTCAAGGCTGGGTATCCCGTGCGAAACTGTGGGGCGTCTACGACAAGGAAGTGTTCGAATAAGAAAAACAGCCGGAAACGAATTTCCCGCCGCTCTCCCTTGCCTTGGCGCGACAGCGCGATAAGGGCTTCGACGACAAGTTTTGCGATTACCGAAAACTTGATCATTTCGCTCTCTCCTTTTGCGGAAACATGACCGCGTTGGGAAGGAGCCAACGGAAAACCGATTGACAAAAGCCGCCTGTTTTTATCTTGGAAACATGGGTGAGCTTCCAGTCGACTCTTTTCCGGTTTTAGGAAAACGTCCCGTTAACGGAAACACAAAAACAACCGGAGAGAAGACCCCTCCGGCTTGTTTTGTTTTTAAAGCTCACATGCGAATGACGACGTCGACCGATTTTACGGCGTTGTTTCGCAAAAACTCGTCCGTCAGGGAAACCGTTATCGCGCTGTCGGGGACGTCTTCGACGACGCCGTCCCGTTCGCGGAACACATGATAATGCGGCGTCAAATTCGTGTCGTAATACGTTTTGTCGCTGCCCGTCAGAATTTCCTGCAACAATCCCGATTCTTTAAACTGGTTTAATGTATTGTAGACGGTCGCCAGCGATAAATTCATGCTTTTTTTTCTGGCTTCTTTATATAAATCTTCGGCGCAAATGTGACGGTTGCCGTTCCCGAATAATAATTTCACCAGCCCCATTCGCTGGCACGTCGGTCGCAAATTGGCGCGGCGTAATATTTCCACCGTCCACGCATATGGTCTGTCCGTTTTCATAATCCCTCCGCTCTTGTTAATTTAATGATAATTCACGGCTTCGGGGGATTGCAATGTTTTATTTTTCAAACTTATAAAAAAGAGGAACCGAAGCCCCTCTTTTTTATCAGAAAAATTGTGTTTTTCAGTCGCCCGTCAACAATTTGGCGATAAATTCCCTGACCGTCGGCAAATACCCGTCCTTGAACAGGGGATCCGTCGAAAAACGCGTCGCGTTGTCGCCGACGAAAACCAGCTCGTCGTCCGTCGATCCGCCGTGCGCCGCGCGGTACAGCGATTCTTTGATGCAGAAATAGCGCGGATCGGGCGTTTTGCCCGTCGACAGGTTTTCGGACGACTGGCAAAATCCGGAAAACAGACATTGCGAAATGCACCCCAGGCAGTTGGCGCGCGCCGTCTGAATGTCCTTTTGATTTTTCGGCGTGACGAACACGACCTGCCCGTCGTTCGTTTTCATCGCGACCGTGCGTCCCGCGCCCGCGTAGCCGTCGGCGCGTTCCTTGTCCGCCTGCGTGACGTAGACCTTGTTCGCCCCGACCGCCAGCGGGATCTGAAAATCCCCCTCCGGCGCTTCCCTGTACGGCATCGCCGTCGCGGAACGGTCGAACAGGTCGGTCAAAAATCTGTTTTTGATCGCCGAGGACATAAATCCCGTCGGCGAAAAACGCTGCAGGGCGATTTCGCCCTTTTTCAGCGTCAGCAAAGCCTTCTGCCACGCTTTGGCGACGGGGCTTTCGCGCGTCAGCAACGGACGCGTTCCGAACTGAAACGCCGTCGGTCCGATTTCGGGATTGTCGATGTAATCCTGAAATTCGCGCAGATACCACACGCCGCCCGCGATGATGATCGGCGTGTTTTCCAACCCGACCGCGGACATCGTGCGGCGCAATTCCACAACGCGTTCGTACGGGTTTTGCGGCACGGCGGGATCGTCGCCGTTGGACAGTCCGATGTGACCGCCCGCTTTCCATGGGTCTTCAAAGACGACGCCGCCCAGAAAATCCGCGTAGGATTTGTAGGCGCGCATCCACAAAGCCCTGAAAGCGCGTCCCGACGAAACGATGGGATAGTAAAACGTTTTGAAAGAAGAAGCGATTTCCGCCAGCTTGTAGGGCATTCCAGCGCCGCATGTCACCCCGTCGATCAGCCCTTTGGCGCCCGCCAAAGCTTCGGTGATGATTTGCTGCGCCCCGCCCTGTTCCCACAGGACGTTGATGTGAATGCGCCCTTTGCCGCAGGCGATCTCGTGCGCGATTTTGGCTTGAGAAATGATGCCGTCAATGGAATGGCGGATCTGTTCTTCAAACCGTTCGCGCCGCGTTTTCGACTTGATTTTCATCGGAATGATCTCGCCGTTTTCGTCGACGACGTCGGGGATAACCCCCGAAATCGTCCCGACGGCGTTTTCACGCGCCCAGGCGCCCGACGTTTTGCAGGTGCTGACCGCCACGCCCTTTCCGCCTTCGATCAAAGGCAGAACCTCGCGTCCCGAAATAAGTAAGTTTTTCAGAGATTTCAAAGAAAACGCTCCTTCTTGTTAAGGTATTATTCGCCCTGTTCCGGCTGTTCGGCGGGTTCTTTGCCGTCCAGATCCTCGCCGGTCGTCTGATCGACGCGTTTCATGGACAGTTTGACCTTGCCGCGGTTGTCGATGGCGATGCATTTCACCTTGACGCTGTCACCTTCGTTGACGACGTCCGTGACTTTTCCGACGCGTTTCGGCGCCAGTTCGGAAATGTGAACCAGACCGTCCTTCGCGCCCAGGAAGTTCACGAAAGCGCCGAATTCGACGACCTTGACGACTTTGCCGTCATAGATCTGACCGACTTCGGGTTCGGACACGATGCCCTTGATCCAGTTCAAAGCCGCTTCGCCCGAAGATTCGGAGAACGACGCGATTTTCACCAACCCGTCTTCGGAAATGTCGATCTTGCAGCCGGTCGTTTCCGTGATTTCGCGAATGACCTTGCCGCCCGTTCCGATCACGTCGCGGATTTTATCCTTGTTGATCTGCAACGTCGTGATGCGCGGCGCGTTTTCGGAAACGGTGTCGCGCGGGGCTTCGATGGCTTCCGCCATTTTGTGCAAGATGTGCAGACGTCCCTCTTTCGCCTGTTTCAGGGCGATTTCCATGATTTCCTTGGTGATCGAGGTGATCTTGATGTCCATCTGCAAAGACGTGACGCCGTCTTTCGTTCCGGCGACCTTGAAATCCATGTCGCCCAGATGGTCTTCGTCGCCCAAGATGTCGGTCAGAACGGCGAAACGGCCGTCGGGTTCCTTGATCAAGCCCATCGCGATGCCCGCGACCGGCGCTTTCATCGGAACGCCCGCGTCCATCAGGGACAGGCAGGAACCGCAAACCGTCGCCATGGACGACGAACCGTTCGATTCCATGATTTCGGAAACGACGCGGATCGAATACGGAAATTCCTCTTTCGACGGCAGCATCGGGTGAATCGCGCGCCACGCCAACTTGCCGTGACCGATTTCGCGGCGTCCGGGGGATCCGATGCGTCCCGTTTCGCCGACCGAATACGGCGGGAAGTTGTAGTGCAGCATGAACGGCTGACGGTATTCGCCCGTCAAAGCGTCGACGATCTGTTCGTCCTGATCGGTGCCCAGCGTGGCGACGACCAGCGCCTGCGTTTCGCCGCGGGTGAACAGGGCGGAACCGTGCGCGCGCGGCAGAACGCCGACTTCGGCGGTAATCGGGCGGACGGTTTTCGTGTCGCGTCCGTCGATGCGGATTCCGGTTTCCAGAATGGCGTCGCGGACGGTGTGGTATTCCATTTCGTGGAACACGCGCGCGGCGACGGCGGATTCGGCTTCGTTGCCGGCGACGCTGATCTTCGCGGCTTCGCGAATGTCGGCGACGGCGTTCTGGCGTTCCAGCTTGTCCGTGATTTTATAGGCTTCGCGCAGCTGGTCGCCGTAAGCGTCCATGAATTTGTCGTAGACGATCTTGTATTCGGGCGCGGCGACGGGCATCGGCCACGGTTCTTTGCCGGCTTCGGCTTTCAGACCGTTGATCATGTCGATGACCGGCTGCATTTTTTCGTGACCGAACATGACGGCGTTCAGCATGGTTTCCTCGGGCAGTTCGGAAGCTTCGGATTCGACCATCAAAACGCCCTGCGACGTGCCGGCGACGACCAAGTCCAGCTTGGACGTTTCGCGTTCGGCGACCGTCGGGTTCAAAATGAATTCGCCGTCCCTGTATCCGACGCGCGCGGCGCCGATGGGTCCCAGGAAGGGCAGTCCGGACAGCGCCAAAGCGGCGGAGGCGGAAATCATCGCGACGATGTCGGGATCGTTTTCCATATCGTGCGACAAAACGGTGCAGGTGACCTGCGTGTCGTTGCAGTAGCCTTTGGCGAACAGCGGACGAATCGGGCGGTCGATCAGGCGCGACGACAGAATTTCATGTTCGGAGGGGCGCCCTTCGCGGCGGAAGAAACCACCCGGAATGCGACCGGCGGCGTACGCTTTTTCCTGATAGTTGACCGTCAGGGGCAGGAAATCCTCCTCCATTCCTTCGGGAACGGTTTTGGCGGCGCAAACGGCGCAATGAACGACGGTTTCGCCGTATTGAACGATGACGGAAGCGTCGGCCTGACGACCGATTTTTCCGGTGGTGATGGACAGCGGGCGACCGCCCCATTCGATTTCCCTGCGGAATTCTTTAAACATAGACATATATTCTTACTTTCTTCTCCAACCTCTTTCCGACCATTCGAAAAGAGCCAACAATACAAATTTATCCGACGAAGCCCCTCTTCGCTTGAAAAAGGGGCTTCATCGAATTTCGCGCTCAGCGGCGCAGACCCAAGCGGGCGATCAGGCTTTCGTAACGGGACTGGTCTTTGCTTTTCAGATAGTCCAGCAAACGGCGGCGCTGACCGACCATGATCAGCAGACCGCGGCGGGAATGGAAGTCCTTGTCGTGGTCTTTCAGGTGTTCGGTCAGGTTTTTGATGCGTTCGGACAAAATGGCGACCTGAACTTCGGGCGAACCGGTATCGCCTTCTTTGGTCGCGTATTCTTTGATCAGTTCCTGTTTGCGTTCTTGTGTAATCGACATCGTCGTCTCCTGTTAACGAATTATTGAACAATCAGGCGCACGGGGCGGATAAAGCCGTCCTGCGCGCGAACCAAAGCCACCAAACGTCCGTCCAGCCTCGCCCGACACACGGGGGCGTCGGGCAGCGCGCCGAAATCCGACGCGGGCAGGAAATTTCCGTTCGACAGCCTGCGCGATTGCGCCTGCGTCACGGCCAGAGCAGGGATGTCGTCCAGCACGGTCTCAACGGGCAAAAGCACATCGGTCCGATTAGAACTATGCTCTATTGAGCGCAGATATTCCAGTAAAATTGTGTCTTCGATCGAAAATTTTGCGCATTTCAGGCGGCGCAAAGCCGTCACATGCCCCAAACTGCCCGCTTTTTTCGCCAAATCGCGCGCCAGCGACCGCACATAGGTGCCTTTGGAACATTTGACGCGGAAACCGGCGGTCGCCCCCGAACACGACAGCAGCTCCAGTTCAAACACGCGAATCCGGCGGGGTTCCAGCACGACCTCTTTGTTTTCGCGCGCCAGATCGTACGCCCGACGCCCGTTGACGTGAATCGCGGAATATTTCGGCGGTATCTGGTCTGTTTCCCCTAAAAAAGACGGCAGAACCGCCAGAATTTCGCTTTCCGACGGAAGCTTGTCCGTCGTTGCGACCACCCGCCCCTCGGCGTCGTCGGTGTCGGTTGATTGCCCGAATTGAACGGTGAAAGCGTATTCCTTATCCCCGTCCGTCACATAGGGAATGGTCTTTGTCGCTTCGCCCAGCGCGATCGGCAAAACGCCCGACGCCGCAGGATCCAACGTGCCGGCGTGTCCCGCCTTTTGCGCGTTGAAGATGCGCCGCACGATCGAAACCGCCGTCGTCGACCCCAGCCCCGCGGGCTTGTCCAGCACCACCCACCCGCTGACGGGATCGCCTTTTCTTTTTCCCATGATTGCGCGCCTTTCCTTTGAAAAAAAACAAAAACAGCGTAACCGAAAAAAAACAGCGATACAAGAGGCGGAGAAAATCAAGTTTGCAAAAATCGCAGCCGGCGCAAAAAAACGCTTGACTTAAAGCAAGGTTTAAGAATTAGCCTGTCGACAATGACAACTTTTGAAAAGGAGCATTCCGTCATGTCGTATTTGGAAAACATCAATTCCCCCGCCGATTTGAAAAAGCTGGACGTCGCCGAACTGCCCGCCGTCGCGGACGAACTGCGCGCCGTTCTGTTGCGAAAAATCAGCGCGGCGGGCGGTCACATCGGTCCCAATCTGGGCATGGTCGAGGCGACCGTCGCCCTGCATTACGTTTTTGATTCGCCTAAGGACAAGATCGTTTTCGACGTGTCGCACCAGTCCTACGTCCACAAAATGCTGACCGGACGCAAACGGGCGTTCACCGACCCCGCGCATTATCACGACGTGACGGGATACACCAACCCCGACGAAAGCGAACACGACTTTTTCACCGTCGGGCACACCTCGACGTCGGTCAGTCTGGCTTGCGGTCTGGCGAAAGCCCGCGATTTGAAAGGCGAAAAAGACAACGTCGTCGCGGTCATCGGCGACGGATCGCTGAGCGGCGGCGAAGCTTACGAAGGGTTGAACAACGCGGTCGAAGCGGGCACGAACATGATCGTCGTCGTCAACGACAATGAAATGTCGATCGCCGAAAACCACGGCGGGCTGTACAAAAACCTGCGCGAGCTGCGCGAAACGGACGGCAAGGCGGCAAACAACTTTTTCAAGGCGATCGGATTCGATTACGTCTATGTCGGCGACGGCAACGACACCGCCGCTTTGGTCGCGGCGTTCCGTTCGGTCAAGGATTCGCCCCGCCCCGTCGTCGTCCATATTCACACGCTGAAAGGCAAAGGCTTCGCCCCCGCCGAAGCGCACAAGGAAATGTACCACGCGGGCGGTCCGTTCGATTTGAAAACCGGCGAATGGAAATACCCGATGACCGGCGAAAATTATTGCAAAATCACAGCCGACTTCCTGCGTCCGAAAATGGAAAAGGACGAAACGATCGCCGTCATCACGTCGGGCACGCCCGTCGTTACGGGCTTCACCCCCGACGAACGCGTCAAACTGGGCAAGCGGTTCATCGACGTCGGCATCGCCGAGGAACACGCCGTCGCGATGGCGTCCGGCATGGCGAAAAACGGCGCAAAACCCGTTTATTTCGTGTTCAGTTCTTTCATTCAGCGCACTTACGACCAGCTGTCGCAGGATCTGTGCCTGAACAACAATCCCGCTCTGATTCTGGTGTTTTCCGCCAGCCTGACGGGATTCAACGACGCGACGCATCTGGGCGGATTCGACATTCCGATGATGTCGAACATTCCGAATCTGGTCTATCTCGCCCCGAAAAACCGCGACGAATACCTGTCGATGCTGGAATGGGGGCTGGAACAGCGCGAACACCCCGTCGCGATCCGCGTCCCCGGCGGTTTCGGCATGGAGGAATTGTGGTCGGACGGTGAAAAGCCCGCCCCCGACTATTCCGCGATCAACACGTTCAAAACGGACGTCGCGGGCGAAAAGGTCGCTTTGCTGGCGTTGGGCGCGTTCTACCGTCTGGGCAAAGAGGTCGCCGCGGAGCTGAAAAAATCCGGCGTTTCCGCGACGCTGATCAACCCGCGTTTCATCACGGGACTGGACGAAGCGGCGCTGAACGGATTGAAGGAAAAGCACAAACTGGTCGTCACGCTGGAGGACGGACAGGTCGAAGGCGGTTTCGGCGAAAAAGTCGATCGTTTCTACGCCGGTTCGGATATGAAGGTCATGAACTACGGCGGGAAAAAGGAATTTACCGACCGTCTGACGCCCGACGAGATTCGCGACCGCTACCATTTGAACCCGCAACAGATCGCGGCGGAAATCATGCAAGCGTTGGCGTAAAATCCTTTCAAAAAAAGCTTATCCCCCGCCGCGGTCGCGCCGGGGGATATTTTTTTACGCCGTTTTTTGACAATCGCCGCACGCACCGCATTTCGAACACCCGCCGCAACAGATTTTCCGTCCGCATTCGGCGCACCGTTTTCCGAAAAACGGAACGCGCTTTTCGATCGTTCCGAACAGATCCGGCTGCGGCGCCGACAGTTTGAAATCGATCGGCTTGCCCTTAAACCCCAGCCCCGATTTGAACGCCATGCGGCTTTGCAGGGCTTTGTCGGGCATATGGTAGGTTTTGCCGTCTTTAACGAAGTTCGTTCCCGTTTCGACGAAACAGAACGTCACGTTCGCCGCAAAGCATTCGTCGCGCAGATTTTTGACCCATTCATAGCGCAGCGGACGCGCCCCGTCGTAGTTTTCGCCGCCCGCCAGCACCTGTTCGATCTGCCCCGCGGGCAAATAGGCGGCGATCGACACCGCGCCGATGAACGGGGCGACCATGATTCCCTTGTGTTTGAACGGCAGGTCGAACAGAATCGGGATTCGTTCGTCCGCGCGCGCCTGATTTTCGCACGTCACGTTGAAAAACACGTTTTCCCAGCCGTTTCCCCAATCCGCGGGCAAACAGTCCGCGACGCGTTCGGGACGTTTCGTCAGCAAAAAAAACACGACGTCGGGGCGGCGTTTGATGACGTTCCAAGCGTCGCCGCGCCACGCGTCCGCCTCTGGCAGGAAAAAATCCGACGTCATGCACACGCGGATCTGTTCGCCGCTTTTGATTTTATAGCCGCCGGACCTGTCTTTGGACAGCGGATAGTCGAAGTTGTTCCGAACCTTGAAAATCCGCGATCCGTCCAAACCGCGCGATTTGTCCTGAAAATACATGTAGCAGTGCGCGCACCCTTCGCTTTTTTTAACGCAGCCGTGCCACGGATTCCAAATATCGCGCATAACGTCCCCTTCCGCCCGTAACATAAGCGAAAGGCGCAATGGACGCAAGCGCGCTTTACGGCGACAGACGCACCCGATCGCCGTTGACGGCGAACATCAGCCCGACCCCCGCCGCGCGCAGTTCGTTTTCGTCGACGGCGTCGGCGTTTTTCAGCTTGAACGACCAATCGCCGCCGTCCAGCCGCCGCGCCGTTTCGATGTTGTCCGCCCCGCCCAGCGCGGAAACGACGGCGTCGGGGGCGCGGTCGCCTCCGGCGTCCGAAAGTCCGCCGCCGGTTTTCAAATATTCCTCCATCTCCGTTTTCAAATTTTCGGACATCGTGCCGAAAACGGCTTGGACGCCGTCGCCGACGCGCATCACGCCCGCCGCGCCCAGCGATTTCAGCCTGTCGTCGTCGGCTTTCGACGGATCGTTCAAAATCAGACGCAAACGAGTGATGCAGGCGTCGAGGCTTTTAATGTTGTTCGCCCCGCCGAACGCGTCGACCAGTTTCGCCGCCATATTGCGCGCTTCGGCGCCGCGCTCCAGTCCGTCCGCGCCGGAAACTGCGGCAGATTCCTCTTCGCGCCCCGGCGTTTTCAGATTGAAAAAAGTAATCATGAAACGGAACGCGGCATAATACAGCGCCGCGTACGCTGGTCCCAAAACAAAGACGATCCACGGTTTCGTGTCCAGCGCGTAAAACAGTCCGAAATCGATCGCGCCCTGCGAAAACGTGTAGCCGATGTGCGCGCCCGCCAGATTGACGGCGGCGAAAGCCGACCCGACCAGAACGGCGTGCGCGAAATACAGCGCGGGCGCGGCGAACAAAAACGTGAATTCCAGCGGTTCGGTGATCCCTGTCAAAAACGCGGTCAACGCGCCGGACGCCATGA
>DJRZ01000002.1:0-8297 GCA_002440235.1 Alphaproteobacteria bacterium UBA6347
CGGAGCGCGGTGCCTTGTCCAACGCGGACATTTCGCCGAAAAAGTTGCCCGCCTCTATGTCGTCCAGACGCACCTCGCGCCCGGACAGCGTGTAGATCAAAACGCAGACGCTTCCCTTCGCGACGAACAGAATGTCGGTGTTGACGTCTTCGCGGTTGATGATTTCCTGCCCCGTCTTGTACGTTTTCCAACGCAGACACGGATCGGTTTCCTTTCTAAATTCCTCCGAAGTTCCTTCGAACAGCGGAATCGCGTCAATTTTCAATGTTCCCTCCTCATTTGAAAATCACGGTGCGGCGACCGTTCAGCAGAACGCGGCGTTCCGTGTGATAACGCACGGCGCGCGCCAAAACGATGTTTTCCAGATCTTTGCCGATCGCGACCAGTTGTTCGGGCGTGTTCGTGTGGTCGACACGTTCGACCGCCTGTTCGATGATCGGTCCTTCGTCCAAATCGGCGGTGACGTAATGCGCCGTCGCCCCGATCAGCTTCACCCCGCGTTCGTAAGCCTGATGGTAGGGCTTCGCGCCCTTGAAGCTGGGCAGAAACGAATGGTGGATATTGATGCAGTGTCCCGTCAGCGCGCCGCACATGTCGTCGGACAGGATCTGCATATAGCGCGCCAAAACGACCAGATCGATATGCAATTCATCTTTCAGCGCCAGAATTTTGTTTTCCTGCGCGCGTTTTTCTTCGAACGTCGATCCTTTGGGCAGCGGCAGGTAGAAATAAGGGATTTTGTGCCATTCGACGAAATCGCGCATGTCCTCGTGGTTGGAAACGACCCCCGCGACGTCGATGTTCAGCAACCCCGCGCGGTAACGGTACAGCAAATCGTTCAGGCAGTGGCTTTCTTTGGACACCGCCAGCAGCAGACGCGCGGGACGGTCGCCGTTGTGCAGTTTCCAATTCATTTCAAATTCGCCGGCGACGGGTTTGAAACGCTCTTTGAACCGTTCGCGGACGCTTCCGTCCGTTTCCGTGGTGAAAACGATGCGCATGAAAAACAGCTTGCTCAGCGCGTCGCCGAACTGCGCCGCCTCGGTCACAAAGCCGCCCTGTTCGGCGATGAAGCCGAAAACGCGCGCCGCGATCCCCTTTTTATCGGGACAGGTGATTGTCAAAATATGCGTTTCTTTGTTCATTTCAAAACCGATCCAATGCTTTAAGTTTATCTTTTAACACATTGTTATTGTTTGCTTTCCGTTGCGATAGCCGCCATCTTCGCCATCAATTTCCGCATGCCTTTCAGCCTGTCTTCGGGAATGTCCCAGACGCGCTTGTACACGATTTTCTGATCGGGACGCAGCTTTGCCGCACCGTTGTTCTGCGCTATAAATTTAACAAGTCCCGCGGGATTTGGAAAGACATTATTTCGCAAAGTGATGACGGCGCCTTTCGGTCCGGCTTCGATCTTTTCGACGTTGGCTTTGCGGCACAGGACTTTGATCGCGATGATTTCCATCAGGTTTTCGACCTCGGGCGGCAAAGCGCCGAAACGGTCGGTCATTTCCGCGGCGAACGCTTCGATTTCATCGGTTTCCGTGATTTCGGCAAGCCGTTTGTACAGCCCCATGCGAATGCCCAGATCGCGCACATAGGTTTCGGGGATCAAAACGGGCATGCCCGCGCTGATTTGCGGCGACCAGTTTTGTTCCTTTTCTTCGTCTTTAACGCCGTTTCCGGCTTCGGCGACGGCTTCTTCCAACATTTTCTGATACAGTTCGACGCCGACCTCTTTGATGTGTCCGGACTGTTCCTCGCCCAGCAGATTGCCCGCGCCGCGAATGTCCAAATCGTAGCTGGCGAGCGTGAACCCCGCCCCCAGCGTGTCCAGTTTCTGCATGACCTCCATGCGTTTCAGGGCGGTTTTGCCGACTTTCTGTCCGGCGGGCAAGGTCAAATAGGCGTACCCGCGCAGTTTGCCGCGCCCGACGCGTCCGCGCAGCTGGTAAAGCTGAGCCAGCCCGAACATATCCGCGCGGTGAACGATCATCGTGTTGACCGACGGCATGTCCAGCCCCGATTCAATGATCGTCGTCGACAGCAGAACGTCGTATTTTTTATCGGCGAAGGCGGTCATGATGTCTTCCAATTCCTTGGGCGTCATGCGTCCGTGCGCGGCGACGACCTTGATTTCCGGCACCAGGACTTTCAGCTTTTTCATCACTTCGTCCATATCGGAAATGCGCGGACAAACGTAAAAAGTCTGCCCGCCGCGCATGCGTTCGCGCATCAACGCTTCGCGAATGACGACGGGATCGAACGGCAGAACGAACGTGCGCACCGCCAGACGGTCGACGGGCGGCGTGGCGATGACGCTCAATTCCCGAACGCCGGTCAGCGCCATTTGCAGGGTGCGCGGAATGGGCGTCGCCGTCAGCGTCAGCACATGGACGTTCGCGCGCAACTGTTTCAGCCGTTCCTTGTGCGCGACGCCGAAATGCTGTTCCTCGTCCACGATCAGCAATCCCAAGTTTTTGAACGTCAGCGTCTTTGCCAGCAAAGCGTGCGTGCCGACCGCGATGTCCGCCGTTCCGTCCGCCAGCTCTTTTTTGATTTGCGCCGCCTG
Organism: Alphaproteobacteria bacterium UBA6347; assembly: GCA_002440235.1. Taxonomy (GTDB): domain Bacteria; phylum Pseudomonadota; class Alphaproteobacteria; order CAAGCB01; family CAG-977; genus UBA11549. Next base: position 2,573 of record DJRZ01000002.1, read on the forward strand.
TTTCGCGCCCGTCAGCCGCGACAGCTGGACGACCCGCAGCGGAAAGCCCGCCAGACGTTTGGCGAATGTTTCATAGTGCTGACGCGCCAACAGCGTCGTCGGCACGACGACGGCGACCTGAACGCCGTTCATCGCGGCGACGAAAGCGGCGCGCAGGGCGACTTCGGTCTTGCCGAAACCGACGTCGCCGCAGACCAGACGGTCCATCGGGCGACCTTTGGTCAAATCGGACAGAACGTCGTTGATGCTTTTTTCCTGATCTTCGGTTTCCGTATAGGGAAAGCGGGCGCAGAAATCGTCGTACACGCCGACGGAAACGGGCAGAACGTCGGCTTTTTTCAAATAGCGTTCCGCCGCGACCTTGATCAAAGCGTCCGCCATGTCGCGAATGCGTTTTTTCAGTTTCGCCTTGCGCGCCTGCCACGCCGCGCCGCCCAGCTTGTCCAGCGTGACGCCCGCCTGTTCCGAACCGTAGCGGGACAGGACTTCGATGTTTTCGACGGGGACGAACAGCTTGTCGTCGTCGGCGTACACCAAACACACGCAATCGTGCGGCGCGCCGCCGACCTGCAAAGTCGCCAGCCCGCTGTACCGCCCGATGCCGTGGTCGATATGCACGACCAGATCGCCCTCGTTCAGCGCGGAAACGTCGGATATGAACTGATCGCCGCGTTTTTTGCGCTTGACGGAACGGATCAGCCGGTCGCCCAGAATGTCGGATTCGGACACGACCGTAACGTTTCCGATTCTGAATCCCTGATCCAGCGGCAGAACGGCGAAAGGCGTCCCGTCCGTCGTTTTCAGCGCCCGATCCCAGGTGTCGACCTCCGTCGCGACGGCGGCGCGCTCCTTTAACAAAGAAATCAGCCTTGCCCTCGAACCGTTTGAAAAAGCGCACAAAACGACTTGTCTTTTCTTTTGACGCTCGGCGACGACGAACTTGCGCACCTCGTCGTAAAGGTCGATGTCCGGAACGGCGCGTTCGGGGGCGAAGTCCCTGCCCGCGCGTCCGCCCGCGTCGACGACGTCGACGCCGGATTCGATTTCGGGCGCGGCGAACGGGAACAGACGGTAGACCGCCCGCGTCGACAGCAGACGGTCCAGCTCCGCCTTGTCCAAAAACATGCGGCTGACGGGAACGGGGTGATAGACCATGCCGCCCTCCGCCAGACCGTTTTGTTCGGCGTCTTTGCGCGCCTGATAAAACTCGCCAATCTGTTCAATGCGGGAATCGACCGCCTCGTCCGCCTGATAGTCCAGCGAAACGGCGGCGTCCGGCGCAAAGGCGAACAACGTGTCCATGCCGTCGTGGAACAACGGCAGCCAGTGTTCCATGCCGACGAAGCGGCGTCCTTCGGAAACGCTTTCGTACAGAACGTCCTGCGCCCCCATGCCGAACAGTTCGCGGTAATTCGTGCGGAAACGGGACACGGCGTCGGGGTCGAGGGCGACCTCGCTGACGGGTTTGAAGACGAAACGGTCGATTTTTCCCGTCGTCCTTTGGGTCATGGGATCGAACGTGCGGATCGTTTCCAGATCGTCCCCGAACAGGTCAAGGCGCAAAGGCTCCGGCGTTCCGGGGGCGAACACGTCGATAATGCCCCCGCGCACGGCGTATTCGCCCGCCTCCATCACCTGTTCGGTGCGCTGATAGCCGTTCTTTTCCAGAAAAGCGTGAAAAGCCCGTTCGTCAAAGGTTTTGCCCGCTTCGGCGGTCAGCGACGCTTTGAAAAAATCGAACGGCGGGACGCGCTGCAAAACGGCGTTGGCGGTCGTGACGATCAGCCGCGGAGCTTTGCCCTTTCCCGCGTGCAGACGCGACAACGTTTCCAACCGCCGCGCCACGACATCCGTGTTCGGCGACACGCGGTCGTAAGGCACGGTGTCCCACGCGGGAAAAGCCAGAACGTCCAGATCGGGCGCGAAAAACGCCAGCTGATCCAGCAAAGCCGACAAACGCGTGTCGTCGCGGCAGACGTGCACGGCGTCGCCCGTTTGCCGCGCCATTTCCGCCAGAACCAAAGCCGCGGCGTTGTCGGGAACGCCCGCCAGCAGATGCTTTTCGGGATTTTTCGAAAACTTCATTTTAAACTTGCTCCGTATCACAAGATAAATACAATAGGACAAAAAGAAAATCACCTTTTATTTTTCAGGAATCCGCCGATGCGCCCCGAAATTCTGTTTCCCTTTTTCGCTCCGTTGGACAGTTTGCCGGGGATCGGCAAGAAAACGGCGGTTTTGTGCGAAAAGCTGTGCGGATCGACGGTCGCGGATTTGTTGTTTCACATGCCGACGGGGTACATCGACCGCCGAATGAAAACGAAAATCGCCGACGCGCCCGAAAACGCCGTCGTCACGATCGAAGTCGAAGCCGTCCGCCACATCGCTCCCGCTACGCGCAAAAGCCCCCACCGCGTCGTTTGCCGCGACGACACGGGGACGATCACGGTCGTGTTCTTTCACGCTTTCGGCAACTATCCGGCGCAGGTTCTGCCCGTCGGGGAACGCCGATTCATCAGCGGCAAAGTCGAACGGTTCGGCGCGGGAAACGCGCAGATTCAGATGCCGCACCCCGATTATATCGTTTCCGAAACGGAATTCGGCAAAATCCCGCAAATCGAGTGCGTCTACCCCCTGACGGCGGGACTTTCGGGCAAAATTTTGAACAAAGCCGTTCGTACCGCCATCGAAAAAATGCCCGTTTTGCCTGATTGGCAGGACCCCGCCATGACGGAACGCGAGGGGTGGACGGATTTTCAAACCGCGCTGAAAACCGTTCATTTTCCGCAAACCGACGCCGATTTGCAAAACTGCCGGTCGGCGAAACAGCGTCTGGCGTACGACGAACTGCTGGCGAACCAGTTGGCTTTGGCGTTGGTGCGCCGCAGTTTGCGCCGCGTCGCGGGACGGTCGATTCACGGAAACGGCAAAATCAGAAAAGCGGTGCTTGACGCTTTGCCGTTTTCGCTGACCGGCGCGCAAATCCGCGTGTTAAAGGAAATCAACGCGGATATGGATTCGCCGCTGCGGATGCTGCGGCTGGTTCAAGGCGACGTCGGATCGGGCAAAACGATGGTCGCGCTGTTTTCGATGCTGAACGCGGTCGAAACGGGGGCGCAGGCGGCGTTAATGGCGCCGACGGACATTCTGGCGAACCAGCATTTCAATTCGATATCGAAAAACGCGGCGGCGGGCGGCGTGAACGTCGTGTTGCTGACGGGGCGCGACAAGGGACGAAAACGGCAGGAGGTTTTGGATCAAATCGCGTCGGGCGCGGCGCAGATCGTCATCGGCACGCACGCCCTGTTTTCCGACGACGTCCGGTTCAAAGACCTTGCCCTGACCGTGGTTGACGAACAGCACAAATTCGGCGTGCATCAACGGTTGAGTCTGTCGGAAAAGGGCAACAGCGCGGACATGCTGGTGATGACGGCGACGCCGATTCCCCGCACGCTGGCGCTGACGTATTACGGCGACATGGAATCGTCGCAGATCGACGAACTGCCGCCGGGGCGAAAACCGATCGCGACGCGCGTCCTGCCCGCGCAAAGACTGGACGAGGTCGCCGCCGCCCTGCGCCGCACGCTGGCGGAGGGAAACAAAGTGTACTGGGTCTGCCCGCTGGTCGAGGAAAGCGAGAAAATCGACCTTGCCGCAGCGGAGGATCGTTTCGAATACCTGAACCGCCTGTTCCCGAACCGCGTCGGGTTGGCGCACGGCAAGATGAAAGGCGCGGAAAAGGACGCTGTCATGCAAAAATTCGCGGGCAAGGAATTGGACGTTTTGGTCGCGACGACGGTGATCGAGGTCGGGGTCGACGTTCCCGCCGCGACCGTCATGGTGATCGAACACGCGGAACGGTTCGGGCTGGCGCAGCTGCACCAGCTGCGGGGGCGCATCGGGCGCGGGGATCGGGCGTCGACGTGTCTGCTGCTGTACGCTGATCCGCTGGGTCAAACGGCGAAAGCGCGGTTGACGGCGATGCGGGAAACGCAGGACGGCTTTAAAATCGCCGAAGAGGATTTGACCCTGCGCGGCGCGGGCGAAGTACTGGGGACGAAACAGAGCGGCGTTCAGGAATTTAAAATCGCCGATTTGGCAACCGACCGCGATTTGCTGACCATGGCGCAAAACGACGCCAAATATATAATGAACATCGATCCCGAATTGAAAACGGAACGGGGCAAGGCGTTGCGGACGCTGTTGTACCTGTTCGGCAAGGACGAAGCCGTCAAAACCCTGAAAGCCGGATAAAAGTGTTGATTTCCGGCGAAAAATCAGGTAAAAAATATCGTTTTTTTCAATTTTTAACCGGAGCGTCGCGCGATGAAAATCGATTTCGCGGGTGAATTTATCCCCTACGTTCGCATGTGATGACTGCGATCAAAGCCCCGCGAGCGCGGGGCTTTTTCAATTTCGCCGCCAAAAATAAACGCGTTTCGGAAAATCGAAATAAACGCATCAATCATAGCGTGTTTTATTGATAAAAATAACGGACTTTTTACAAAAAACGCTTGCGCGCCCGTTCAAACGGTGTATGACGATGATAAATCGTTTCTTTTTTACGGGGATATGTTTCTATGCGTTTTGTCACACTGCACGGTCTGTCCGTTTTGAACCGCCGCTATCAATCCGTTTTAATCAAATGCCTGTTGGCGGGAATGGTGTTTTTGCCGCGCGCGGCGAACGCCGATTTAAATTTTAAAGACGGCATACTAACCGTGGATCAAGACACGGTGCTTGGAGCCAATGTACGCGATGTCAAGACGATCACGTTCGACAATACGGGATCAAATCATTTCACTCTGGACGGCAATAAACGGTGGGTTTACGGTGCTTGGGGAGGTATGTCAATCACGGGCGACGGCACATTGAAAAATACGATTATATACCTTTATCAGGGCAATGCTACGGGAAATGGCAACACATTGTCCATTGACGGAGATAACAGCGTCCTGGGCAACAATGGTTATACGATATCGGGCATCAATTTCAAAATTTTGGACAATTCCAATCTTTCTTTAAACACGAACACGATGCGGGGCGGCACGTTGACCGGATCGACGTTGTCAACGATTACACAGGGTATTTTTGATGACGTAAATGTTGATAAGTTCTTCGGCACCGCCTGGCGTACGCAGTTTAAAAACAGCGGCACGTTTTCCATTGGCAACAAAGATGCCGACAGCAGTATGAAATACGGCGAAAAGGTGTATATCTACGCCGATAAAATTACCGGATACTACCATGGATGGGAGCACCCAGACGCCGCCAACGAATTTTATTCAAACGACAGACTGTATTTAAGCAACTACAAGGACACCGCCGTCGGCACATGGCTTCTGGAGGGCAAGGACGTTTCCCTGAAAGGCGGCAAAATCGAAGGAAATTTGGAAGGCGGCAGCCTGCGTCTTTTCGATGAAAATTCGCTGTTCAGCGGCGAATTGACGAATGTCAAAATCTATATCGAAAACGCGGACTACACTTGGAACGGCAATATAAAAATCGCCTCAACGTCATCTGGCAACCAATTTTACATCGGCGATCTCAGCGGTTCCGAACAACGCGTTTTCAATATGAACGCGGACCTTACCTTGGATGAAACATCTGTTGTGTTCACCCGTTATGCAACCGTCAACGGGAACGAAAAAAACATAACGACCCGATTCTTGCACGTGACTGAAAATAGCCAATTTAACGACGTTACAATCAAATTTGACGGGGA
>DJRZ01000002.1:8365-10347 GCA_002440235.1 Alphaproteobacteria bacterium UBA6347
CTGTGGGCTGGAAAAGTCCTTACAGCGGGCAATCTTAACACAACCAATTCAACACTGAGCGCGGAGGGGTTGATTAACGCTGGCAATATCAACGTGAACGGCGCGTTGACCGTTGATTTGCGCAACGCCGAGTACGGAGATGTGAACATCGGCGGCATTACGGGCGCGAACGGAGCGACGGTCACTTTCCACACGAAATACGATAAAGAAAACGGCACGACCGGAAAAGGCACGACGCGTTTGAACCAAAAAACCGGTGGCACGGGAACGCTGGCGATCTCAAACGTTTTATTGAATTTTGAGGATACGGACGCCATTTTTGATTCCGACATCGTTTTTACGAACACGCAAATAAAAACAAATCAGGGCGGCTACAGCTCCGTCAAATTTATCGACAACACTTTCAACGGGAACAACACCATAACGGCGGACAGCATCACGGCGGGCGCGCTCACCGTTTCAGCCGACAGCAGCCTGACGTTGAAAAACATTGACGGCACGGGCAACGGCGTGCTGGAGGGCAATTTGACGGTGAACGACGGCGGCGCGTTCACGGGCAATCTTATAGGCGACCTGAACCTGTACGGTCATTTCACGGGCGATATGAACAGCGGCACATTATTCCTTGACGCCGGTTCAGTCTGGTCGTTCAGCGGAAAATTGAATGTCGATACGGTCTTGGCTTCATTTACCGACAGCGATACTCTCGATATGTCAAATTTAAAATTGGCGACGGGTTCGTCCATAAACACCCTGACTTTGTTTAATGACCCCACATCCAAATTAACACCACATATGATTGTCGATTCCGACCTTTCCGTCAATGAATTGCATTTTCTTAACAACGCTGAATCTTCGGAAAACGCTGGTCGGATCACCGGAAAGGGAACATTGAAAGCGGATAAAATCGTTCCGTATAACAACGCGAGCACAAAGCTAACCGCTTATTTCAACGGGATCGGCATCGCCGCGTTGAACGACGACCTGGTCTTCGACGGGGATTCGTCCTCTGGCTACGACTTTACGAACAACGCGATTTCCGCAAAGCATAACATCATATTTTCGAATTCGGTCAAGGCTACTTTCAACGGCAATTCGTCGCTGACCACAGAACTTATATCGGCAGGGAATATGGTCGTCAACGGGGCTTTGACGGTCAACGGCGAGCTGAACGCGAACGATATCAATCTCAAAAACGGCGGCACTTTGTCGATGAACGGCAAACTGAATGCGGGTCAAATCATTGGCGGGACATTGAACATCATATTGCCCGAAACGGCGGGAACTTCGCCGATTATCACCGCGGATGCGAAAGACGTCACCTTGACGCTTGATTTGAAGAACGTTACGAACAAAGACGCGGCGCAACAATATCAACTGACAGACTCCACCGACGGCTACACCATTTCCGGAAATTACGGCAAATGGGCGTTTTCTTCGGACGGCGCATTCACTTTAGACGACTGGAAAGCCGATAAAGACAAATACCTGTTGTCCAACGTATGGGGCAATTCGAACGGCACGCTGTGGATTTTAAAGGTTGCGGGCGGCGCGGAAAGCGCGATCGACGATCTGCGCATGGCGGGGATTTACGTTTCCCCGACCGAGGAAAACGCGTCCAAAATCCTTGACCTGATCAGCAACAACCCGTTCGCCGACCGGCTGACCGATTTGCTGGACAGCGGCGACGCGGGATTGCAAAAGCAGGCTTTGCGCGAAATCGCCCCGACGGACGCGGCTTCTTCCGCTTTTAAAACGGCGAAAAGCACGGCGCACGCCGTCATGAACGCCGTTTCCGACCGGCTGGGCGGAGCTTCGGGCGTTTCCGGACGTTCGGGCGGCGACCTGACCGCCGGCGAATCCGCCGCGTGGGCGCAGGGAATGTTCAACCGCGCCAAAATGACGGGCGGCGACGGGTTCACGTCCGGCACGGCGGGATTTTCCGCGGGCGTCGAAACGAACTTGACCGACGAAATCAAAGC
>DJRZ01000002.1:10378-17510 GCA_002440235.1 Alphaproteobacteria bacterium UBA6347
GGCTTCGGCTACGCGTTCGCTTCGACCGGCATTAAAACCGGACGGTCGAAAATCAACGCGGACACGCACACGGGGTTCGTGTACGGCGAATACGCGCCGGGCGCGCTGTACGTCAACGCGATGCTGGGTTACGGTCGTTCCGATTACGACGACAAAGCCAAGCTGTCCGGCATGAAAAATTCTTATAAAGCGGACACTTACAGCGCGCGGGTCGCGGCGGGGTACGACATGGGAACGCTGACGCCCGAAGCGGCTTTGCGGTTCACGGCTGTGCGTCAAAGCGCCTATACGGACGATTTGGGCGCGCGCGTTTCCGCCAAAAACCTGAACACGACGACGGCGGTCGTCGGCGCGAAAGCCGGCAAAGACTTTGCCGTCGATAAATACACCGTGTCGCCGGAAATGAAAGCCGCGCTGACTTACGATTTGGCGCGCCCGAACGAAAGCCGCATGGTCGCCCTGCCCGACGGGTCGAGCTACGTCGCCGCGGGCGAACACCTGAACCGTCTGGGATTCGAGGTCGGAGCGAAAGCCGCCGTCCGCTTGACGAACGAAGTCGAATTGTCGCTGTCCTACGACGGCGCGTTCAAAGAACACTATCAGGATCACACCGGCTTGATTAACGTCAAAGTCGACTTCTGATTTTCACAAAGCAACGTAAAACGCCGTCCGACGCATGCCGGACGGCGTTTTTCCATACGGCGGAAAAGACGGGAGATTGCGGGGAACGCCGCCGCAAAACAGAATTGAAATTGCAGAAGCTAAGCGACGCGGCAATTCAAGTGATTCAGCCGCGAAAAAAAAATATTGGAAATTGCGAACCCGCGTAGCGGGTGTGGCAATCCAAGTGAGCTAGCCGCACAGTCCAGCCTAACCGTCAATCCCTAGTCCGCCGACGCTACCAGTGGACTGCCACATCGGGCTGTTTGCCCTCCTCGCAGTTTCGGATTTATTTGGTGTCGAAATATTCATCGAAATTGCGAACCCGCGTAGCGGGTGTGGCAATCCAAGTGAGTCAGCCGCGAAAAAAAATATTGGAAATTGCGAGGAGCGAAGCGACGAAGCAATCCAAGTGAGCCAGCTGCGAATGTCCAGCCCCGACTGTTAGGACTCAGTTCGTTGATGCTGTCTGTGGACTGCCGCGCCCCTGTCGGGGCTCGCAGTTGCGAAGTGTTTTGCTTTATCAACGTTGCCAATATGGACGGCGTCGCTTCGTTTGCGGATTATACTCTATTGAATCCGGCGGGTCGTCAGCGCGCGGCGGTACGTCCGCACCAATTCGTCCGCCCCCGATTCTTTGCCGCCGGTCTGTTCGATTTTATGCGCCAGCTCGTTTTCGGGGACGTTCATCGTCCGCGCCAGCGCTTTCGTTTTTTCGCCGCGCCCGACGGACGCTTCGGCTTTCAAATCGTCATAGTTCAGCATAAAGAAACGGCGGATTTCCTGTTCGGTTCGCTGTTGTTCCAAATCCTCCGCCGAACCTTTTTCAATCATGTTCAGATAAATTTTTCCGGGGGCGTATTCGTACGCCGCGCCGGTCGCCAGATCGACCGTCGTCGCGGGCGACAGCGGAAAAACGATGCCCGACGTCAGCATATGCTTGAAAAAGCTTTTTTCCGGAACGACCGTCAGGAAAAACGGACGGTTGACGTATCCCGCTTTTTTGGCGACGAAATACAGGTCGTTTTTTTGCCGTTTCAATTCGATTTCGCACGGCGTCGAGCAAACCCGCTTTCCGTCGCGGTCGAAAATCGCCGTTTCATCGACGTTGGACGCGAAAGACACGGTTTGCGTTTCGCCGACCTCCATCAATCCGCACCCCGTCAGCGCAAGCAAAGCCGCAACGGAACACATTGATTTAAATTTCATCGTTCTTTCCCTTTCCTACCGTTTTTCCATATACGCCAACGGGTCGACGGCTTTCGTCCCCTTGCGGATTTCAAAATGCAGCTGCGGTTCTTTCGCGCTGCCCGTCTTGCCGACTTTGGCGACGGGCTGACCGCGTTTCACGGTTTGACCGCGCGCGACCAGTATTTCCCTGTTGTGGGCGTAGGCGGTGATCCACCCGTCGGAATGTTTGATCAGCAACAGGTTGCCGAATCCTTTCAATTCGTTGCCTGCATAGGCGACGACGCCGTTTTCCGCGGCGCGGACGGAAACGCCCTCTTGCGCGGAAATGTTGATGCCGTCGTTGTGGCGTCCCGCCCCCGCCGAACCGAATTTCGTCATCACGCGTCCCAAAACGGGCCAAGCGAACTTGCCCCGCGATCTGGACGGCGGAGCGGGCAGACGCACGGCTTTTTTCCGGCTGGCGGGTTTCGTCTTTTTCGCGGGCGTTTTGACGGACGATTTTTTCACGGTCTTCGCCGGCGTTTTCTTGGTCGGATTCAGCCAAACGGTCTGCTGCGCCGGCGTTTCGGAAACGATCGTTCCCGGCATGCGCAGGAACTGCCCTTCGTAAATCGCGTAAGGGGCTTTGATTTTGTTGTGTCTGGCGAGCAGGCTCATATCCACGTTGTAACGCCGCGAAATGCTGTAAATCGTATCGCCCTTGCGCACGACGTGAACGGCGGGTTTCGGCAGTTTCAGCCGCTGTCCGGGGGTCAGCAGGAACGGCGCGGACAGGTTGTTCGTTTCGATCATCGCGCGAATCGGGACTTCGTGCGCGCGGGACAGCGAATAAACGGTGTCGCCCTTTTTCACCGTCACGTATTCGGGCGACATGCCGTTCAGGCGGTATTTCGTCCTGTCGTGGGGATTGCCGCGCGCGATCGTCCGTTTCGCGTATTGCGGATTGTCGTCCAGCGGAATCAGGGCGCAACCGACCAGCGCCGCCGCCAGCAACGCCATAACGCCCGTTTTGATCCCTGATCCCATACGCTTTCTTCGGTTAGATTGACTTTCCGCGCATTATAAAAAACAGTTCGCTAAGAAAAAGTTTAAATCACCCGAAAAGTGCTTGGAACGGCGGCGGGATTTGATTAAACTTCCACCGGATTTTTCGAATGTTTCAGGGGAAAAAAATGACCGCCGCGCCCAAAACCGTTTACGCGAAAGACTATAAAAAGCCCGCTTATCAGATCAGCCGCGTCGACATGACGTTCGAACTGGATCTGACGCGCGCGAAAGTGACGGCGGTTTCGCGCGTGCGCCGCGACCCCGACACGGAAAAAGGCGCGCCGCTGTTTCTGGACGGCGACGAGCTGACGCTGAAATCGATCTCGATAGACGGCGTTCCCCTGCCCGCCGACCGTTGCGCCGCGTCGGAAGACGGCGTGACGGTTTTTAATCCGCCCGACGAATTCGCGCTGACGGTCGAAACGGAAATCAATCCCGCCGCGAACACGAAACTGCAAGGATTGTACGCGTCGGACGGCATGCTTTGCACCAAATGCGAAACGCACGGTTTCCGCCGCATCACGTTCTTTCCGGACCGCCCCGACGTCATGCCCGTATGGCGCACGACGCTGATCGCGGACAGGGACAAACTGCCCGTTTTAATATCGAACGGCAACAGGGAATCCGTCGAAGATCTGCCCGACGGGCGGCGCAAGGCGGTGTTTTTCGACCCCGTGCCGAAAGCGTGCTATTTGTACGCCGTCGTCGCGGGCGATCTGGACAGGCGGCGGGACGAGTTTGTCACCCGTTCGGGGCGTACAGTCGAATTGAACGTCTTTGTCGAATCCGGCAAAGGCGACATGACCGCTTACGCCCTCGAATCCCTGAAACGCGCGATGAAATGGGACGAAGACGCGTTCGGACGCGAATACGACCACGACGTGTTCAACATCGTCGCCGTGTCGAATTTCAATTCGGGGGCGTGCGAAAACACGTCGCTGAACATCTTTAACGACAAATACGTTCTGGCTGATCCCGAACGGGCGACGGACGCGGACTACGCCCGCATCGAAAGCGTCATCGCGCACGAGTATTTTCACAACTGGTCGGGCAACCGCGTCACTTTGCGCGACTGGTTCGACCTGACGCTGAAAGAGGGATTGACCGTCTACCGCGATCAGGAATTTTCGTCCGACATGCGTTCGCGCGCCGTCAAAAGAATCGAAGACGCGGCGGATTTGCGCGCTTTTCAATTTCCGCAGGACGCCGGTCCCCTCGCCCACCCGATCCGCCCCGATTCCTATATTTCCGTGCGTTCGCTGTACACCACCACCGTGTACGACAAAGGCGCGGAGGTCGTCCGCATGATGGAACGCATGGCGGGCAAGGAAAAATTCCGCAAAGGCATGGATTTGTACTTTTCCCGCAACGACGGCAAAGCGGTGACCTGCCACGACTTTGTAACGGCGATCGCCGACGGCGCCGAACTGGATTTGAAGCAATTTGAAGACACCTGGTATCATCAGGCGGGAACGCCGACCGTCACGGCTTCGGGCGTCTACGACGCCGAAAACAGAACGTACGCGCTGACGCTGAAACAGTCGACGCCCGCGACGCCGGGGCAGCCCGTCAAGCGACCGTTCGTCATTCCTCTGCAAATCGGGTTGCTGGATAAAAACGGCGACGACATGGCGGACAAAGTCGTCGTTTTAACGGAGAGCGAACAGACTTTCCTGTTTGAAAACATCGCGGAATTTCCCGTTTTATCCGGAAACCGCGGCTTTACCGCGCCGATTTGGTTCGAAACGGAGCACACGCCGGAGCAGCGCGCTCTGCTGATGGCGAAGGATTCCGACCTGTTCAACCGCTGGGACGCGGGGCAGAGGTTCGCGACCGACATTCTGACGGATTTGACCGCGGACGAAAACGCCCCCGTTCCGCCCGCTTTCATCGACGCGTTAAGGGAATACCTGACCGACGAAACGGCGGACAAGGCTTTCGTCGCCGAAGCTTTCGTCCTGCCGTCCGAACGCGTGCTGGCGGAACAGGCGGACGCCGTCGACGTCGACGCGATACATCGGGCGCGGGAATCTTTGCGCCGCCGCATCGCGACGGAATTGAAATCCGAATTGCTGAACGCCTACCGCGCCAACGCGACCGTCGGGGCTTACGCGCCGGACGCGGCGGATTCGGGAAAACGCGCCGTTAAAAACACGGCGTTGGCGTATCTGAGCCTGCTGGACGACACTTTGGCGCGGCAACAGTATTATTCCGCGACGCAGATGACGGACAAGGACGCCGCCGTCCGCGTGTTCGCGGGCAAAAACACGCCGGAAGCCGAAGCGATTACGGACGATTTCTATCAAACCTACAAAAAGGATTCTCTGGTCGTCGACAAATGGCTTTCCATGCAGGCCATGGCTGGCGAAAACGCTTTGCCGACCGTTCGAAAACTGCTGAAACACGAATCGTTTTCGCCGACGAACCCGAACAAAGTCCGCGCGCTAATCGGGGCGTTCGCCGCCAATCCGACGGCTTTGCACAAAAGCGACGGATCGGGATACGACTTCATCGTCGAACAAACGCTGGCGATCGACAAAATCAATCCGCAAATCGCCGCGGCGATCCCCGCTCCTTTGGGAAAATGGAAAAAGTTCGACGCCAAACGCCGGTCGCTGATGAAAGACGCCCTGACGCGCATTTTGAACGCGCCCGGTCTGTCGCCGAACACCTATGAAATCGTGTCGAAATCTTTGAAAGGGTGATCGCGATGAACAAAAACGCCCTGATCGGCATTGCCTGTTTTTGCGCGGGAATCGACACCGGATTGTTGATCGCGCCGGAACAAAAAAACGTCGACGTCCCGCGACCGCTGATTTTGCGCCTGTCGTCGCAGGGACGCGCCGCGGCGCGGGAAGCCGCCGGAAAAATCGACGTTCTTTTGAACGAAAACGCGGGAAAAATCATGGCGGACAGAACCCGTATGATGCAGGCGGTCGCGTCGGACCGCCCCGACCGCGCGGCGGCGGAATTTCACCTGATCGGATTTGAAAAGAAATTTTCGGACGTTCAATCGCGGATAAACGCGGTTCTGCTGGACGCGCTGGAAAGCATGCCCGCCGTCGACCGCCGCGCCTGTATGGATTTTTATTTGGAAAACAGAACAAACGTCCGGCGAAACGGCGTCGTCCTGCCGCTGGTGTCCGCGACGGGATTGACGGAACCGGACACGGACAACAAACGGTCGGGAGAAAACGAATGAGCGGTCATGATTTGAAAAAAACGAACGCGATGCGTCTGCTGGATCAGGCGCGCGTCGCCTATGAATATTACGAATACGACGTCACGGACGGAAAAATCGACGCCGTGTCCGTCGCCGCGAAAATCGGGCAAGCCCCCGAACAGGTGTTCAAAACGCTGGTGACGCAATCGCCGTCGCGCGAACATTTCGTGTTTGTCATTCCGTCGGTTTGCGAATTGGATTTGAAAGCCGCCGCCAAAGCCGCCGGACAGAAAAGCGTCGAAATGCTGCCGTTGAAGCAGCTGTTGCCGACGACGGGATACGTTCACGGCGGTTGTTCCCCCGTCGGCATGAAAAAGCCGTTCGCGACGTTCATCGACGAAACGGCCTTGCTGTATGATAAAATTTGCGTCAGCGCCGGAAAAGTCGGCGTCAATCTGTGCCTGCCGCCTCAGGCTCTGGCGGATTTCGTTCGGGCGCGGTTTGCGGATCTGGCGCGTCAGCCGTGACGGTGGCGTCCGTTTTTTCAGCCTTTTCGACCTCCGCGTCTTCGGTGTTTTCAGGCGTCGATTGTTTTCCGGCGTTGCGTTGCGCGGCTTTTGCGCTGATATCCTTGACGGTGTACCACGCCAGATCCGGTTCAATCACTTTTCCCTCGGGGTGTTCGGGGGAAAACAGAACGTTCGCCGGCATGCCGTAATCCTTTTCCTGCATCAGCAGTTCTTTGACGAAAGCGTTCTGATAGTTGACGCGCATGAAAACGACGTCGTCCGTATCTTTCGCCTTTGCCGTCAACAGCATGTTTTTAAAGCATGCCAGACAGTAATTTTCGCCCACGCCCAAAATGACGGATTTGCCCTCTCCGACCGACCGGCGCAGTTCCGTTTCGTCGAAAGGCGCGGACAGGCGTTCCATCAAATTCCCCTGTTTCGGAAACAGCGGCAAAGCCGGCAGCGCCGCAAGGACGACGACGGCGATCGCCGTTTCCGCCCGCTTGACGCGCTTGACCGCGATCACCGCCGCCGCCAGCAAAACCGCCGCGACAGCCAGCGT
>DJRZ01000063.1 GCA_002440235.1 Alphaproteobacteria bacterium UBA6347
GAAATCATTTTGGAAGCTTTGCTGCCCGCCGATCCGTTTTACCGCATGAAGCCCGAACCCGTCCCGCAGGATCTGCTGCAAGGCGCGACGGCTTTGCGCCGTTTGGAAACGTTGCGGAATTTGGGGCTGATCACCGCGGCGGAAGCCAAAAAGGAAAAAGCCGCCGTCGAAAAGCTGACGTATGCCAAAATCGGCATGACCGGCGCGGACGGGCAGTCCCGTCCCGAAGTGTCGAAGTGCGTTCAAAAATGCGTTTCCGCGCCCGCTTCGCCCTGTCCGGCGGTGAAAAAAACTGCGCCGGCGAAGAAAAAAGCTGCCGTCAAAAAGAAAGCGGCGCCCAAAAAAACAACGCCCGCCTGTCCGTGCCTGTGACGGCGGTTTCGAAAAAAAAGCGGAAAGGTCATCTTTCCGCTTTTTCTTTTTCCCGATCGGGGGAAGCGTCCGCGCCGTCCTCTTCTTCGTCGTCTTCGGGGCGGTAGCGGTCGAACAGGATGGCGACGTGGTGGTTTTTCAATTTCGGATTCCGGCGCAGATACTCGTACGGCGTTTTGCCGAAAACGTCGGCGGCGTTTCGGTCGGATTTGTTGTTGATCAGCAACGCGACGACGTCGGGATTGGTGTTATAGCGCGCGGCGAAAAACAGCGGCGTCCACCCCGTGTCGGGCGTTTTGGCGTTCACGTCCGCGCCGTTCTCAATCAACCAGTAGGATACGGCGGGATCTGGATTGTACATCGCCGCCAGCATTAAAACGGTGCGCCCGCGGTCGTCGCGCGCGTTCACGTCGGCGTCGCGTTCGATCGCGGGGGCGATCGTGTAGATGTTCGTTTTCGGGTTTTGAACGGCGAGAATCAACGGCACAAAACCCGACAGTTCGCTTTCGGGCAGTTCAGCGGGGTGCTGCGCGGCGGCGGGAACGGCGGTCAGAGCGGCAACAAAAAAGCCCGCGCAAAAACGACGGGCTTTTTTAACGTGTTCGAAAAACACGGCGGATCAGCGCATTTTCGTTTCTTTGAAAACGACGTGCTTACGCGCTTTCGGATCGTATTTCTTCAACTGAAGTTTTTCCGTTTTCGTGCGCGGATTTTTCTTCGTCGTGTAGAAATATCCCGTTCCGGCGGTGCTTTCCAGCTTAATCTGCAATGTAGCGGGTTTTGCCATGACAAACCATTCCCTTAAAAAATCAAAAACGATAGTCAAAAAATACCCTATTTTTCCATTGAGTCAAGCGAAAAATAAGTCAGCGCGCGTTCGTAGGCGTCCGGATTCGTCAAAAGCAGTTTGGCGGCTTCGTCTTCGACGGGGTTGTCGGCGCGGGGGCGGGGCGGACAGGCTTGCAACGCGCGGCGTTTGACGGCGTCGTCCCCCGTGCGCCACGGTTTCAGTCGCGTTTGCGGGCGGGGCAGGTCGTCGATCGTCGACAGCGCCGCGTTTGACGTGCAGACGTTCGGATAAATGCCGTATCCCTGCGGCGTGTATCCGGACGGCAGATAATAGTTCGCCCACGTCAGGTGGATTCTGCCGCCGTCGGGCAGGGCGTCGTTCGCCTGAATCACGCCTTTGCCGTAGGTCGGCGTGCCGATGACGACGCCGTGACGGTATTCCTGCAGCACGCCCGCGAAAAATTCCGCGCTGGACGCCGTTTTCGCGTCGACCAGCAAAGCGATCGGATAGACGGGACGGTCGTCTTTCGCGGTCGATGTGTAGGATTGTTCCGTTTCCGGCGCGCGCCCCTTTGTCCTTATGACGCGCAGTCCTTCGGGCAGGAACATGTCGGCGCACAGGACGGCTTGGCGCAGCAGACCGCCCGTGTTGCCGCGCAAATCGATGATCAGCCCCTTCGCGCCCAGCTTGCGGGCTTTGTTCAGCGCGAACGTCAGCCCCGCCGCCGCGCGTTCCGAAAACGCCGCGATTTTGATCGTCATCAGCGCGTTTTCGTCGTCAAAGAAATACGTCACGGGGGTGGACGACACGGGCTTGCGCGTCAGCGCGCGGGTCTGCGTTTTTCCGTCTTTGCGCAGTGTCAGAAAAGCGGTTGAGCCCGCTTCGCCGCGCAACAGGTTCAACGCTTCGACGCGGGACAGTTCGGACACGGGACGGCTGTCGATCGCGGCGATTCTGTCGCCGACCGCCAGATCGGACTGCGCCGCCGCGCCGTCGGGCAGGATCGACGTGATTTCCAGATATTTTCCGACGCGGCGGTAGGCGATGCCGACGCCGGCGGGATTTTTCAGCGGTTTCAATTCCGCCGGATCCGCGCCCGCGTAATGCGAATACGAATCGATCTTCGCCAAAGCCGCGTTTAAAAAGATGTTGTAAAACTCCTCCGCGTCGGCGGCGCGCGCTTTGGGGGAATAGGGGCGGGCTTCGACCGTCGCCGCCAAAATCAGGCGCGACCAGCCCGCGCAGTCCGAATCGTCGGGGGCGGAAAAGCTTTTCAAAATTTTGTCCGCGCCGAGAATCAGAACGCGTTTCCCGTCCCTGACGATGCGGATTTTGCCGTCGATGGTCGACAGGGCTTTGACGCTTTCGAACGCCAGTTCGCCCGCAGAAACGGGCGTCAGCGATTTTCGCGTGATCAGTTCGCACGCCGCCTGCATGTTTTTCTGCATGCGGTCCGCCGGAAAGCGGGAATCCGACAGCACCGTTTCCCACCACACGGGAACGTCCGCCGCCCGTCCCGTCATCGGAAACAGCGACAGCATCGTTCCCAGCGCGATGAACGGCAACCGGCGCATGCTTATTTCCTTTTGGCTTTTTTGCGTTTCGGCGCAAAGGGCTTTTTGCCGCCGTGTTTCGGTTTCGGCAAAGCCGGTTTTTTTTGGCGACCGGCGCGCTTTTCCCCCGAATCGACGATATGGAACAGCAACCCGCCCGTGATCGGCGACGCTTCCGCCAGCGTCATGAAAACGTGTTCGCCCAGTTCGTAGGAAACGCCCGTCGACGATCCGGTCAGGCGGTGGCGTTCCTCGTCGTAAAGGTAATAGTCGCGGGGCAGGGTCGATACGGGAATCAATCCGTCCGCGCCGATGTCGTCCACGGTGACGAACAGACCGAACCGGCTGACTCCGCTGACGACGCCCCCGAACCGTTCGCCGATTCTGTCTTTCAGATACGCGGACAGATAGCGGTCTTCCGCGTCGCGTTCGGCGGCGGCGGCGCGGCGTTCCGTCGCCGAAATGTGGTCGCCCAGATCGACCATGTCGCAGGTGACGTCGCCGTTTTCGTCCAAAAGACCGTCGTTTCCCAGACGCAAAGCCGAAATCAGCCCGCGGTGCACCAGCAGATCGGCGTAGCGGCGGATCGGGGACGTGAAATGCGCGTACTTTTCCAAAGCCAGCCCGAAATGCCCCAGATTTTCGGGGCTGTAACGCGCTTGGCTCTGCGCGCGCAAAATCAGTTCGTTGACCATGCCCGCGCGCGGAGTGCCGCGCACCTGATCCAAAACGGCGTTGATGTCGTTGTTGCGCAGTTTGCCGTTTTTGCCCGCCTTGATCCCCAGCGATCCCAAAAACGTCTGCAAAGCGGCGGCTTTTTCCGCC